>CAYTUW010000021.1:0-17269 GCA_964441435.1 uncultured Rhodobacterales bacterium
GCGTGGTCTCCAAAATCCACGAATAAGCCCTCTTGGGTTCGAAGAGGACCACCGGTCAAACAACGGAAAGACCGCCCAAAGGGGCGGTCTTTTACTGTGTGTCAGCCCGACACAAAAGGGGTTTTCTCCGACGAAGATGATCAGTTGAAAATCTTATCCAGCACCCCGCCATTCACCGCCCGCAGCACCCGCATTCGGCGGCCGCTTTCCCGGCCACTGTAAGCAGCATTCAGGATCATGGTTTTCTGATGTGTGCTGAGGTTGCTGATATTGGCCTCAACCCGATATTCCCGCAGGGCGGTTTCAACCGATTGGTCGAGATGATCCGACCCGGCAAACAGAGCGCCCGATGACAACAGCAATACCAAGGCGCAAGTGAGAGGTTTGGGAACGGCCATGATGTGATCCTTTGGCTAATGGTTCTCAGGACATAGGCTTTGTCGGTCCAGGTTCCAAATGACATTTCCGCCAATGATTGTGCATCGGCAGCCCAAATGCGTCAAACCACACTTGATTCCCGTCGAAGCTTGGCGTAGTTCCGGCCTTGGCCTAGGGGTTTAGCTCAGTTGGTAGAGCATCGGTCTCCAAAACCGAGGGTCGTGGGTTCGAGTCCCTCAACCCCTGCCAGGACTTCGTTATTTTTCAACGTGGGGAAGTTCCCACCCATTAGTCGCGTGATTTCGGGCGCTTGGCTTCCCAACTCTTCAACTGAGACTCAATCGAGAGCATATTTCGGGCCAAGATCTGGCCTGAGTCCCAGTTTCGGGTTTCCACGGTACGAATTTGCTGGGGTTGGGTGCCCGGTTTAGAGCGAAGAGAACTGTTCGCGCTGTTCTGACCAGACGGCGGAAAACGCGTCTTGATCAGATATCAAAGCAGATGTCATCGCCGAACCTGCGGACAGACTCCGCCCCGCGGACAGATCTTCGACGAACAGGGTCAGGGCCTCGATCTCAGCTGTGAGCGCCACGGCGTTCCCCGGTGTTATGGAGCGGAAACAGCCTGCGCAAGGCGGCATTGCGCAGCCACAGGCCACCCCACATGAACAGCCCCAGGTAGAGGCTGAACAGGATATGGCTGAACAGCGGGTTTTCGACGCGGATCTGCGTGGCCATCGCGCCGCCAAGCAGACCCATCATCAAAATCGCCCCCAGAATGCTTGTGCGCGGTATCAGGTAGAGGACAAGGCAGGCCAGTTCGATCAGTCCGATCATTAGAACATAGCCATCCGGCCAGCCCAGATCGCGCAGGGAATTCGCGGCAACATCGGCCCCGGCCAGTTTCGGCGCGATGGAGGCGGCCAGCAGGAAGGCCGCAAAGATGCCGCTCAGAATGCGGCCGATCCAGATCATTTTCTGTGTATTCATCGCGATTATCCTCTGGTTGTCTTGTCTTCGGCGAACGTGTGCGCAACCAGCGCGTTGGCGTGTCCGTGCCCCATGCCGTGCTCCGCCTTGAGCCAGACGACGAGTTCCATATGCTTTTTGTCCGTGTTTTCCCGAATGAGGGACTTCCACTCGGAGATCGGTCGCCCGTATTTCTTCTCGATGGATGGAAAATAGGAGGCCGGACCCTTAACCGGCTGCGGGGATTCAGACGTCATGATGTGGCCTCTTCAGCGTTTCGCCAGCGACTGGGCGTATTCTTCAAGCTGCGTGGCGACGGTTCCCCACCCATCGAAAAAACCCATATCCTCATGGGTCTGGCGCGCCTCCGGTGAACGATGCCGCGCGGTCGCCGTGTAGATGGTGCCGCCGTTCTCATCGTCCTTGAACGCGACGATGGCAGTCATGAACGGGTCGGGGGCCGGCGCCCAGCCTTCGCTATAGGCGTCGGTGAAGACAAGCCGTTCGCAGTCCACGACTTCGAGATAGACACCTGTGTTCTTCATCAGTTTACCGTCGATATTCATCACCGTGTTGAATTTGCCGCCGACCCGCAAATCAATCTCGCAGGTGTCGAGACTATGGGGTTTGGGCATGAAGAAATTCATGATGTGCTCTGGCGTCGTCCAGCACTCCCAAAGCACCGATCTGGGCGCGTTGATCGCGCGGGTAAAGCTGAGGTCGGTTTCTGGATTGAGTTTCATTTTTCCCGTTCTTTCATGAGGTTGGTGACGTAATCATCAAGGCGATCAAGGCGCCCTTCCCAGACTGCGCTTTGTTCGCTCAACCAGTCTTTGGCTGGCGTGAAAGCGCCCGGGGACAATTCGCATATGCGTGTTCTGCCTTGCTTGTTCGATGTGATCAGCCCGGCATCCTCCAGTTTCCTTAGATGTCCCATGAAGGAAGGCAGCGCCATGTCGTGCGGTGCCGCCAGTTCACTGACGCTTGCCTCACCGCGAGCAAGGCGTTGCAGGATCATTCGCCGCGTCGGATCACCGAGCGCGGAGAAACACAGATCGAGGTTCGAATCAAACTTAGCCATACTCCTAAGTAATAGCCGTCCACTTGCCCTGTCAATATCACTTAGGAATATTCCTCACTATTTAATGGTGAGCCTAGTACTGCAAAAAGGCTCATTTGAGAACAGGACGAGGAAAGTACGCCCGCCGAGGAGAACTGCCGAAAGGCGGGGATCAGGGGGAACGCCAATCCTGGTTGTTTTTCGGCTGGGCAGAGAGTCGGTAAGCACACGACAGTTGAAACCTACACCGAAGTGGTATTTCAGAAACAATTTGCTGAAATCCTTCGTAGCTCCCCCCCTAAAAAAATCGGCCTAGTGGGCGCTGAAGTCAGGCCGTTTCGGCAGCTTACTGGAGGAAATGGTCGACCGAAACGAAAGTAAACACCGCTGCAATGGTCATGTAATCAGATAGACACTGACGATTGCGGCCAGAACGCCGATAGCAGAAACGAGAGTCAGCGTCTCTCCAAAAAACAGCCAAGCCTGAAGGATGGTAGCCGGAGGAACCAGATAAAAGTAGCTTGATATCCGTGCAACCTGTCCGACTTTGATCATCACCAACAACAGCCAGATTGCCAATATTGACAAGCCCAACACAAGCCAGGCCAAGGAGAGTAGTAAAGTCATTGTTATCTCGACCGTTTGGGTTTCCCAAAGCAGGGTAAGCGGAAGCGTGACCGCGAGAGCACCAATATACTGAAGTAGCAAGCCGGTTCTGGGCCGAACTTCACCGCCCCGTTCCTTCTGAAGGACAGTCCCTATGGAAATCCCGAACAGAGCAATGAATGTCGCAAGAAGACCGGGCCCACTAACTGCCCCGCGGGTCATCTGCCCTGCGCCAATCACCACAAGGATCACGCCGAAAAGCCCCAAGACCAACCCGATCGTCTGGCGGTGACTGACAGCTTGTTGAAGCCAGTATCTCCCGATTGCAGTGGTAAGCAGGGGTTGTAAGCCGACAATCACCGCAACGGATCCGGCGGGCATCCCCGCACCTATCGCGTAAAAAACGCCAGCCAGATAAAAACCGTGCAGGAAAATCCCCACGAACACCTGAAAAACTGCGTCGGACAATTCAATTCGTGTTCCGGGAACCACAATCAACGCAGCGCCAACAATCAGGATCACCAGGAAATAACGGACCACAAGGAGTAAGAATGGTTCGATAAATGGCAGCGCAAACTTAGCCCCAATAAAGCCCGTGCTCCAGATGAGGACAAAGATCAGAGGAATAAAAGAAGTGAGGCGTGGCATTTCTGTTAACGATATTCCAAGATGTCTAGGCTGAACGGCTCTAACACCGTATGTCTGTAAATACCGCCCCTGCGCCCGCCCTTTGGTTCAGGAAAACCGCATGGGTCATGCCGTTTCGAATGATGTCGCATCAGCGCTGTCGTTACGTGGAATGAATGTTTTGCCACCGCACCCGGCGTAGGACGCGGTGGCGATTAGCTTATTTTCTTTCCCGCGGAAGGCTCCAGGGAAAAACGATGCGTTGCAGTTGGGCGATGATCTGAAACAACCCAAGAGACATTAACACTAGAATTCCCAACCCGGCCCAGGCTTGCGGAATCTTGAACAATGAGGTTGAGAACTGGATGAAGTAGCCAATCCCTTTCTCTGCCGCAACGAATTCTGCGACCACCGCTCCGATAACCGATAACGTGACAGAAATTTTCAATCCGGAGAATATGTACGGAATTGCAAAGGGGATGCGGATCTGGGTGAATTCCCGGATTACAGATGCCCTGAGGCTGTGCGAAAGCTCAATCAGCTCTTCTGGTGTTGCCCTCAAACCGGTTGTCATCGACACAACCAACGGGAAGAAGGAAATCATGAAAGTGATGAGGATTCGCGAAGAGTCTCCGGAACCAAGTGTCACGATAATGATAGGAGCAACGGCGACAATCGGTGTCGATTGAATGACCACCAACAGCGGGTAAATTCCTCTCGAAACCGTTTTAAAGCGGGTCAAGAGAATCGCTAGAGGCAACGATATGACGATTGCAGCAACGAATCCCAACAGGGCTACTCGTAGTGTTGCCCAAACATGCTCCACCCAACGCGATGCGGAAACGGAATCAAACCCATCCGCAATGCGCGATGGCGCTGGTAACAGGAAGGTCGGCACCGCAAATATGCGTGTACCAAATTCCCAGACAATCAGGATAGTAAGGAAGGTCATTGCCGGCAAGAGACCAGGCACACGACTGATATGTTGAAATGTTGTGCTCATGTCAGGCGGCTTTCTTTTTCATTAATATGCTACGCAAATGTGCGGCCAGGTCCTGCATTTCAGCCAGACGCATGGAGTCCCCGCTTCGCGGGCGAGGTGCCGGAACCTTGAGGTCCTCTGCGACATGGGCCTCTGGGCCTTCACTCATGACGATTATTCGGTCAGCCAGCATGACGGCTTCGACGATGGAATGCGTAATGAACATCACGGTTTTCCTATGTTCTTGCCAGATTTTCTGAAGCTCGAGTCCCATTTCCTCACGGGTCAGCGCGTCAAGTGCGGAGAAGGGCTCATCCATTAGAAGGATATCGGGGTTATGTAACAACGCGCGAGCTATTCCCACGCGTTGCTGCATCCCACCAGAAAGTCGATCAGGGCGGCGCTTCTCAAGTTTTGATAGTCCGACCATTTCGAGCAGTTCATGAGCCCGTTCCCGTTCTTCTGGGCGCACACGACCATTTTTATGCTTCATTGGGAAAACGACGTTGTCTATCAATGTTGCCCATGGCAACAACGTCGGTTTCTGAAAGACGATCCCAATGTCATCTCTTGGCTGGATAACTTCTTGGCCATGTACGTCAACTTCACCTTCAGTAGGTTTCAGAAGACCGGCAACTATTCGCATCAAGGTCGATTTGCCGCAACCGGAAGGTCCAAGGATTGCCACGAATTCGTGATCGTTTATCGCCAAGTCGACGTGTTTGAGTGCGGTTAACGGTCCGGATGCCGTATCGAACGTGATTGCGGTATCTCGGAATTGAATTGCGGGAGAGTTTCCGGTTGCGGTCATTGTTCAGAACTCCGGACTAAAGCTGCGATCGATGAAATCCTCAGGATTTGCCGCATTGGGATCCAACTCTTGCGCAGCAGCCACCCGTTCCCAGGTTTCCCGCAAGCGGTCAGCCTCGAATGCGCCGAGACCGTCTTGCTGTGTAGTCTCATTGAAAATCAGCTTGATCGCGTCGTTGAGTGACCCAATCGCCGTTTGCTGATCCATCTCCGGAACCGCTTCGGTCACGGCTTTCGCCGCATCGTCCGGGTTCTCGCGCATGTAGTTAACGGAGTTGACCAATGCGGCCAAGAAGCGGCGCGCAACATCAGGCCTCTCTGCCAAAAACTTGTCCGATGCTACGATTGAAGCGGAGTACATCTTCAATCCTGCATCAGACCATGGCAACACAATCATCTCACGCCCAGCATCCCGAGCCTGTTGTGTATAGCGTGTAACATCGGTTACCCACGAAATTATTGCGTCAACTTGGCCGGTTGCAAGCATTGGGCTGAGCGCACCAGGGTCCGATTTTGTCAGCGATATGTCGCCTTCCGACAGGCCATTATCGCGTAACACGAGGGGCAGATAGACATTAGACGAGGTAAAGGGGGAAGTGGCAATGCTTTTGCCAGCAACGTCGGCGAAATCTTCAATGCCGTTTCCCTCAAGCGTAAAGAATGCATGCGGCCCTTGATTGTAATACGACATTACCGCTGTAACAGGGATATTCTCAGTTACGCGCGCCGCCATCAGCGCACCGATGTCAGCATTTCCGATGTCCGAGATTCCGGTGGCGAGTTTGGTCAGGGACTCTGAAGAGCCACGACCTGATTCCAATGAAATCTCAATGCCATGTTCTTCGCAGAAGCCCCGCTCCATGCAGACAAATATTGCGGCTTTGTCTCCACCAGGTAGCCAGTCCATCTGGAATGTTACCTGATCCAGGGCAAATGCAGGTGCGGAAAGAGCACTCATGAAAAACGCTGCAACAACAGTCCTATTCATCGTTTCATCTCCTTGTTGGCAGAGTTGCAAAAAAGACGTGCCCAAGGGCCACGCCATCGATTGAGATGCCGCAATGACCTTTTTGTTTTTCTCGAAGTGTTTGAAGACTTGATCACTCTAATCTCCGCAGGTTGCTGCATCAACGAGAGCAATTACCAGGGTACGGATGGTACCAAGTTCGCTTCTACTCAGTGATCAGTGTTGTTTGGGAAGCGTTAAAAATCAAGAGAATACTCAGATTGTCAACAAAATTGCCACCTCGAAAACTCCTAACCTCAACTGCTGCTAAAGAAAAACTGATTAGCTATTCCGTGCCCGTTTGCCCCCTCGTACCCGATTTCTGACGGTCACTAATGTTGGCATTCAATAGAATCACCTAAAGGATTTATTTTCCGAATGGGCGATGCTTTTTCACCTTGGCAACCCTGAGTGTGTGGTGCAGATGGTGCCCCTATTGGCAGATGGGTTTTGCTTCTGGAGCGGAATTGAGCCGCTTTCCAGCAATTTGCCTGCACTAAAAAAGCGCGCACTACGAGCGAAAAATAGCGCTTTTCAGACGCGCTTTTTGGGTGTTCCTTAGGCTTCGAATTTGGCTGGAACGAGTCCTCGACATCCTTTTCGCGGTTGCTGTGGGCCTGATGGTTGATCGGCCAGACAACACCACGGAGAGTATTATGAACAAGATCGACAGGATTGATAGCGAAACCGAACACTACAATAAAGTGCGCCGCATATTCGACATTCTGCACGGCAAGGCCGAGGCGGATCTCTTGCTCAAAAACCTCAATATACTCGATGTACATGGCGAAACTGTCTACGCAGGATCAATACTGGTCTACGACAAGAAGATCGTGGCCCTGAACCCGGATGAAAGCCAAATCAAGGTGAAGGAAGTATTCGACGGTGAAGGGCTATATGCCATTCCCGGTCTGATTGACGCTCATATCCATTTTGAATCCCAATTGGCTCATCCAACCGCGCTGGCGGAGGCAATGGTTCCATGTGGCACCACAACCATTTTCTCGGAGTGTCTCGACCTTCTTAGTGCGGCGGCAGACGAAGGTGTCATGGCGGCGCAGAACCTGTTTCGAGACTATGAAAAGCTGCCCTATCGCCTGTTTGCTTTTGCGCCTGGCAAGAAAACCGCAGCTTCCGTGACACAGGCTGTTCTGGATATGGAACCGGTCATCGGGCTGGGGGAGTTTGAACATTTTACCTACAGTTCCGGCGATGATGACGACTTTCGCAAAGCTGCATGGGTCCGTACGAAAGGGGGCTTCATGAATGGCCACTGGGGAGTTACGGCGCTTTCTGACATGACGCTGAACTACCTGCCGGCTATTGGCGTATCCAACAACCATGATGTCTGGACCGCAGACGACATCGAAAAAAGCATCCGTTTTGGTTTCCCGACACATATCAAGTTCGGTGTGGGCAGCAGTGAAGTCATTAAGGTGTTGTTGCGCTCAATCGTTGATCGCAAATGGCCAACGGATAACTTTATGCTCTGCACAGACAATATTTCGGTTCAGCGCTTGTTGAAGACGGGCCATATGGATTGGATCATCTCTTACTGCGCGGAGATGGGGATTAACCCGATCCATGCGATCAAGATGGCGACCTACAACACGGCAAGATCGTTCCATATGGAGGATAAGATCGGCTCTCTTACGCCGGGGCGCTTTGCTGATATCGTGCTGACGGACAGCCTGTCCAACATCAACCCGCTGTTTGTGTTCAAGGATGGTGAACTGGTAGCAAAAGACGGCAAGCTGCTAACCAACGCGGAAATCGACTACTCTGCGATGTGCAAGGATGGTGTGCAGGGGCTGGATGATCTCAGCCCGGAACAACTGGATATTGAACCGCTTGAAATTTCCGAAGACGGAAAGACGGCCAAGGTTTACCTCTTTGATGTCTACGGTCGGGGACACGCCAAGTTTTATCAGGAAGTTTGGGTGCCTTACGAAAACGGTCAGGTCATTCCGGTTCTCGATGGTCAGAAATACAGCAGGTTGTCCATTGTGCAGCGCTATGCGGATGGGAAGCGCCATATCGTGAACGGCCTGTTCAAGGGGGTTAATCTCGAGAGCGGTGCAGTCGCCACTTTCTGGCCGGCACCCAAACCTTATTTCGTGGCTGTCGGCCAGGAAAGCAAAGAAATGTGTCATTGCCTGAAACGAGTGGACAGTTATGCAGGCGCCTGTGTCGTGACGGAGAACATGACAGATAAAGCGGTCATGCCGCTGGAAATCTACGGTGTCATGGCCAACATGAGCGTGGATGAACTGATTGCGAGCGCCAATTCCATCGATAGTGCCCTTGAGGCCCTGGGAAACCGCAACGAAGGCGAACCGGTTGTAAACAAGCTGCTGAGCCTGTTCATCTCGCTGCATCGTTTCCGTTTCATGGCCTAACTATCCCGTGAACAATGGAACCGGCGGCATTTGTCGCCGGTCCTATGCTTCAGGTCATCCGTTTGTCGGGCCGAGCGAGCTGATTATTTATTCTGCAAACATGGAAGACGCTAATCCCGGGGCCGTTTTCGTGCGTCGGATTAGCGACAGCGAGTTCTTTCCGAACGAGGCATCGCTTATGGGCAGATACGCCAGTGTTCCATCGCGGCGCTCTTCGATTATGTCATATTTGCTCAGGAATGCTATTCCATCACTGTTGGCGGCGATGTTTTTCATGGCTTCGATGGAGTTGGTTTCAAAAGACGGCTCTATTTCTAATTGGGCTGTTTCAAATGCCTGCAAGACTATCTGCCGGATCAACATCGTCTTGTCTGCAAAAATCAATGGGTAGGTCAGACAGGTACTCAGGGACACGGACCTGAGGTTGGCAATCGGATGGCCTGTTGAAACAACCGCCCCGAGGCGTGAGTTCATTTGTACCATCTTCTCCAGGCGCGGGTTGTCCGTCAGGTTGTAGGCGAAGCCAATATCCACCTCGCCATCCAGTACGGCTTGGATAAGGTCAGGGATGAGCATAATCCGGATGGATATCTTGAGACGTGGATGCCGGACACCGAAACTTGCTGCTGCTTTGGCCACTATGCTGCCTGCAAGCCCGTTCATCGTGGCAACAACAACTTCTCCACCGGTCAGCCCTTTGAGATCACGGATCTCAGACTCAACCTGGGAAAACTCCTTCATCGTACGGCGGACATGAGCGATAAGGATTTCGCCCGCGGGCGTAAGCTTCAGGCCACGTGGCATACGCTCGAACAGTGGTTCACCGATCCACTGTTCGAGTTGCAACACATGTTTATTGATGGATGATGATGCGACGTTGAGCCGTTCACCAGCCGCCCTGATGGAACCACAGCGCGCAACTTCATCAATATAACGCAGTACACGTGAGTGTAACATGTTTGATCCTCCCGATCGAAACAGAAACCCATACCGTTAACTGATCATAGATATCCGTTCTGGTTCGGCAATTCGGGTATGCCTGATGAGGCTGGTTGCGTCTACAGCGTTTGGTACCCTGTAGGACTGGATTCCCAATGAGAAGTGAGAAATATGCCCTGTAAATCATCACAAAAAATAATTTAGATAAATTTATTAATATGAAAAATTATTTAAATTGTAGAAATGGTGTTGCCTGAATAGTTTGGCGGTGAATCTCCAAGCAGAGGATATGCAAATGAGTACCTTCGGCGAGCAAGCTTCGTTAACTGCTGCGAATGGGCAGTACCCAGTCCTGATTGCTGGTGGAAGGGTCATCTCCACCGATGGTTCGGTTGAGAAAAGTGATATTTTGATTGGTACGGATGGCCGAATTGCAGCGGTTGGTCAAAATTTGGATACATCGGCGGATACGGTGCGCATTGATGCTACGCCCTGTTTGGTATCACCGGGCTTCGTAGACATGCATCAGCATCTGGATAAAACCGGCGTGCTCCAATTTACCCCAAACCCGTCGGGCACTCTGCAGGGGGCACGCGAAGCTTTCGCCAAATATGCCAGAACCGCTGGGCCGGACGACATCACCCGCCGGGCGACAACAACTATGTCACGGTGCCTGTCCCGTGGCACGACAGCGATTAGAAGCCATATCAATGTCGACAAGGATGCCGGGTTCAACGGTATTGAGGCCCTGGCACAACTGCGTGAAGCCTGGTCTGATCGGATGACTCTGCAGCTTGTGGCTTTCATGACGCCACACCCTGGTCAGGATCTGGATTGGCTTGGGGCCAATATCGATCAGGCTGTTTCATTCGCCGATGCAGTGGGGGGTACACCCGCGGTCAGTGAGGATCCCGAAAGATACATGGATATCCTCTTTGAGGCTGCTGCAAGTGCGGGCAAGCCGGTGGACCTGCATTTGGATGAACATCTTGATGCGCAGGATACGCATCTGGATGCAGCACTTGAAAGGGTTGAAAAATTTGGAATGCAGGGGCGCACGGTATTCAGCCATATTTCGGTCCTGAGTGCGATGCAACCAGAAGCAGCGAGCGACATCATGCAGCGGATGATTGATTTGAATGTCGGGGCTGTAACATTGCCCGCAGCGAATCTGTATTTGCAGGCGCGAGACCGATCCGTTTTGCCGCCGCGTGGGCTGACCCGTGTTGCTGAGATGTTGCGGGGAGGGGGGCAAATAGCCACCGCGTCCGACAATATTCAGGATCCCTTCGTTCCGACAGGAACTGGGGATATGCTGGAAATTGCGCGCTGGACATTGCTTGCCGCCAATCTGATGGCAGACGAACTTCAGGAGGCATACAGGATGATCACCAGCATCCCGGCAGGGCTGATGGGGCTGGCAGAAGACTACGGCGTTCAAAAGGGTGCCCGCGCTGATCTGGTGCTGACGGATTGTGATGATATTGATACGCTTGTTGCCGGTGGGCCGACTCAATCTGTTGTTTTTGCGCAAGGGCGCTTTGTTTCCAGAACGTCGTGTGATCTGCCTGAGATTGGGGTTAACACGTAGGGGCCCCGACATAAGAAGGGACGGGCAAAAGCTGCATGAATGTCACGCTTCGTCAGATACGTGCCTTCCTGGCTGTTGCGGAGCTCGGGCGATTTAATCTGGCGGCGAGTTCTCTGGGGTTGACGCAGGCGGCTGTAAGCCTGTTGGTCAAGGATCTGGAGGCGGTTCTTGGTGTCCGCTTGTTCGACCGCCATACGCGCAAGGTGAACCTGACTGCCGTCGGGGAGGAGTTCCTCCCGGAAGCGCGTAAAGTGATCGAAGACCTGGATATTGCCACGCGCAATGTCCAGGAACGTGCCCAGTTGAAAGTGGGTCAGGTGA
Organism: uncultured Rhodobacterales bacterium; assembly: GCA_964441435.1. Taxonomy (GTDB): domain Bacteria; phylum Pseudomonadota; class Alphaproteobacteria; order Rhodobacterales; family Rhodobacteraceae; genus CAYTUW01. The sequence goes on from CAYTUW010000021.1 coordinate 11,688, forward strand.
CGATCGCGAGCTCGATAATCTTTTCAGCAACCATGGTCCCGGAAATCGTTGCCGATTTCATGAAACAACATCCCGGGATATCGGTAAAAATACTGGACTTACCCGAAGAGGAAATTCGACCCACTTTGGTGCGGAACGAGGCCGATATTGCATTGGGCACCATGCCGGAAAGTAATATAGATATCCAATCGACCCCTATCGGTCGGGACAGGCTGACATTGACGTGCCACCCCAGCCACCCGCTTGTCCGCAAAGGACAGGTGCGCTGGAAAGACCTTCTCCATGAAAACGTGATTGCATTGGCGGAAAAAAACCCGCTTCGCCTGCTTGTCGAACAAACCATGTCACGGGTTGCTCGGGATTTCCGTCCCGCGTTCGATGTGCGGTTTTCAACAACCGCGATTGGATTGGTTGCCGCTGGAATCGGCGTTACGGTGCTTCCCGAAAACTCCGGGGAACTGGCCTCTTCAGCCAGGATTCGCACTCTTGATCTGGTTGATCCTGTTGTCACTCGGGATATCTGCGTGATGCAGCACAGTTGGCGCAGCCTGTCAGCTCCGGCGGAACGGCTGAAGCAAATGGTCCTAGCGCATTTTGCGGATTCATCCCTAACTTCATCGGATTGTATGGGCGCAAAAAAGGTAAATAAAACAGTATAATATAGGATTGCACTTCATTACTATCCTGCAGGGTTATTATTGCTAATAAATGGCGGTGGGATGTGCAAACCGTGCTGAAAATCAGAGCGCAATGCGTCAAATAATATTCTTTTCGAGAGCGCATTAATAACATTTCATACTGAGGATCATTGTGCCACATGAAAATCGGGAGGATATATCATGCGCAAAGTGAAGAACATACTGAGGGGAAGTACCGCGGCTGTATTGATCGCGGTGACGTCGGGTCCAACGCTGGCTCAGGATCTTGAAGAATTCACATTCATGATAAGCTGGTATGCGGAGGCGCAGCATGGTGGCTTCTATCAGGCAAAGGCGCTTGGCCTTTATGAAGAAGCTGGTCTTGATGTTACATTGCGGATGGGGGGGCCGCAGGTAAATGCCATGCAACTTTTGCTGGCCGGTGAAAGCGACGCAATCACTGGGTATGACTTTCAGGTTCTCAGCGGCATCGAAAAAGGCCTGCCCGTTCGTGCTGTCGGGGCAACTTTCCAGCATGATGTGAACGGTATCCTTACACATGAGGATGTTGGTGGTCTTGATGATATCGGTGATCGTCCGATGTTGATCGCAACGTCGGCGCGCACCTCATGGTGGCCATGGCTCCGCGACAATTTCAATCTTTCTGATTCCCAGACCCAGCCATATACGTTTAACCTTCAGCCCTTTATGGTGAATGAAAATGCTGTTCAGCAGGCCTTTCCCTGGTCAGAGCCGTTTGCGCTTACACAGCAGAACATTCCCTACAACTTCTATCTGTTGGCAGATGAAGGTTATCCACCTTATGGGCTGACACTTGTGACGCGGACCGATGTGATCGAAGATCGTAGTGATGCTTTGCAAAAGTTTCTTGCTGCAACTGTTGAGGGCTGGGAAAGCTATCTGAACGACCCCACACCCGGCAATACACTTATCAAAGAGGTCAACGAGCGAGCGTCAGATGACAAGCTTGAGTTCGGTGTCAATGCAATTCGCGATATGCAGCTTGTCACCGGTGGAGATGCCGCCGAACATGGCATCGGCATCATGACGGAAGAGCGTTGGATGGCGAACTACGAATACATGGTTGGGGCCGGGCTTCTTGATGAAGCGACTGACTGGCGCAGCGCATTCACATCCGAATTCATCGAGAATATCGGTCAGTAAACGAAAGAAAGACGAGCATGCTCCAAGTAGCTAAAGGTAGGAACGCGACCGCACCAATGACGACATATGATCCAAAACCTGTCATCTCGATCCGCGGCGCGGAAAAGACGTTTGCCAACGGCTTTCAGGGGCTTGCTCCCATTGATCTGGACGTTGCCAAAGGTGAGTTTCTCACACTGATCGGCCCGTCCGGATGTGGCAAAAGCACACTGTTGGGATTGATGACGAAATTGTCGCAACCCAGCAGTGGCCATATGGAATGGGCAGATACCGATGAGGCGGGTCGCGGACAATCCATTGTGTTTCAAGACGCAACCCTGATGCCGTGGGCCACGATCCGCAAGAATGTTAGGCTTCCGCTTGATTTGAAAGCTGTTCCGCGAGGAGTGGCAAATAAACGGGTCGATGAGGCGCTGGAAAAGGTTGGCCTGTCAGGCTTTGATAGCCGATTGCCACGGCAGTTGTCCGGGGGGATGCGGATGCGCACCTCGATAGCGCGAGCATTGGTAACAGATCCGGACATGCTTTTGATGGATGAGCCCTTCGGGGCACTGGATGAACTGACCAGAAACAAACTGGACGCCGACCTCCTGGAGTTGTGGCGTGACCGGGGTTTGACGGTCGTGTTTGTGACGCATTCGATTTATGAGGCGGTTTTTTTGTCGACACGTGTGGTTGTAATGGCAGCGCGACCGGGCAGGATTTCCACGATAATCGATATTGATGAACCAGGTCCACGGGATGAGGCATTTAGGGGAAGTCCGAAATTTGCCGCTCTTTGCGGGCAATTATCCAGCGCGTTGCGCGAGGCATCCGAGGAATCTGATAAACTGGGAGAACAAAAGTGACGTTTCTTGGTCTTAACAACAAATCTCCAGTCGAAATTGTTGGTCCAATCCTCGTGGGTGTCGTTGTGCTCATGTCATGGCAGCTTTTGTGCTCAGTATTTGAGGTGCCAATTTACCTGTTCCCGAAGCCGACGGATGTTTGGCATAGCTTCATCGCTAATACCGGGGATCTGGTGAGTGCTATGTGGGTGACGCTATCAATTACGTTGCGCGCATTCCTGTTTTCAGTCGTACTTGGTACACTTATCGCCTTCGTGTTTAACCAAAGCCGACTGATCGAGGCCTGCCTGTTCCCATACGCGATTATCTTGCAAGTTACTCCAATCGTGGCGATTTCACCGCTGATCATCATTCTGGTGAAGAACACGCAGGTTTCGCTGATGCTGTGTGCCGCGATTGTAGCACTGTTCCCGATCATTTCGAACACAACCTTGGGGCTTCGCAGTGTTGATCCCGGGCTGGTCAACCTGTTCCGTGCAAATGGGGCAAGCCGTTTGCAGACCTTGTTCAGGCTGCGCATACCCAGCGCGATGCCCTATTTCTTTGCGGGGCTGCGTATCTCAAGCGGGCTTGCGCTGATTGGGGCAGTGGTGGCCGAATTTGTTGCCGGGACGGGTGGAAGGGCATCTGGTCTGGCCTATGAAATCCTGCAAGCCGGGTTCCAGTTGGATATCCCTTTGATGTTTGCCGCTCTGGGAATGATCACGGTAGTTGGCGTTGCACTCTTTATGGTGATGTCCTGGTTATCTGATCTTGCGATCGGGAATTGGCACGAAAGCCATTCGGCGCGTCACGCGCAATCCTGATTGTCCGGTTGTGGTCGATAGTTCTAGGCCGAATCCGGTAGTGAGATCGGGTTGAACTGGATCGAGCTCCATCAGGGGGCATCACTTCCTGAGAGGGGTTCCCCATGGGGAACCCCTATTTTGGTGCAACTCGGGAGGTGGCGGAGTAAATCAACGTGTTCTCTCTGAACCCCCAATACCCAGTCTGGCCAACTGTCCGCTAGCGCAACGGAGTTCAGAACATGGCGGCTTTCGGCAATAGCCGCAGGATTCAGTATGCCAGTTGGCGGATGTCCTGTGTGGGTGCAGGTCGATTTATATTACAGCAAGATTGTTGACAATCTTTGCCGGGCGACTACTATGCGATTGTCAACAATTTTGTCGGAATGCCCGATATGAACACATCGCCCTATAAATATAAGGCTGAATTTCAGACAGGTAGAAGCAGTGGGCCCGCTGCAGAGGACCGCGTTGTGGAAGCGGTTATAGATGCTGTTTTGTCCCACAGATTAAAGCCCGGTGAGCGATTGGTGGAAAGGGAATTGTCTGAGGCCTCAGGTGCAGGCAGAATGGCCATTCGCAATGGCCTTCTTCGTCTATCAAACGCGGGTTTGGTCGAGATTACACCAAACAGCGGCGCTCGTGTGGCCCAATGCTCGCAGGAGGATGCACGACAGATATTTGAAGCGCGAGTGGTTATCGAAGAGGCGGCTCTGCAAAAACTTGGTGCCGACTACACCGATGGCGCAAGAAGCAAGCTTGAAGAAATCGTCCGCGAAGAAGGCGCTGCGTTTGATCTGGGTGAGATTGAAATAGCACGCCATTGGTCGCGCCGTTTCCATGTCGCTGTTGGCGAGCTTACGGAAAACAAGGTTCTATCTCGTACGTTAACTGATCTGATCAACACCCAGCCGCTCATCGCGACTGAGGTAAATGGGAAACTTTCTCATTTTTCCGGGAACACTCTGCATATCAAAACCATAGCCGCGCTGGCCCGCGGGGACGGTGCGGAGGCCGCGCGACTGAATACGCAGCTGTTGAAAGCTGTCGAAGCGGAACTCGAACGTGACCGCCAAAGGTATGAAAACGAGATCGGCGGTGAAGCCACTTCGAATTGACGAACAGCACACAGGCGAAGCCTCCCAACGGAAAAGCGGCCAACACCCTGATCAGGTCGCCTTCTACGACTATATCCGAGGAGCCTACGATGCGGCGTTTTGACTATCACGAACCAGACACACTCGAAGACGCCTCGCGACTACTGCGGGATCTTGGAGCAGGGGCGTATATCTTTGCTGGTGGAACAGACCTTCTGGTGGAAATCCGTGAACGACTGCGTGAGGTTCGCCATGTCATCAATATCAAGAAATTACCTGGCATGAGTGACGTCACATATGATCCTGTGGCGGGTATGACTTTCGGGGCGCTGGTGACAGCGCGGCAGCTTGAAACCTTGCCCGGAGTCAGAGCGACATATCCGAATATTGCATCTGCCCTCGCTTCACTTGGGTCAATTCAGGTGCGAAACAGGGCCACGATTGTCGGCAATATTTGCCGGGCGTCCCCGTCGGCCGATACGATTCCGCCGCTCCTGGCAGATCGTGCCGTTATCCATATCTACGGACCGGGCGGGATGCGCCGTATGCCACTGGAGAAGTTCTTTATCGGGCCGGGAAAAACCGCGCTTGAAGTCGGGGAAATTGCCACAGGAATCGTTGTTCCTGCGCCGGCAGAGGACAGCGGCCGCGCATATATTAAACATGGACGGCGCAAAGCCATGGAACTCGCGACCGTTGGGGTTGCTGTAAGCCTTGAAATGGAAGGTGCAGTATGCCGGGATCTACGCATTTTGCTCGGCGCGGTCGGGCCGACTGTACTGCGCGCAGCCGACGCCGAATCCGTTCTGCGTGGAACAACATTGGACCCGTTGGTGATCGCAGCTGCTTCTGACAAGGCCCGCGAGGAATGCTCACCGATCAGCAACGTCCGCGCCTCTGCAGACTATCGCCGTGAAATGGTCGGCGTACTGACCCGTCGAGCTGTTCTTAAAGCGAAGGAAAATGTCAGATGAAACAACAGGTGCAACTCAGGATTAACGATGATGACCGGGACGTCTTTGTGGATGA
>CAYTUW010000021.1:17279-20467 GCA_964441435.1 uncultured Rhodobacterales bacterium
CCGCTCGCTTCTGGATGTCCTTCGTGAAGAACTGGGTCTGACCGGGACAAAAAAGGGCTGCGATGTCGGCGATTGTGGTGCCTGCACGGTTGTTGTGGATGGTCGGCCGGTGAATGCATGCCTGATGCTGGCTATTGAGGCGCAGGGAACAAATGTTGAAACGGTTGAGGGATTGCAGGTCGACCAGAACGAACTTCATCCTCTCCAGGAAGCGTTCATGGAAAGCGGCGCATCGCAATGTGGGTTCTGTACGCCTGGCATTCTCATGATGGCAAAACAACTTCTGCAGGAACACCCAGATCCAACGGAAGAAGAAATCCGCTTCGCGCTTAGCGGCAATATCTGCCGATGCACCGGTTACACCAAAATATTTGATGCAGTCCGTCTGGCAGCCACAAAAATTAGGGGTGAAGTATCATGACCAAACATTCCCGTGATAAAGCCCGTGAGTTCAAGATTGTTGGAAAAAGCGTCAAGCGCGATGACGTCCTTGAAAAGGTCACCGGTGAAGGCGTGTATACCGGTGATCTCAAACCCACTGGCATGCTGTTCGGAAAAATTAAGCGCTCTGACGTGGCCCACGCCCGGATTGTGAGTATCGACGTGTCAAAGGCACTTGCCTATCCCGGTGTGAAAGCAGTGCTCACCCATAAGGACGTGCCGCGCGTATTGCATTACGGCTCTCCCCATCCGCGGTCCGCGTCTTGCACCAAGGATCAATATATTCTTGATGATCGCGTAAGGTTCTGGGGCGAAGGGGTGGCAGCCGTTGCTGCGATTTCCGAAGAAATCGCGGATGAGGCGCTTGATCTGATTGATGTGGTCTATGAAGAGCTTCCTGGTCTGTTCACGCCGGAAGAAGCGCAAAAACCCGGCGCCACGCCGATTCACGACGTTGGTCCTGGCGGGAATCATGTGCTCGATCCCGTTGTTGTGGAACGCGGTGATATTGACAAAGGGTTCGCGGACGCGGATCTGGTCATAGAAGGGGAATTCGCCTGCGGTCGTCCAGTGCCTGCCTATATGGAGCCGAATATCTGTTTGGCAGACTGGGACGGGGCGGGGAAACTGACGTTCTGGACATCGACCCAAACGAGTTTCATGGTCAGGGGGATTCTGGCGGAGGTTCTCGGGCTACCCATGAACAAAGTCAGGGTTCTGGTTGACCATATGGGGGGTGGCTTCGGCGCAAAGCAGGACTGTTTCCAGCATGAGTTTCTTTGCGCTTTGCTGGCGCGGCAGACTCGTCGTCCCGTGCGCATGGAATTCACCCGCCATGAAACCTTTGTTGCAGGACGCTCCCGCCACCCATGCAAGATATGGTTGAAACAGGGGTTCAGGAAAGACGGGACACTCGTCGCGCGGGATATGCGGGCGGTCTACGATTCCGGAGCATATGGTTCTCACGGGCCGGGTGTAACCATCGTCGGAACTACCGCAGCGACGTCGCTTTATCGTTGCGACAATACCCGCCTTGAAGGGCGATGTGTTTACACCAATACCCCCATTGCAGGTGCGTTCCGCGGCTATGGAGTTGTTCAGACCTATTTTGCAATCGACATTCAGATGGATGAGGCCGCAGAAAAGCTGGGGATGGATCCGGTGGATCTCAGGCTGAAGAATGCCGTTCGTGAAGGGGATATTGCCCCTTCAGGCCATCCTATCGTCGGACATGGGCTGGAAGCGTGTATTGGGCATGGACGTGGGGTTGTGGGCTGGGACACGTTGCGTTCTGCCGCACCCGTAGATCATCCGGGGGGCGGCCACCTGCGGAAAGGATGGGGGGTCGGCTGTGAAATGCATGGTTCATCTGCCTACCCCGGAATCAAGGAACAGGGCAATGCAACGGTCAAGATAAACGAGGATGGTTCGGTCACGCTTCTGACCGGCGCTGCGGGTCTTGGCACAGGTGCTCACACTGCGCTGGCGCAAATCGTCGCGGAGGAATTGGGCGTTACATTTGAGGCGGTATCGGTCCTGCATGGCGATACCGATGCCGTTCCCTGGGATATCGGTGCCTTTGCGAGCCACACGACCTATCTCGTTGGTAGCGCGGCAAAGATTGCAGCTGCAAAGGCCCGCGACGGAATACTGGAACGCGCCGCGCATAAATTTCAGACGCGCGTTGACAAGCTGGATATCAGCGAAGGTCGCATATTCCTAATGTCGGATGCGTCCACAAACATGTCCGTTGCGGACGCGATGGGGCCGTCGCGCGGTATCCCCGCCGCCAATATTCTCGGGCACGGAACCTATGAACCCACCAAATCCTATTCCTTTGCCGCGCATTTCGCGGAGGTGACAGTTGATACGGAAACCGGATTGGTCGAGGTGAACCGCGTGGTTCCTGTCCATGATATCGGTAAGGTCATTCACCCGATTGCCGCACAAGGGCAGATCGAAGGGGGGATCCAACAAGGCATCGGGCACACATTGACCGAAGACTACGTCATCGACACGAAAACCGGACGTTCACTGAATGCAGGTCTCGTGGACTACAAGATGCCACTGTCAATGGACATGCCCAGCATCGAAACCATCATCCTCGAAGCGGCTCCTGATCCCGGCGGCCCCTGGGGTGCCAAGGGCGTGGGCGAAGATCCGATAATCGCGATCGGGCCGGCAATCGTCAATGCCATCAATAACGCCATTGGCATTCGGTTCAGACATTATCCAATCACACCTGAGGATATCCTCAGTGCGCTTAAAGAAAAGGAAACCGATAATGCAAGTGCATGAAATCGCCGAGAACAAGATTCCGATCACCATCCTGACAGGCTTCCTCGGGTCCGGAAAAACGACGTTGTTGAATTACATTCTGACCGAGAGGCATGGCCATCGCATTGCCGTCATCGAAAATGAATTCGGCGAAGTCGACGTGGACAGCGATCTTGTGCTCGCTTCGGACGAGGAAATCTATCAGATGCAAAATGGCTGCATCTGCTGCTTTGTCGATGTGCGCAACGATTTGATTGATGTGATGAAGAAACTGCTCAAGCAGAAGGATCGTTTCGATCATATCATTGTTGAAACCTCTGGCCTGGCAGATCCTACTCCGGTGGCAACGGCCTTCTTCGCAGACCGCAGTGTTGCCGAAGAGGTCAATTTGGATGCAATCGTGACCCTGGTTGATGCCAAACACGTTGACCAGCATCTGTATGACCCGGTTCTGGATGGAAGGGACAATC
>CAYTUW010000022.1:0-1564 GCA_964441435.1 uncultured Rhodobacterales bacterium
GTACCCGATGGGTCCGGACAGCCCGGCGATTGACGGTGTCTGGCCGCCGGTCGGTATCGAAACCTTTGATCCCTACCATCTGCCGCTGATCAACACGCTGATCCTGCTGTGTTCCGGTGCGGCATGCACCTGGGCGCACCATGCGCTGGCCCATGAAAACAACCGTAAGGATATGATCAACGGGCTGATCCTGGCGATTGTGCTGGGCGCGCTGTTCACCTTCTTTCAGGCCTATGAATACAGCCACGCGGGGTTCAGTTTCTCCGGCAATATTTACGGGGCGACCTTCTTTATGGCGACAGGATTCCATGGCGCGCATGTGTTGATCGGAACGATCTTCCTGTTTGTGTGCCTGTTGCGGGCGCAGGCGGGACATTTCACCCCGGAACGCCACGTCGGGTTTGAGGCCGCCGCCTGGTACTGGCACTTTGTCGATGTGGTCTGGCTGTTCCTCTTTGCCGCGGTTTATATCTGGGGCGGTTGAACATCCTGATCTGATAGGACAGAAACGCGGGCGCAATGTTGCCCGCGTTTTTCGTTCGGGCCCGCGTTTTTATAGGGAATGTGATGACCCGCAAGATGATCCTGCCTCTGTTGTTTGGCCTCATGGGTGCTGCGGTGCTGATCGGCCTCGGCGTCTGGCAGGTGCAGCGACTGCAATGGAAAGAGGCACTGCTGGCAGAGATTGAGGCGCGGATCAGCACAGATCCTGTGGCGCTGCCCGCAAACCCGACCCCGGCAAACGACCGTTACCTGCCGGTTACGGCAACGGGCACCGCAAGCCCTGGCCTGCGCGTGTTGATGAGCCTCAAACATCAGGGTGCCGGGTATCGGATGATCTCCGTCTTTGAAACGGAGGGACGGCGCATGCTGCTTGACCGCGGGTTCCTCAGTATCGAAGACCACAGCGATTTTTCCGGCGAAAACGATATCACGGTGACTGGCAACCTGCATTGGCCGGATGAGGTGGACAGTTTCACACCCGAACCGGATCAGGAACGTCAGATTTGGTATGCGCGTGATGTGCCTGCAATGGCGGCAGCACTTGGCACAGAGCCTGTCCTGATCGTTGCCCGCCGCATTGAGCCGAGCCTCTATTCGGCCGTGCCGCTTCCGGTCACGACTGAGGGGGTCCCGAACGATCACCTCGGCTATGCCATTACCTGGTTTTCACTGGCGATGATCTGGTTGGGGATGACAGGGGTGATCCTCTGGCGTATCAGGCAGGGAAGGGATTAAGGGCTGATCATGAAATATATCTCAACACGTGGACAGGCACCTGTTCTGTCATTTGAAGAGGCCATGCTGACGGGGCTTGCGCGCGATGGCGGCCTTTATGTGCCCGCAGAGGTTCCAGAGTTCAGCCACGCCGACATCGCTGCGCTGGCAGGGCTGACCTATGAGGCGGCCGCGTTTCGGGTGATAAAACCCTTTGTCGGGGACAGTTTCACCGATGACGAGTTGCAAGGAGCGATTGCAAAGGCCTACGCGGGCTTTGGCCATGTCGCGCGGGCACCGCTGAAACAGATGGCGGAAAATCATTTCCTGCTGGAGCTTTTCCACG
>CAYTUW010000022.1:1574-19661 GCA_964441435.1 uncultured Rhodobacterales bacterium
CCACGGGCCGACGCTTGCGTTCAAGGATTTCGCCATGCAGCTGATCGGCCAGCTGTTCCAGATTGCGCTCGCGCGCCGCGGTGAACGCATCACGATTATCGGGGCGACCTCCGGGGATACGGGATCAGCGGCGATAGAGGCGTTCCAAGGGCTTGGTAATGTCGATGTGTTCATCCTCTTCCCCGATGGGCGCGTCAGTGATGTGCAGCGCCGCCAGATGACCACGCCGGATGCAGCCAATGTGCATGCGCTGACGCTTGAGGGCGATTTTGATGATTGCCAGGCGCGGCTGAAGGATATGTTCAACGATCATGCCTTCCGCGATGGGGTGCGCCTTGCCGGGGTCAACTCGATCAACTGGGAGCTGGTCTTGTCGCAGGTGGTGTATTACTTCACCTCTGCGGTCAGCCTTGGCGCGCCGCATCGCAAGGTCAGCTTTACCGTTCCAACCGGGAATTTCGGGGACATCTTTGCTGGTCATATCGCCCGCGCCATGGGGCTGCCGATCGAAAAACTGGTGATTGCCACCAACCAGAACGATATCCTGCACCGCACTATGGAAACCGGTGCCTATAGCACGGCGGGCGTCACCCCTTCGATCAGCCCGTCCATGGATATTCAGGTCAGCTCCAACTTCGAACGCGTGCTGTTTGACGTCTATGACCGTGAAGGGGCCGCCGTCGCCCAGCTGATGGATGAACTCAATAACTCCGGCCAGTTCAGGGTCAGCCAGGGGGCGCTGGACCGTCTGCGTGGTCTGTTTGCCTCTGGTCGGGTGTCGGAGGCGGAAACCCTGGCGGAAATCGCCCAAACACGCACCGAAACCGGGGAAATCACCTGCCCGCACACAGCGGTGGGGCTGAAGGTAGCGCGCGAGCATCAGGGCGAAACACCGATGATCACCCTTGCAACGGCGCATCCGGCGAAGTTTCCCGTGGCCGTGAAAGACGCCACAGGTGTTGACGTAGGATTGCCGGAACGCATGGCAGGCCTGTTCGATTGTGAAGAACGTGTTACAAAGGTTCCGAACGATCTCTCTGCATTACAACGTCTCATTCAGGAGCGGGTAACAAGTTGACAGTTGAACTCCATACGCTCGGCAATGGGTTCCGGGTGGTGACGGAACATATGCCGGTATTGAAATCCGCTTCGCTTGGCATCTGGGTGACGGCGGGGGGGCGCGACGAACGCGCCGAACAGAACGGGATTGCACATTTCCTCGAACATATGGCGTTCAAGGGAACCAGGACGCGATCGGCGCTCGACATAGCTGAAACGATTGAGGATGTCGGCGGCTTTATCAACGCCTATACCAGCCGCGAGATGACAGCCTATTTTGCCCGCGTTCTGGCCGAAGACGTGCCGCTCGCCGTCGATGTGATTGCCGATATCCTGCTGAACCCCACCTTTGATCCCGCAGAAATAGAGGTCGAACGTGGTGTGATTCTGCAGGAAATCGGGCAGGCGCTTGATACGCCGGATGACGTGATTTTTGACTGGTTGCAGGAAGAAGCCTACCCGGACCAGCCGATGGGTCGGTCGATCCTGGGGCCGAGCGAACGCGTCAGCGCGTTCCGGCGCGACGATCTGGCCGGGTTTGTCTCTGAACATTACGGGCCGGAGCAGATGATCCTGTCCGCAGCGGGCGCGATTGATCATGCGGCGCTGGTCAAACAGGCAGAGGCGCTGTTTGGTCATCTGACACCCGGCAACAAGGCAGAACCTGTGGCTGCATGTTACCATGGCGGTGAGCGCCGCGTGGTAAAGCCGCTGGAACAGGCGCATTTTGCGCTGGCGCTGGAAAGCCCGCATTACCGCAGCCCGGATATCTATACTGCGCAGCTTTATGCGGCGGCGTTGGGGGGTGGAATGTCCTCACGCCTGTTTCAGGAGATCCGCGAAAAACGTGGGCTTTGCTACACGATTTACGCTCAGGCCGGGGCTTATGCGGACAGCGGCATGACCACGATCTATGCGGGCACCAGCGGCGATCAGGTGGCTGATCTGGCGCGCCTGACGGTTGAGGAGTTGAAACGCGCTGCTGATACGCTGAGCGAAGTTGAACTCACCCGCGCACGCACCCAGATGAAGGCAGGGATGCTGATGGGGCTGGAAAGCCCTTCCAACCGTGCAGAACGTCTGGCACGGATGATCGGCATTTGGGGCCGGGTGCCGCGCATCAGCGAAGTTGTCGACAAGATCGATGCTGTAACCCTGCCGGAGCTGCGCGGCTTTGCCGCTGATATGGCGGGCAAGGCTGCCTCTACCCTGGCGCTCTACGGTCCCGTCGAAGGGGCGCTTGGCCTTGAGGAGCTGAACAGGATACGTGCCGCCTGATGTTTGGACGCCGCCGCAGGTTAACCGTCAATACCGAACGCATGATCCTGAGGCCGCCGCAACATGGCGACCACCGCGCCTGGGCCGATCTGCGCCGCGCCAGTGCTGACTTTCTAACCCCGTGGGAGCCGACCTGGGCCACAGATCATCTGACGCGCAAGGCCTTTACCAACCGTGTCTATTGGTCCCGCCGGGCGATTGCCAATGGGCAGGCGGTGCCGTTGTTCATGTTCGCGCGGCAGGATGACACGCTTTTGGGGGCGATCACGCTCGACAATATCAAACGTGGCCCGGCCCAAAGCGCGACGCTGGGTTATTGGGTGGGCGCGCGGTTTGCACGGCAGGGCTATATGCGGGAAGCGATCGAAGCCGTCGTGCATCACGCCTTCCATGAGTTGGACCTCAGCCGCGTGCAGGGCGCCTGCCTGCCGGAAAACAAAGCCTCACGCGGGGTGCTGGAAAAGACCGGTTTCAAATATGAAGGGGTCGCCCAGAGCTATCTGCAGATCAACGGGCGCTGGCGCACCCATGTGCTCTATGCCAATCTCAGAGGTGACCGCCGCGGCAAGACCGAAGCAGGCTAACGCGCATCAGCCCTTGCGGGCTTCTTTGCGACGGGACGGGACGCGCCCGGAACCCGACCGTATTAAACCGAATCATGGTAACCTGCGTGCATGCGCGCGCTTGTTTTTCTGCTTATGCTCCTGCCGTCGCTGGGTATGGCCCAGGATCGACGGCCATCCCATTGCATTGCATTGGCGGAGGCCACGGATGGCATCGAATATCTGCAACAAGCCAGTTTTCATGCCATACCGCCCGAAAACAGCCTGCGACTGACTTATATCGACCATTCGACCTTTCTACTGCAGACAGCAGGAGGGATCACCCTCGCCACAGATTATACGGGCTATATGGGGCTCACCGATTTTGTGCCGCAGATTGTTACCATGAACCACGCCCATTCCAGCCATTGGACGGCGTTTCCACCAGAGGGGATCGACCATATTCTGCTTGGTTGGGGGGATGGCACCACCCCGGCGGATCATCACCTCGATCTGGGTGAGATGCTGATCCGTAACGTGCCGACGGACATCCGCAGCCCCTATGAGACGGGCATAGTGGAAAAGGGCGGAAATTCCATTTTTGTGTTCGAAGTGGCGGGGCTCTGCGTCGGGCACCTTGGCCATCTGCATCATGAACCGGATCCGGCGCAATATGCAGCCCTTGGGCGGCTTGATGTGGTGATGGCCGCCGTTGATGGCGGGTTGACGGTGGAACTGCCAATAATGCTGCGGATACTGAAGCGGTTGCGCGCCTCTGTTGTTATTCCGATGCACTGGTTTGGCGAGGCGACGCTGCAGCAGTTCCTTAACGGGATGGAGGGGGATTTCGCCATACGGCGCGACGGGCGCGCTTCGCTTGAGGTGTCGCTTGCCAGCCTGCCACCGCGGCCCACGGTGGTTGTGCTTGAGCCGCGATTCCCGCGCCAGGAAGATTTCTGACCACCTTGCCCTTCGCGCGCGACCGTGCTTTGGAATGGGCATGTTGAACCCCGCTGACGCAGATTTTCGCCGCCGGATTGCCGAAACGCTTGGCGATGATGTCTTGCGCGAGCCCGAGGCGCGCTATCTGGAAGAGCCCCGCAGACGTGTGGCAGGACAGGCGGGTTTTGTCGTCGCCCCACGTTCAACCGAAGAGGTTTCAGCGACCCTGCGCCTGTGCAATACGGCGCGCGTGCCGGTGGTGCCCTATGGCGGCGGCTCGGGCCTTGTCGGGGGGCAGATCATGCCGGGGGAAGGGCCGACGCCCGTGGTGCTTTCGCTGGAAAGAATGACGCGCCTGCGCCGCATTGATCCGGCGGAAAACACGATCGAGGTCGAGGCAGGCATGACCCTTGCCGATGTGCAGACCGCTGCGGCGTCAGAAAATCGCCTGTTCCCGCTATCGCTGGCCAGCGAAGGAAGCGCGCGGATCGGCGGCAACCTGGCGACCAACGCGGGTGGGGTAAACGTGCTGCGCTATGGCAATGCGCGCGCGCTGTGCCTGGGGGTGGAGGCTGTGCTCGCGGATGGGCGCGTCCTGAACAGCCTCAGCCGACTGCGAAAAGACAACACCGGATACGACCTTAAGGATTTGCTGATCGGCAGCGAGGGCACGCTTGGGGTTCTGACAGCGGCGAGCCTCAGGTTGCACGCGCGTCCCGCCGTGATCGGTACGGCGATGATGGTTGTGCGTGACCCGGCGGCGGCTCTGGAACTGCTGAATATGGCCCGCGACACCGTGGGGGAGGGGGTCTCGGCCTTTGAACTTGTCCATGGTGTCGGTCTGGATTTTGTGGCGGAAACCATTCCCGATCTGCGCCGCCCGTTTCAGCCCCACCCGGAGTGGATGGTTCTGATTGAACTTGGCCTGCCCGAGGGACAGCAGGCTGAGGACAGGCTTTCGGCACTTTTTGAAGCGGGCTTCAGGGCGGGGCTGGTCAGCGATGGCGTCATCGCCCAATCGGATAGCCAGCGTCAGGAGCTCTGGACCCTGCGCGAACAGATACCCGAGGCCAACAAACGTATTGGCGCCGTGGTCAGCCACGATGTATCCCTGCCGCTGTCGTCCATCGCGGCGTTCATCGACGAAGGGTTCCGGCGGATCGCTGAAATCGGGCCGTTCCGGGTGAACAGCTTTGGCCATCTTGGCGACGGAAACCTGCATTACAACGTCTTTCCACCAAAGGGGAAAAGGCGCGAAGATTTTGCTGACCAGAAGGCGCGGATTCAACGTGCGGTGCATGATCTTGTGGCCGAAATGGGCGGGTCATTCAGTGCCGAACACGGGATCGGGCGCTTCAAGGTGGGGGAGCTGGAACGCTATGGCGATCCGGTGAAACTGGCGGTGATGCGCGACCTCAAATCGGTTCTGGACCCGAACGGAATCCTCAATCCCGGCGCTGTTCTGGCGTGAATTGCGCCTTTACGGGCCGCAGAAGATGATCGCCCCATCGGCAAGCCAACGGGGCGATCAATTTCACTACGTGTGATACAAGCAGCGCCCGCAAAACCTGCGGACGAACCCTGAATAGCGCTGAAATCTTACCTAAAGATTTACAGACCTTCAAAAGCGCAGAGCGCTTCGACATCCATTCCCAGCGCTTCGAGCTTTTTACGCCCACCAAGTTCCGGCAGGTCGATGATGAAGGAGCAGCCGATGATTTCACCGCCGAGCCGTTCGATCAGCTTTATGCCTGCTTCGGCTGTGCCGCCGGTTGCCAGAAGATCATCCACAACAAGGATTTTTTCCCCCGCCTGAATGGCGTCGTCGTGGATTTCGACAACCGCTTCGCCGTATTCCAGCTGATAATCTTCGGAAATGGTGGTGCCGGGCAGTTTACCCTTCTTGCGGATCGGGACAAAGCCGACCGAAAGCTGATGCGCAATGGCCCCGCCGAGGATGAAGCCGCGCGCCTCAAGCCCCACGACTTTGTCGATCTCTTCACCCGCGTAGGGGTGCAGCATCTGGTCAATCGCCATGCGAAACCCGCGCGGATCAGCAAACAGCGTGGTCACATCGCGGAACATGATCCCCTCATGTGGGAAATCGACGATTGTTCGAATGTAGTCTTTGACGGTTTTCTTCATCTCTTTCCCTCGGTCAGCAGGCGCATTGCGGCTTCGAGTGGCCCGCGTTTGAATCTAGCGAACCAGGCCCGCGCAAACAATGACGACAGCAGGCAAAAGCCCAGTGCATAGGTGAAAATTTCCCCCGATGTCAGGCTGCCGTTCAGAAGCCCCAGCGCATCCAGTAATCCCATCCCGATGTAGATATGCGCAACATAAAGCGTCAGCGCCATCCGGCCCGGCGCGGCCAGCCATTCCGCCAGTCTGAGGCGGGTAAGGACAGGCGCGACCAGCAGGCAGAACCCGAGCGCAAACACGGCGGTCGCGGATGCGGCCAGCATGTAAAGCGGCCCTGGCGGAATGGGGGAAAGCCCCATGAGTTCCGAGATTTCAGGATCGGCGGTGAAAATCCGGCTGACCCCGGTAAAGGCGGCGGCCCCAACAACCCCGCCGCCGATCAGAGCAAGCGGGCTGGAAATCCCCGTCAGGTGCCTGCGACCGATCCACATGCCAACCAACAGGAAGGCCGCCCAGGGAAACACCGGGTGCCAGCCGTTGAGCAGCGAATGGCGCAGAAAACCGAAAAAGGTCCAGAAGTCGCTGTAAATCAGCGTATCCCAGTCCCATCCGCGTTCGTAGTCGAGGAAGATCAAACCAAGAGTGCCAATCAGGATCAGACCCCCGGCACCAACCAGAAGGCCCCGGTCTGTTGCCCGCAGAAAGGCAATCGCTACAAGGAAATAGAGTGCGTAGAAATGCAGGATGTCGGCGTCAAAAACTGCCATATTGGCCATACCGATCACAAAAAGGAACAGCGCCCGGCGGAATGTCAGATGCCACGAGGGACGGGCAAGTGCGATCCCGACCCCGGCCAGAAGTACGAAAAGCGCTGCCGCGCGTCCTTCAAGCAAGTTGGTGAAAGCGCTTGGAAAATCGTCAACGGCCCGAACCCCGGCAGCAACACGGAAATTGACCAGCACCATGCCGACAAATGCGGCAAAACGTGCAATGTCGATCCCCTGGAGCCTCACAGCAGTCGGCCAGCAACTGCATCCAGTTTGGCCATCAGCGCGGGGTCGCGCATTTCCGGCGCGGTCAGGATAGCGTATTCCAGCGCGCGGTCGCAGCCATGCGGGCAAGGCGTGCGTACCGCACCAAGCAGCGCGGGCAGCTGTGCCACCAGCGCGCGGGCCTTATCGGCGTTGCCCATCAGGGTTTTGATGATTTCGGTGACATCGACCTCACCATGGTCGGGGTGCCAGCTGTCATAATCGGTGATCATCGCAACGGAGGCGTAGCAAAGCTCTGCCTCGCGGGCGAGTTTGGCTTCGGGCATATTGGTCATGCCGATAACATCGCAGCCCCAGGTTTCACGATACATTTTCGACTCCGCCAGGGTTGAAAACTGCGGCCCTTCCATCGCCAGATAGGTGCCGCCGCGATGAACCGTAATGTCAGCCGCACGGCCCGCAGTCTCACAAGCATCTGACAGGCGTGGACAGGTCGGGTGGGCGACGGAAACATGGGCGACGCAGCCTGCGCCGAAGAAGCTCTTCTCGCGTGCAAAAGTCCGGTCAATGAATTGATCTACAACGACAAAATCGCCCGGCGCCATTTCTTCGCGGAACGATCCGCAAGCAGAAACGGAGATCACATCCGTGACCCCCAGGCGTTTCAGCGCGTCGATGTTGGCGCGGTATGGCACGGTGGAAGGCGTGTGCACATGGCCCCGGCCATGGCGTGGCAGGAAAGCCATTTTGACACCCTCCAGCACACCGGTGAGGATCGCATCAGAAGGCTCGCCCCAGGGCGTTTTGACGGTCTGCCATTCGGCCCCTTCCAACCCGTCGATTTCATAGAGGCCGGAGCCGCCGATAATGCCGATCATTGTCTCTGTCATGTCGTGGTCCTTAATCATCCGGGCGTTTCAGGCTGAATTTGTCCGTCACCGATGTGTAATCACGATAGCCAAGCCGGGCGAGCGGTTGGAAAGTGGTGATATCGAAAATCCCGTCCACGATGCAGTCATCCCTGAGGTGAATGCCGGTGACCTCACCAAACACCACGAGGTTCGCTTCCCCGGGCAGGCGCGTGATTTCTGTCAGCCGACATTCCAGATGTGCCGGAGCCCCTGCCACACGGGCGCAGTTGATCGTTGTGCATTCGACCTTCTGAAGTTTCGCCAGCTGAAACTCATCCACGTCTTTGTCGTAGGTGCCTGAGGTGATGTTCATCGCGTCCTGCGCGGCGGTTTCGACAATGTTCACGCAGAATTCCCCCGTTGCCCTGATATTGGCCACCGAATCCTTGGTGCCATCCTGGTCGGGTTTGCCTGAAGTGGCTGCAAACATCACCTGCGGTGGGTCATAGGCAACCCCGTTAAAGAACGAATAGGGCGCCAGGTTATCCGTGCCATCCGGAGCGCGGCTGGATATCCAGCCTATGGGGCGGGGCACGATCAGGGCGTTGAAGGGATTATGGGGCAGGCCGTGGCCATCCTCTGGGCGATAAAACATTTTGGCTCCGGGTGTTTGCCCAATCATTATCCGCGTGATAGGGGCGTTTCCAGACAAAAGGGCCGGCAAACGGGGACGAAACCAGATTGTATCAGCTGTCACCGGAACAGGAAGATGATTGGTGGGAGGTCGAGGCGCTTTATGACCTGTGCTTTGCACCGGGGCGGGAGGCCCTGTCATCCTACCGATTGCGCGATGGGGTTCAGCCCGTGGCGGAATTGTCGTTGGTGGCGCGGGATGGTGACGGGGTGCTTGGCGGGGCCATCCGGTACTGGCCGATACAAGTGGGCACCGCGGCGGCGTTGCTGCTTGGCCCCGTGGCTGTCCATCCGACCCGGCAAGGTGAAGGGCTTGGCGGGGCTTTGATCCGAGAGAGCATTGAAATCGCACGGGCTTCTGGCTGGGACAGGGTGATGCTGGTTGGCGATGCGCCCTATTATTCACGCTTCGGATTCCAGCGCCTAAGCGACGTGCATATGCCACCACCGACCAACCCGGACCGGGTGCTCGGCCTTGGGGACTGGGCCGGGGTGCATGGGGCGGTGGCGAAGTTCGCGGGGTAAGCCACTTCGAACGCGGTTTCATCAACCGCGTTCAAGCTGTTTCAAAACAGCTTGGGAGAAGGGTTTTCGAAAACCCTTCGCAGGTGCTACGGTCAGCGGTTGCGCAGCCAATCCATGACGGCAGGCCTGACCGATTGCGCGCCTGATCCGCGCGCTTCGTCGATAACGGCCTTTGCATCAGCAAGACTGGTGCGCCGCAGCAAATGCTTGACTGGCCCGATCGACGCCGGGCGCATTGAGAGCGACCGCAACCCCATCGCTGCAAAACAAAGCGCTTCGATCGGTCGCCCGGCATCCTCGCCACAGAAACTGACCGGGGTGCCTGAGGCGTTACAGCGGTCAACGATCTGCTCGATGAAGCTCAGAAAGCTGACATTCAGCGTGTCATAGCGCCGCCGGACCCGTTCGTTTTCCCGGTCCGCTGCAAAGAAGAACTGTTTAAGATCATTTCCGCCGATCGAAATGAAATCCGCCATCTCAAAAAACTGGCGCGGGGCAAAGGCCAGCGACGGGGTTTCCAGCATCGCGCCGATTTCGATATCGGCGGGCAGGTCGTGGCCAAGTGAAAGCTCGCGCTCGACTTCGCGCAGGAACAGATCGCGCGCTGCGCGGAATTCCTCGAACTGGGCCACCATCGGGAACATCACGGAAAGGGGGCGGCCCTGTGCTGCGCGCAAGAAGGCCTGTGCCTGCATCCGCATGACACCAGGTTTATCAAGCCCGACACGGATCGCCCGCCAGCCAAGCGCTGGATTAGGCTCATCCAGCGGGTTCATATAGGGCAAGACCTTGTCAGACCCGATATCAAGCGTGCGAAAGACGACGCGCTTTCCCTTGGCCGCATCCATGACACGGGCATAGGTTGCGGCAAGTTCGGCGCGTTTGGGCATGCGGTTGCGAACCAGAAACTGCAGTTCGGTGCGAAACAGCCCAACCCCTTCGGCACCGGAACTTTCAAGCGATGGCAGATCGGCCATAAGCCCCGCGTTCATGGTCAGTGATATGATTTCACCGGACAGGGATTCGGCGGGCTTGTCACGGATCGTGGCATAGCGTTTCTGCGCCTCGGCCTGCATCGCCATCTTGTCACGAAAGGCCGCAACCACCGTATCGTCCGGGCGCAGATGCACCACACCCTGTTCCCCGTCAACCATGATCGGATCACCATTCAGTGCTTCTGTGGTGATCTTCCCCGCATGAATGACCAGCGGGATGGCAAGCGCGCGGGCGATGATCGTGGCGTGGGAACCAACAGCGCCTTCTTCAAGGACAATGCCGCGTAAGGTCCGCCCATATTCCAAAAGCTCCGCCGGGCCGATATTGCGCGCAACCAGAATGGGGTTTTCCGGCATTTCGGCCCCGGTATCCTTGCCCTGACCGGTCAGGATGCGCAGCAGCCGGTTTGACAGGTCGTCAAGATCGTGCAGCCGGTCCCTGAGATAGGCATCGGGCACCTGGCTCATCCGGGCGCGGGCGGTGGATTGTTCCTTTTCAACGGCGGCCTCTGCAGACAACCCGCGCGAGATGTCTTCTTCCATCCGCCGCATCCAGCCTTTGGAATTGGCAAACATCCGGTAGGCCTCAAGAACCTGCACCTGTTCCTTGTCGGCGTTTCGGGCACCTGCGAGCATCTGATCAACGCTGACGCGCAGCGTATCCACGGCTTCCCCCAGGCGGATGAGTTCCGCATGCGGATCCTCGGCGATCGGATTGGTCACGACAACGCGCGGTTCATGCAGATAGACATGCCCTTCGGCGACGCCTTCCTGCGCGACGCTGCCCCGGAACAGAACGGAGTGCTGATGCGGCGCTGACAGCGCTGCCCCTTCCCCGACAAATGCGCCCAGCTCTGCCATCTCTGCCAGAACCATGGCGACAACTTCCAGCGCGTAGACCTCATCGTCGGAATAACTGCGTGCCTCTTTTGACTGCACGACAAGCACGCCCAGCGTTTCACCCAACCTCTGGATCGGCACGCCAAGGAAAGACGAAAAGCTCTCCTCCCCGGTTTCGGGCATAAACCGGAATCCCTTGGCTGACGGCGCATCCGGTGTGTTGACGATACGCGAATGTCGGGCAACGCGGCCAACCAGGCCTTCCCCTACCTTCATGCGTGTCTGGTGCACCGCTTCGGGGTTCAGGCCCTGGGTCGCGCAGAGTTCGAGCGTATCCTCATCCCGGAACAGGTAGATCGAACAGACTTCGGTCTGCATGGAACCCGCCACCAGTTCAGTAATCCGGTCAAGACGTGTCTGGCCGGGGCTGTCTTCGGCCAGGGTTTCCCGCAATCGCCCAAGAAGCTTGCGACTTTCGCTTTCGGTTTGTTGCGCCATTGTTTCCCCGTTGCTTTAGGTCCTTGTAAGGCAAGGCTGCCGCAAAGGGGAGGGGAAAGGTGGCGGAAGGCAGAGGTGTCGAACCCCATTCCGATTGGAACTCACTGCTTTCGAAGCAGGACACAAGGCCGCCTGTGTTTACCTTCCGTGGCGGTAAGCCGAGGTCTCGATCCCCACACGTCGCCGTGCCAATCCGCTTCCAACGGATGCCGAACCCTGTTCGGTTGACTTACCCTTGGCGGATGAGTGAGGTGTCGATCCCCAATGCGCGAAGGCATCCATTTGTTTTCAAAACAAAGTCCGAGGCCGCTCGGAATACCCATCCTTGGCGGAGGGCGGTGGTCTCGATCCACATTCCTGATTAGGGGAACAGAACGATTAGCAGTCGCCTGCGGTGCCTTACCGCTTCACCCTCCTGGGTGATGATGTGCTACTACTTGATGACATTGGTCACTCTCCGTTCTGAGCGCCCGGATATATGGCTCTGGCGGCACGTCGTCAACGTCAATGAACGCAGGCGAGTATCACTGAAGGGCGGCGCGGGCAAAAGGACGCCCCGGCATTTCGCAAGCGCCTGGGCTGGCAGGCCTTTTAAGCTTTTTCCAGCTCAAACGTGTCATGCAGCGCCTGCACGGCAAGCTCCATATATTTGCGGTCGATCAGGACGGAGATCTTGATCTCCGATGTGGTGATCACCTTGATGTTGATGCCTTCGCGGTGCAGGGCTTCAAACATCTGGGCCGCAACCCCTGCGTGGGATCGCATCCCGATCCCGACGACGGAAACCTTGGCGACATCGGTGTCGGCCACAAGGTCGTGATAGTTGATCTCGCCGCTGTCTTTCGCACCCTGCATCGCCTTTTCGGCACGCGCCACCTGATCAACCGGGCATGAGAACGTCATATCGGTGCGCCCTTCTTCCGATATGTTCTGGACGATCATATCGACATTTACGCCTGCCTCGGACAGCGGGCCGAAAATGGCGGCAGCGATACCGGGGCGGTCGGCAACGGAGATGAGGGTCATCTTGGCCTCATCGCGGGAATAGGCGACGCCGGAGACTACGTTGGATTCCATGATTTCCTCCTCATCACACACAAGGGTGCCGGATGTTTCGGTGATTTCTTCAAAGCTGGACAGAACGCGCAGTTTGACCTTGAAACGCATGGCGAGTTCAACCGAACGGGTTTGCAGAACCTTCGCGCCGAGGCTGGCGAGTTCCAGCATTTCCTCAAAGGCGATTTTGTCAAGCTTGCGCGCCTTCGAACTGATCCGCGGATCGGTTGTATAGACCCCATCGACATCGGTGTAGATATCGCAGCGTTCCGCACCAAATGCGGCGGCAAAGGCAACGGCAGTGGTATCAGAGCCGCCCCGGCCAAGGGTCGTGATGCGGCCCTCCGGGCTGATCCCCTGGAAACCGGCGACAACGGCGACCTTCATGCCTTCGGCGAATTTTGCCTTGATATTGTCGGTCGGGATGTCTTCGATCCGGGCGGCGGAATGGGCAGATGTGGTCAAAAGCGGCACCTGCCAGCCCTGCCAGCTGCGTGCAGGTACATCCATGTTCTGAAGCGTCAGCGCCATCAGCCCCGCAGTCACATTCTCACCGGAGCTGACAACCGCATCATATTCACGTGCGTCATAGAAGGGGCCGGTGTCATCAACCCAGCCGACAAGCTCGTTGGTTTTGCCGGACATGGCAGAGACGATGACAATCACGTCATAGCCTTTGGCGACCTCGACGCCGATACGCTTGGCCGCCCGTTTGATCCGGTCGAGCGAGCCAACCGAAGTGCCCCCGAATTTCATCACCAGAAGCGGCATGACAGTCCCTTCTTTGCTGCTCCGGCGGTCTTATTGATTATGTGCTGTCAGGGCAAGGGGCCGCTCATCAGTCCCTTCGGCCCTTCGTCGTGATGAAAGCCCGCAGGGCTTGAGAAGCGGATCAGATCGGGTGGGCCCGCCCGTCCCATGTCAGGAATTCGCCGCTGGTTTCAGGCGATAGCGCGTCAAGGCGCGCGATCAGCCCGTCAGCGGATTGCGCTGCGGTGATCTCTGCTGCGCCTCCCCCCATATCGGTCTGCACCCAGCCCGGATGATAGATCCCGACAGAAATACCATCCGGCTTCAACGCAGAGGCGAGGTTCAGCCCAAGGTTCAGCACGGCAGCCTTGGACGCCCGATAGATCAGCGCATTGCCCTTGGCCAGGGTGCTTGACCCCATTTGCGAGCCAATGATTGCGATCTTGCCCTGTGCTGCGCGCAGGGCGGGCAGCATCGTCTGTACCGTCAGGAACACACCCGTCACATTCACCGCGAGAGTTTCCTGCCACTGAACCGCAGACAGGGTTTCGATGCTGTCGGATTTATCGAGATAAACCCCTGCGTTACAGACAAGCAAATCGAGCGGCGCGTTGCCCATCTCCAGGCCAAGCTGGGCCTGGCTGTCAGGTTCAGCGACATCCAGGCTGATCCAGCCTGCACGGGCAATGTTGCGGGTGGTGCCGATCACCTCTTCTCCGCGTGTGTCATAGGCATCGTAAAGGGCGCGGCCGACACCCCGGTTGGCACCAGTGATCAGGATGCGCATCAGTTGGTTTTTGCCTTGGGGGTAAAGGGCAGGGGGGCTACGGGCACCCCGTCTTCGATCAGGGATTTCGCCTCTTCCGGTTTCGCTTCGCCATAAATGGCACGGGGGGGCGCATCGCCATCATGCATGGCGCGCGCTTCGCTCGCAAAATTCATGCCGACATATTCGGAATTGGCTTCAATCTCCTTCCGAAGCTTTGACAGCGCTTTTTCTTTGTCGGTATTCGGCGTGGTCAGATCCGGGCCCGGTCGCTCTGGCGAGGCCGAGGTGTTACGCGCGGGGCGTACTCGCGGTGCCATCAATGTCTTGTCAACCTTGCCGCTGCCGCAGTCGACACACACAGCCATGCCGGCCGCCTTCAGCTTGTCAAAAGCCTCCGCCGACTGAAACCAGCTTTCAAACACGTGGTCGTTTTCACATTTGAGCGAATAGCGGATCATCGTACCCTCTTGCCATACATTTTAAATAAGCGTTTCCGGGGGAAATGCAATCGGCGGCTATTTTGGCAGCCGGGATGGATCGAAGTCCTTGATTATATGGGCGAGTTCAATATCCTGGACAAGTTTCGCCGCCTTTTTCCTTGAAAACCACTTTCGTTTGCGTTGGTCGGCCTCCGGGAATGATTTTAGCAGCCTTTTGACTTTCATCGGGAATACCGCGACAACGCAGGGCAACAGTGTGCCGCTTGGTGATTGCCTCGTGAGTGAATATATCCCGAGACAGGTTTCCAGAACCGTGCCTTCAACCCCTGCCTCTTCATAAGCTTCGACCGAGGACGCCTCAGCAGGGGTCATTTTATGCATTGGCCAGCCCTTGGGTATGACCCAACGGCCAGCTGTGCGGCTTGAAATCAGCAGAATCTGAACCTTGTCGTTTTTGATCCGATAGCACAATGCGCCGAACTGCGTTCTGACAGACCGTTTTTCCCGGCCGGTCAAACGGATTGGTATTTGCTTTGTCTTTACCATCATCAATAAACGATCCGGGACATCCCAATGTGCAATCGGCACCCAACGGCGCTGCCTAACAGCAGGAAAGCAAAGAATTTCTTAAAAATCAAAGAAAACTGCGTAAATCAGCCAATCTGATGGCAGCGTGAGATTGCGATGGAAGTTTCTGAAGGCAGCGGATAAGTCTGAACAGATAGCAGGAAACGGGACGTATGCCACCATGTTTAACGGCAAAAACATTCTGATAACCGGCGGGACCGGATCCTTTGGCAAGATGTATACGCGCATCCTTCTTGAGGGGTGGACGCCGAATAAGATCATCATTTTTTCGCGTGATGAACTGAAGCAATACGAAATGTCGCAGGACTTGTCCGGCCCTCAGATGCGATACTTCATCGGAGATGTGCGTGATGCCAGCCGTCTGGTCGAAGCCATGGATGGGGTTGACTACGTGATCCACGCAGCGGCGCTGAAACAGGTGCCGGCGGCGGAATACAACCCGATGGAATGTATCAAAACCAATATCCACGGTGCGGAAAATGTGATCAAGGCGGCCTTGGCCAATAACGTGGAAAAGGTCATCGCGCTGTCCACCGATAAGGCGGCAAATCCGGTCAACCTCTACGGGGCCACGAAACTTGCCTCTGACAAGCTGTTTGTCGCGGCCAACAACATGGCCGGCCAACGTCCGACGAGGTTTTCGGTTGTGCGCTATGGCAATGTTGTCGGCTCCCGTGGCTCCGTTGTGCCCTATTTCAGAAAACTCATCGCAGAAGGCGCAACCGAACTTCCGATTACACACGCAGATATGACTCGGTTCATGATCACGCTTGGTGATGGCGTCCGGTTTGTGCTGAAGAATTTTGAACGGATGCACGGCGGCGAAACCTTCGTGCCCAAGCTGCCTTCGATGAAGATGGTCGACCTTGCCCAGGCGATGGCACCTGATTTGCATCAGAAAATCATTGGCATCCGCCCCGGTGAAAAACTGCATGAGGTCATGTGCCCGGCGGATGACAGCCATCTGACACTGGAATTTGAGGACCATTACGTTATCCAGCCCACCATTCAGTTTTCCCACATAGCAGATTTTTCGGAAAACAGGCTTGGTGAAACCGGCACCCAGGTTGCTCAGGGGCAGGATTATTCGTCGGGAACGAACGACTGGTGGCTTACCCGCGAAGAATTCCTGAAAATGGCGGAGCTTGAAGCCTGATGATTCCCTATGGGCGCCAGGATATACAGCAGGATGATATCGACATTGTCATATCGGTTCTTCAGTCGGATTTCCTGACTCAGGGGCCACAGGTTCCGGCCTTTGAAACAGCCGTCGCCAGCGCGACAGGTGCGCGCCATGCGGTGGCGGTGAATTCGGCGACTTCGGCATTGCATATTGCCTGTCTTGCGCTTGGCTTGGGCAAGGGGGATCTGCTGTGGACCACGCCGATCACCTTTGTGGCCTCTGCCAATGTCGGGCATCTCTCTGGGGCGGATGTCGATTTTGTCGATGTCGATCCTGACACCGGAAACATGTGTCCCGACGCGCTTGAGCAAAAGCTGATCAAGGCCGACGCGGCCGGACGGCTGCCAAAGATCATTATGCCTGTCCATATGTGTGGGCAAAGCTGTGATATGGCGGCGATTTCGGCGCTTGCCAAACAATACGGTGCCCGCGTGATCGAAGATGCAAGCCATGCCATCGGGGGCAGCTATCACGATGCGCCTGTCGGGGATTGTGCCTATTCGGATATCTGTGTGTTCAGCTTTCACCCGGTGAAGATTGTAACAACCGCCGAAGGCGGTGTTGCCACGACGCAGGACGCGGAGCTTGCGTCGCGGATGCGGCTTTTCCGGTCACATGGTGTCACCCGGGATCCGGCACAGATACAGGGGCAAAGCCACGGTGGCTGGTATTATCAGCAAATAGAGCTGGGGCTGAATTACCGCATGACGGACCTTCAGGCGGCATTGGGCGTCAGCCAGATGACACGGCTGGCGCAATACGTCGACAAACGCAACATGATTGCGGAACGCTACGATGCGGCCCTTGGCAACCTGCCGTTAAAGCGACCGGGGCGGATGGTTGGTGCGCGATCGGCTTTCCACCTCTATATCATCCGGGTTGCGCCGGACCGCCGGGCCGAAGTCTATGACAGCCTGCGCGCAGACGGGATCGGTGTGAATGTCCACTACATTCCTGTGCATACGCAGCCTTACTGGCTGTCACATGGTTTTGCCGAGGGGATGTTTCCCAATGCCGAAGCCTATTACGCGCAGGCGATTTCCATTCCCCTTTTTGCAACATTAAGCGACGCGGATTTAAACACAACCATCCGGGCGATAGAAAAGGCGCTGACCTGACGCAAGGAGGGGTGATTTAATCCGCCCCGCCGGTCAGCTTTGCGGCGAGGTCACTGATCGCCTTATCCTCGCGGTAGATTTCACGCAGGATAGCGGCGGCTTCGTCAGGGTTGGATCGGAACGCCAGGCGCAGAATATCCATCCAGTTCTTGTTATTGCGGGTGCGAACCGCCTCTATTTCATCAATGATCAGGTCGTATTTGGTCTGTTCGGTCATTCTGTCAGCCTTTCCATGCGGTATTCTAAAAATCCATCTGCCTCTGCCACCCTGAAGAAACCAAGCCCCGCGAATGTCGCAATGCTTGATCCATTGTCCGGCTTGATCAGCGCACGGAACCGGGGTGTCGGGCTCGCCTCTATCGCGCACCGGAGCAGTGCGCGTGCCAGCCCTTTTCCGCGCTGTTGTGGTGCGATGGCGATGCTCACGGTTGCCATACCCTCCGCCCCAATGTCGAGCCGCACCATTCCAAACGGCGCGCCGTTCCATTCTCCGATGTGGATCAGGCGGTTCGGATCGGACAACGCCGCTTCAAACCAGCCTATATGTTCGGCTTTCGTAACGGCATCCGACTGGCCCGACATCGCCCTTGAAACAGGATCGTTGCGCCATTTGAGCAGCATCTGCGCATCTGCGGAAGTGGCCGGGCGGAGTGTCAGCGCCGCGGCAGGCAGATAAGGGCGCAGCGCCGCCACGCTACGCGCAGTTGCCCCGCGGTGCATGGCACAAAACCCTTCTGCGTCATGGGTGAACTGCGCGAGCGCATCGGAATCGGAAAACAGATGGCGGATGCGTTCTGTCAGCGTCGCGGCGTCCGGAAGACTCTCC
>CAYTUW010000023.1:0-19555 GCA_964441435.1 uncultured Rhodobacterales bacterium
GGTGATCATCCCGAAGAAAATCGACGACTCACTTCGTCTCCAATGACTTCAGAATTACTTCCGCTACAGCCTTTGGTTGCTCCAATGTCGGAAAATGGGTCTTTCCGGGCAACTTTACGGTGGTGTAGAAGTCATTTGCGGCTGCAAAATCTTTCTGCGCCTGATGGTATTCCTCGTCGAAGGGCTGAGAGAATATATGCGTGACCTTCTGCCCCTTCAGCGCCAGCATTCGTTGCATCGGGTTCACATATTTGCGGTAGGCTGCGCCGATTTCACGCCCCGAACGAGCCCACATATCAAAACTGTATCCAGCCATCTCGTTCTTGACATGGTTGATCACGCTTTCAATCTTGGTGTCGCCGATCCAATGGCTGAAAAAGTCGTCGATTCCGGCTTCCCAGTTTGCCTGATCCTGAATGTGATCGATCATTTCAAAGAAATCGGCCGGGGGTGTTGTTTGGATCCAGTCGATGACAAACGAATGCCCGATCCGCGCGGCCCCACAGCGCTCGGTCACAGCGATGTTGGCCCAACCGCCATGAGAGGTTGAAACCGGCGTCACGCGATCCAGCCCCATCGCATCCAAAAAGCGGTATAGATCGTCAGCCTGATCATCAATGTCGAAGTCGGCTTTAACCTGTCGGAAATTACCGTGGCCGCGCCAGTCAAAGCGAAGGACCCGATGGGTTTTCGCCAGTTCGGGCACGAGATCTGTAAACAGGCGATGATCCTGGCACCAACCGGACAGGAGCAGGATGGCATCCCCCTCACCGGTATCGTCATAGCTGAACTCGTAGTCTCCGATCGTTATCGATTCCATGGGCTCGATCTCCTCTGGGTTGGTCGTTCACACGTCAGCTGCGGTGGGAACATGCAGCGCGGTTTTCATACGCTCGGCGGCAATTTCGTGGCATTCGCCGGTAATTTTCAGCACCTGCGAACGCACTTCATCGGGCCAGAAATTCATGTCTCCCAACCGCTCGGCGGTATCTTGCGTGTGTTCGGTAATGGGACGTTCACTGGCCTCCCACGCTGTCAGGGCTTCCTCAATGCCGCCGGGGGCGGCCCGGTGGGCGAAATCGGCCAAGCTCAACCCATTCATCAGAGCACAGCCGCCACCCTGCCCCAGATAGGGCGGCATGGCATGTGCGGCATCACCAATGATGGCGACCTTGCCCTTACTCCAGGCTTTGAGCTTTGTGATGAAAAACTCATCCCACCGTCCGGGGACGTCGAACTTGTCAATCAGCGGTGCAAGATGCGGGAACTGCTTTTTCCAGAGCGCCTTGTTCGCGGGCATCTGTTGCGCTTCGGTATCATCAATGGAACTGCAAAGCGCAATATACAGGTAGTGGTCATCCACCGGAGTGTAGAGAATGCGACGCGAACCCGAGAAATGCTCTATGTATTTCAGGCGGTCCGCTGCATCCACACAATGCATCGCATCGGCGTCGATCATCGCGCGCCCTGCGCCATAGCCGAGGCTTTTATTATACATGATCAGATCCAGCGCGTCACGAACGCGGGAATGCACGCCGTCAGCGCCAACGATCAGATCCGCCGCCCGCGTTTCCCCGCTTTGTAGCAACAATTCGTGAGTGTCGCTCAGACCTTCCACCGTGGACCCTGTGCGGATGTCCACGCCAGCGCGCCGACAGGCATTGGCCAGCGCGCTGAGCAGATTTTTGCGTTGCATCGTCACTAATTCGGCACCGTTGGGCTGATTGATCGGAATAGTTTCCATGACCTGGTTCAGGTGATCACGCGTTTCAAAGATCGGCCCATAGTGGCAACCAACTATGGCCTCGTCATAGGCACCAATAGCCTTGAGAACGCGCAGGCCATTGCTCCATATATAGATTCCGGCGCCGAAGGACCTCAGATCCGGTGAACTTTCATGGACGGTGACACTCCAGCCGCGCTGCGCGAGCGCGGCTGCAGCGGTCAGCCCTCCGATGCCGGCTCCGGCGATTTCTGCGTGACGGGTGGTGGATGTTGTGGGTGTCATGTCAACTCCGTGATGCTGGCGGAAGTATTCGCCAAGATCAGCGTGGCAGACAAACATAGATGCGTGATTTGGGTATCAGCTATTCTGATATCTGTTTCCGAAGTTAGCCCTTTCCCGGATGACAGGTGGCTTGTTTACTGAGCCACGTTGGAGGAATCCGATGTATCCCCAGCGGGGTGTCACGGGTCAAACGACGCAGGCTTCACGGTTACCAGGCCGTCCCGATCTTGATGACAATCTGCATGAGATTGGATCGGCCAATACGGCTGTGAAATTGCGGAACAGGAAGACTTTAGGGAGTTAGGATCAATGAAGAATATCACGCTAACGTCAATGGGACTCGGCCTTTTGCTGGCCACCGGGGCCCAAGCGGATGAACCGGTCAGGATCGGGATGATCACGACCTTGTCCGGGCCCGCAGGTTACCTTGGCCAGGACATCCGCGACGGGTTTCAGCTGGCAATCGAGAACAGCGGTGGAACGCTCGGTGGCCAGACGGTCGAGCTGATCGTAGAAGACGATGGTCTGAACCCCGGCAACGGCCGTCAGATTGCTGACCGTATGCTCTCGCAGGGTATCGACCTTTTCACTGGCGTGGTCTTTGCCAATGTCGCCGCTGCGACCGTGCCTGAAATCCTTGATAGCGATGCGCTCTATGTCAGCCCGAACACCTCTTCATCCTTCTTTGCCGGGGAAGATTGCAATCCAAACTACTTCGTTAGTTCCTGGCAGGATGACAGCCAGGGCGAAAGCGCGGGCGCATTGGCCGAGTTGGAAGGCCATAAGTCGGCCTTTCTGGTCGCGCCGAATTACCAGGCAGGGCGTGAAACCATGGTTGCCTTCCGTCGCTTTTTCACCGGCGAAATCGTAGGTGAGGTCTATACCGGGCTGGATCAAACTGATTTCGCCTCGGAGATCGCTCAGATCCGCGACGCGCAACCCGATATGGTATATGAGTTTGAACCCGGCGGCCTCGGTATTGCCTTCATCAAACAGTATCAACAGGCCGGTCTGCTGGGCGAAATTCCCCTCGTGGTCCATCCTGCATCACTTGATCACGCCATTTTGCAGGCTGTCGGCGAAGCGGCAGAAGGCATTCTGGTGACCAGCCACTGGAACACGGATTTCGATAACCCGGTGAATGCGGAGTTCGTGGAAACATGGCGCGCAACCTATGGCGATCGGCCCATCACCTACTATGCCGCGCAGGGCTATGATGCTGCGCTGCTGTTCGCACAGGGGCTACAGGATAATGCGGACCGGAACCGAGACACGTTCCGCAGCGCGGTTCTGGAAAACCCTGTGGCATCGGTCCGCGGCGAATTCACATTCGGCCCCAATCAGCACCCGGTGCAGGACTGGTATGCTCTGAAGGTGATCCGCGACGACGCCGGCACATTCCAGCTAAGCACGGCAAGCACCGTTCTTGAGGATCATAGTGACGTCTATGCCGAACAGTGCCAGATGTAATCTGCCACGATATCAAACGGAGTTTCGCCCCCATCCTCGGCCTTGGTTGCGAAGGATTGGGGCGAACGGAAACGTCACCGAACCGCGGCGACCCGGTTATGATCGCCCGTCTTCGTTGTGGTTGTTTCCGGCGGCGCACTTCGTTGGCAAACCCAGAAAATCCAACGAACTACACCCATCAATGAGGATCCGGAACGCATGCACCTGATCATTGAGCAGCTTATCAACGGCCTTCAATACGGCATCATGCTGTTTCTGCTGGCCGCGGGTCTGACGCTGATCTTCGGCATCATGAAGGTCATCAATCTGGCTCATGGGTCTTTCTACATGATCGGAGCCTATGCGGGCACCTTCCTTGCGGCGCAGACAGGGTCTTTCTGGCTGGGTCTGCTCGGCGCACTGGCCGGGGCCGCAGCCGCAGGCGCTTTGTCAGAATTCGTGGTCATCAGGCGATTGTATCACCGCGACTATCTTGATCAGGTGTTGGCCACTTTCGCGCTGATCCTGATTTTCAATCAGTTGATCGTGTTGATTGCGGGGCGCCAACCCATGTTCATCGACCTGCCCGCCGGATTTACGGAGTCGATCGAGCTGCTGCCGGGCCTGTTCTACCCGCCTTACCGGATACTGGTCATCGCATTCGGTCTTTTGATTGCTGCTGGTCTGTATCTGATGATCAACTTCACCCGCATCGGAATGCTCGTGCGGGCGGGCGCGACAAACCGCGAAATGGTTCGTGCGCTGGGCGTCAATGTCGGCCTGCTCTACACGGCCGTATTCGCCTTGGGCGCCATGATTGCCGGGTTGGCCGGGTTTCTGGCCGGGCCGATATTCGCCGTGCAGGTGGGTATGGGTGAACAGATCCTGCTGGCCACATTCGTGGTCGTGGTCGTCGGGGGCGTCGGTTCGATACGCGGCGCTTTTGTCGCCGGTATTCTGCTTGGTGTTCTCGACACTGCGATACGCGCCTTCCTTCCTGAAATCCTTGCCAATTTCATGAGCGGTTCTGCCGCCAGCACTCTTGGGACCGGGATCGCATCGATGGGCATCTACCTGCTTATGGCCATCATCTTGCTGATCCGCCCTCAGGGTCTGTTCCCGATTGAAGAATGACAGAGCAAACACAAATGAAACACCTCGACAGGACCTCAAGCCGACAAATGCGATGGCTCGGTGCCGCGCTGCTGATCGCCACCCTGATCGCCCTGCCCGTTGCGGCACAGGCCTTGGGCAGCAACTCAACAATCACTTTAGCAACCAGAATTCTGATCATGGGGATCGCCGCAGCCAGTCTGAACTTTGCCCTGGGCTATGGCGGCATGATCAGCTTTGGCCACGCCGCCTTTTTCGGGATCGGGGCTTATACGGTAACGATTTTCGCCTTTCACGCCAGCACCGGAGACCTGATATTCGGGCTCTTCCCCAGCCCCAATGCACTGTTGATCACGGTGCCGCTGGCGATGATCACGGCAGGGCTGGCCGCCTGCCTGATCGGCGCAATATCTCTTAGAACCAAAGGCGTCCAGTTCATCATGATCACGCTCGCCTTCGCCCAGATGCTGTTCTTCTTCTTCAGCTCACTGTCGTATTATGGTGGTGATGACGGGCTGATCATCCGGCGACCCAACACGCTTTTCGGCCTTAACCTGCGCGACCGGATGACGATGTATTATGTCGCGCTTGTCTTTGCGGCGGGATTCTTCGTCGTCTATTCACGGCTGATCCGGTCATCCTTCGGGATCATCCTGAACGGCTTTCGTCAGAACGAGGAGCGGATGGGCGCGATCGGCCTGTCCTCCTACCGCTATCATCTGATCGCTTTCACACTGTCGGGAATGGGCGCGGGGTTAGCGGGAGCGCTGATGGCGAACCTGTTGCGATTTTCCAGCCCCGACATGCTGAGTTGGAACATGTCCGGCGAGCTGATGATCATGGTTATCCTGGGCGGCGTCGCCAGCGTGCGTGGCCCGTTCCTGGGCGCGGCCGCTCTGCTGCTGCTGGAAGATGCGCTTTCCAGCAGGACGGAGCATTGGCCGCTGTTCCTGGGCCTGTTGCTGCTGACATTCGTTCTATTCGCACGGGGCGGAATAATCTCCTTCCTCAAAGTCTTTTGGGAGAAAGCAACGTGACCCGCTCATTGCTCAAAATCGACGCTTTGGTGAAGCGTTATGGCGCATTTACCGCCACGGATCATGCCGATTTGGATATCCATGAGAATGAAATCCACGCATTGATCGGACCGAACGGAGCCGGGAAATCGACGCTCGCCAATCTGATATCGGGCGGCCTGACGGCGAATGCAGGCACGATCACGCTGGACGGACAGATTTTGAACCACCTTCCGGCGCATAAACGGGCACGAATGGGAATCGGCCGAGGGTTTCAGGTGGCAAGCCTCTTTGCTGAAGAAACGGTGCTGGACAATGTCGCCATAGCGCGCCATTCGCATCTGGGTCGCACGATGACCATGTTCGACAGCCATCGTTCCCGCCGGGATATTCTTGAACAATCCCGCGAAATCCTGGCGGAAACCGGCCTGAAGGACCGCATGGATATCCGTGTATCCGACCTCAGCCACGGCGAACGCAAACAGCTTGACTTGATCATGGCACGGGCGCTTGGCCCCCGGCTTCTGCTGCTTGATGAACCCATGGCCGGTCTAGGGCACGCGGAAAGCCAGAACATGCTGACAACCCTGCAATCGCTACGCGGACAAGTCAGTATCTTGCTGATCGAACATGATATGGATGCAGTCTTCTCGCTCGCCGACCGGATTTCAGTGCTGGTCTATGGCCGCGTGATTGCGACCGGCACGGTTGATGAGATTCGCAGCAATGAAGATGTGCGGAGCGCCTATCTGGGACATGCGGAGGACTGACATGCTGAAACTGGAAAAGCTCCGGGCGGGATACGGGCAGTGCGAAGTCCTTTTTGACGTGTCGCTGGACGTTGCCGAGGGTGAAGTCGTCACGCTGATGGGTCGCAACGGCATGGGAAAGACGACAACAATTAGATCCATCATGGGGTTGCTGCGCCCAAGCGCCGGCAGCATCGACTTTCGCAACGCGTCGATCTTTCAGAACAAACCCGAATACATCGCACGAACAGGTATCGGACTTGTGCCGGAAGGCCGCGAGATTTTCAGCACGCTGACGGTGCGGGAAAACCTGATCGCAACTGCCGCGAACCACGGGAAGCACGCGTCGCCCTGGACGTTGAAACGCATCTATTCGCTGTTTCCCCGGCTTGAGGAACGGGCGCGACAGATGGCGGGCACCTTGTCGGGCGGCGAACAGCAGATGCTGGCTATTGGCCGGGCGCTGATGACCAACCCGCGGCTTCTGATCCTCGATGAGGCGACGGAGGGGCTGGCGCCACTTATCCGGGCCGACATCTGGGCCTGCCTGAAGAATCTGAAGGCGGAGGGGCAATCCATTCTTGTCATCGACAAGGATCTGAAAGAGCTGCGGCGCCTCGCCGACCGGCACTACATTATCGAAAAAGGATGTACGGTCTGGTCCGGGGGCACAGCAGAATTGGATGCGGATTTTGAAAGGGTGCAATCATATGTCGGTCTCTGATGCCTTCCTGCTTGCCGGCGAAGCCGATCTGTCTCAGGAACAGCTTGAACTGAGCTATAGCGCCCGCGCGACAGTCAGCGCCGACATGTTTGACGCCGACATGGCGCGCTACCGCAGCTTTTCAGACAAGGCGCGGGCAAGCTGCCTGACAGCCGCCGATCTGGTCTATGACCAACGGAGCGGCGAAAAGCTGGATGTCTATGGCACCGGCGAAACACCGCGCCCGGTGGTGGTCTTCATTCATGGCGGTTATTGGCGGATGCTGTCGCGGCATGATTCCGCGTTCATGGCCCCGACACTCGCCCGGCACGGCATTGCGACCGCCGCAATCGACTACAGCCTGGCCCCCGCCGCGAATATGTCGGAGATTGTCCGGCAGGTGCGGGCCTCCGTTGCCTATCTGTGGCACAACGCGGAAACGCTGGGTCTGGACAGATCGCGGATTTATCTCTGTGGCAGCTCAGCGGGCGGACACCTGGTGGGCACCGTTTTGTCACCGGGCTGGCAAGCCGAACATGGCCTGCCCGAACAACCGATAGCAGGTGCGATGCCCATCAGCGGTCTTTTCGACCTTGGCCCCATCGCCCATGTCAAACCACAAGAATGGCTGGCCCTGACCGAGGCTGACATACTGGCGTTCAGCCCTCTCAGAAATCTGCCGGAGCAAGGCTGCCCAATGATCGTTGCCCTGGCCGAGAATGAAGCCGCGGGGTTTCATCGTCAGTCCGAAGCCTTCCGTAACGCGTGGAATGAATGCGTTGGACCCAGCGACTACCTGGTGGTCCCTGACCGGCAGCACTTTGACCTCATCCTGGACTTCTGCGACGAAAGATCGGCCCTGACACGCACCTTGATGACACTGGTTGACTAGGGCACCGGCCCGGCACGACTGGCAGACAATAATGCGGCCGTTCAAGTGACCTTTGAACGAACCTGGAAACGCTCATCGCGCCACGTTTCATTCTTCAGAATGGCCGCCATGATATCGACCGCCCTGAGAATATCCTGTTCACCAACAAAGAGCGGCGTGATCCCGAAGCGCATCACGTCGGGCGCACGGAAATCGCCGATGACGTTCTGTTCAATCAGCGCCTGCATACAGGCATATCCGTGTTCAAACCGGAAGGACACGTGGCTGCCACGTGCCTGCGGATCTCTGGGTCCGGCAAAAGCGACGCCCGCGCAGCGGGCTTCCACCTCCTGGATGAACATCTCGCTCAACGTGATCGACTTGCGGTGAAGGTCGGCCATGTCGACTTCTTCCCAGACGTCCAGAGCAGCCTCCAAAAGGGCAAAGGCGGCAATCGACGGCGTTCCGATCCGCATTCTCTCGATGGCATCGGGCATCGGGCGAAAATCGGTGTCGAAAGCGAAAGGGGCCTCATGTGCATACCAGCCCGACAAGGCCGGTTCGACGACATTCAGAAGACGCGGGGCAACATGGATAAACGCGGGCGAGCCGGGGCCGCCATTGAGGTACTTATAGGTGCAGCCCACAGCGAAATCGGTGTCCATGCCGCCGACATCCACCGGGATCGCACCTGCGGAATGGGCAAGATCCCAGACAACCAATGCACCATGCTGGTGGGCCTTTTCGATGATCGCCTTCATGTCATGCTTGCGCCCGGTACGATAATCCACCTCCGTTACCATGACGACGGCCACCTCATCGGTGATCTGATCCAGCACCGCTTCGGGATCGGGGATACGCAACTCATACCCGGCGTCCTTCAGCTTCATCAGGCCCTCAACCATATAGAGATCGGTCGGAAAATTGCCGTTGTCGGACAGGATCACCTTGCGATCCGGCACTAGGGCCAACCCGGATGCGACCGCCTGAAAGACCTTGATCGACAGGGTGTCGCCGACAACCGTGCTGCCCGCAGGGGCACCTATCAGCCGGCCGATCCGGTCGCCCAGCGTGTTGGTTTGCATGAACCAGTTCTTGGTGTTCCAGCCCTTGATCAGTTCGGTGCGCCATTCGTCATTCAGAAAGCGCCCCATCGCCTTTGGGGCGGCTTTGGGCATGGGGCCAAGGGAATTGCCGTTCAGATAGATCATCCCCTCGGGGAGGTCGAACATCGCGCGGGTCTTGGTAAAATCGGTCATAGCCGTCCCCTTATCTGAAGACAGGTTGAAGTTTACGCAATTTCGGAGAAATGCCAGATATTCTTGACGGTCAGATAGCTTTCCAACCCTTCAGCGCCACCTTCGCGCCCGTAGCCGCTGGCCTTCACACCGCCGAAGGGCGTTTCCGGCAGCGATGCCTCCAGCGTGTTGATCGAGAAATTCCCGACTTCCACTTCGTCGATCATACGGTTGATGTAGTCGGCCCGATTGGTGAAACCATAACCGGCCAACCCATAGGGGACCGCATTCGCCCGTGCAATCGCCTCGTCCAGGTTCTGGACCGGGTTCAGCACGGCGATCGGGCCGAACGGTTCTTCCTGCATGATCTTGGCGGCGTCGGGCACGTTGGTCAGCACCGTGGGCTGAAAGAAGTAGCCCGTGTCGCCATGCCGCGCCCCGCCAGTGCAGAGTTCAGCACCCTGCGCCACAGCATCTTCCACCAGTTCCGTGAGAATGGGAATACGTCGGTCATTGGCCGTTGGGCCCATTTCGACGCCATCTTCCATGCCATTGCCAACCACTGTGGCGGCTGCACGCGCGGTGAATTTCGCCGCGAAGACGTCGAAAATGCTCTCATGCACGAAAAACCGTGTCGGCGATGTGCAGACCTGCCCGGCATTCCGCATCTTGCGGACCGCGCCGCTGATTGCAGCTTTTTCGACATCGGTATCTTCGCAAACGATCACGGGCGCATGGCCACCGAGTTCCATCAGGACACGGGTGTCGCTTTGCGCCGCAAGCCCGGTCAGGTGTCGACCCACCGTTGTCGACCCGGTCAGTGCGACCAGCCGCACGGCCGGTTGGGGGATCAGGAATTCGGAAATCTCCGACGGTGTGCCGAATACCAGATTCAACACCCCTGCCGGCAGGCCAGCTTGCTCGAACGCACGCACGATGTGGATGGCACCGGCCGGGGTTTCCTCGGCCGCCTTGAGGATGACCGAGCAGCCCGAGGCGAGTGCCCCAGCAATCTTGCGGGCCGGCTGGCTCATCGGGAAGTTCCAGGGCGAAAACGCAGCAACCACCCCGATGGGCTGGCGATGCACCGAAATCGTTGTGCCCGGCGCAGAGGGGATGACCCGGCCATAGGTCCGCATCGCTTCGCCCGCATCCCATTCAAAGAACTCGGCGCCACGGATGACTTCAAGCCGGGCCTGTGCCAAAGGCTTGCCATGTTCCGCTGTAATCGCATGGGCGATTTCTTCCTGTCGGGCGCGCATGATCGAGGCGGCACGAAGGATGATGTCGGAGCGTGTGCGCGGCGGCGTTTTGCGCCAGATTTCCAGCCCGGCCTCAGCGGCGCTGAGGGCATCTTCCAGATCGGAGGTCCGGGCATGTGGCAGTCGACCGAGTTCCTCTTCGGTGGCCGGATTGACAACAGGTATGGTCTCCGGCGTTTCACGCCATTCGCCGCCGATGAAGAGTTTCAGGTCCGGGTAGGTGCCCATTGCAACCTCGTTTATATCTTTTAGCTCAGGCAAATTGTCTTGCGGTTGAGTCATCACGACAACCGAATTGAACAAATACTGATATCAGAAAGGTGGATATCAGACCGTTGAAGTCCCGCTGCCGATTTCGGTAGCTGCTGCACGCAACGCGTCCAGAAAGGCATTGCCAGCTGGCGAGAGGCTCTGCTTGCCTCGATAGGACACCCCCACCGGGCCGGCTCCGAATGGCGCCACCCAGTCGATTCTGGTCAGGAGCCCGCTGCCTATGTCGAGCATAGCAACATGCGCGGGCATGAGCCCAATGAAGTCGTGCGATCTTAGAAAAGAGCGATTGGCCAGGTAAGATACGGACTCAATGGTGGTGGGTGGCACATATTGACCTTGCCTGACGAAATACTGGTCGGCCTGGCGGCGCAGGGTTGTCTCTACCGGCGGGAGAATCCATCCGTAGGGCTTTAGCTGTTCGAAGTCGATATTGCCTTGATTGGTAAGCGGGTGCTGCGTTCCGACGACGGCAAGGACACGCTCGTCAAAAAACTTTTCCTGCACAATGTTTTCCCGGTGCCGGTGGCTTGGCAATCTTCCTACGACAAGGTCGATTTCCCCGGAAAGCAGGCCAGGCATCAAAACCTCATTCGTTCCTTCGACGATTTTGACAGCCACTTTAGGACGCTCCCGCAGCAGGCGTTCTATCGCCAATGGCAGAAGCGAAGGGGAGGCTGCGAGAAGCGTCCCGACGACGACCCGGCCGCTGTTTCCTTCGTTCAGATCGTCCAGCTCCTGGGCGGCGTTCGAG
The DNA here is from genome assembly GCA_964441435.1 of uncultured Rhodobacterales bacterium. GTDB lineage: Bacteria > Pseudomonadota > Alphaproteobacteria > Rhodobacterales > Rhodobacteraceae > CAYTUW01. Next base: position 11,434 of record CAYTUW010000023.1, read on the forward strand.
ACCTGGGCAAATATCAGCTTGCCGTGACGGATAAGAGACTCCCCAAAGATGGTCGGCACGACCCCCCGATTGGTGCGCTTGAAAAGCTCGACCTCAAAATCGAGTTCGAGGTCCTGGATCATCTTGGTTGCCGCAGGCTGAGAGATGCTCAGATCGCGGGCGGCATTCTGAATACTCCCGTGTTGACCGACGGCCACCAGCAACCGCAACTGCCGCAGCTTGAGGCGAGTCAGGGCACGTTCGACTATACGGGTGTGGCGTGTGGGCATGGTGTCTCGTCAGATGGTGATCGGGGCAATCTCGCGTTCGATGGCCGAGATCGCGCTCATCGCGGCCAGTGCGGAACTGCGCGGGTTGTCGGGCAGCGCCTTCCCCTCGATCCGAAAGGAGAACCGACCGAAGGCACCGGATGCGTGAATCTCGTGAATATTAACCGTGATTGTGGGGTCGGCCACCAGCTTGACCCGTGTATCGTCAAAGCCCGATCCGGCCAGCGCAACGGCGGCGGCGACATTGGCGTTCTTTGGGTAGGACATGGCAGCGTTCCGGGCCGTTCCTTCAAAATGGGTTTCTGCGGACTCCAGCGTATCGAGGTCAAGCTGATCTTCGGCCGGGGACCCGTGCCAGCCCTGGGGGGGTTTCCTGCCGATATAGGTCACTTCGTCCAGCCCCCCGACCTTTGCGGCGCGAAGGCTGTCGAGCGCCCCTATCGCACCGCTGGCAAGAAGAAGTTGCGAGCCACCCGCGCGCGCCGCGCTTTCGAGATTTTTCTCCAACTCCCGGTCCGAAAGCGCGCCAAGCGAGACCGTGATCAGCGTGATGCCCCGTTCGAGGATGGCGCAGCCGTGCTCGGCCAAGGCCGCGTGTCCGGCACAATCGACCATCAGCGAAATGTCCCCAGGCAGTTCGTCCACCGTGCCGACATGTGGAATTCCGCCAGCCTCGGCCTCTTTCACGCGCCCGGACCGTGTTAGAACAACCTCCGGCCCAAGGCCGCGTTCAGCCAGATTTGCAGCCACATAACGCCCGATGGCGCCCTGTCCGATGATGCCGATTTTCATGGATGCCTCCCGGTTTTGGGGCTTGCATATCGGAAACTGCGAGCACTTTGGTATCAAATTATCGGATACCCAGTTTCTGTCAATATGATTGGTTTCCGGGGGGCAATGCGGCCTAACTGCGACGCAGCGATCCGCGCGAAATGCGCCCCCTGAACCTTGGTCCTATTGGAGCCGATCCCCATGAAATACGCCAAGAACGAAGCCAAGGCATATGCCCGTGAGACGATGCGCGGCATCTGGGCAGCCGCCCTCAACCCCTTTGACAACAAACTTGCGATGAACGAGGATGGCTTGCGCAGCAACATCCGTCACTGGATCGACGATTTGGGCATCCAAGGCCTGTTCATCGCTGGCAAACAGGGCGAATTCTGGTCGATGTCGCTGGACGAGCGCAAGCGCAACATGACCATCGCCGCCGAGGAATGCGGCGACAAGGCCGGCACGATCATGTCGATCTCGGACCAGAACGTCGATACCGTGCTGGAGCTTGGCCGCCATGCGCAGGACTGTGGCGCGGATTACGTGGTGGTCCATGCGCCGATGCTGAGCTTCTGCCATGACCGCGACGAAGTCCTGTTCAACTACTACAAGCATATCTGCGACCGGCTCGACATCGGCATTGCAATGTGGAGCCACCCTGACAGCGGCTATCTGATGGAGCCGGAAACCTGCGCCCGGATCGCGGAACTGCCCAATATAATGGCTATCAAATATTCGGTCCCCCGCGAGATGTATGCACGGCTAACCCGCATGGTCGGCGACAAGATCCTGGTGTCAACCTCTTCCGAGGACGATTGGCTCGACAATATCGAGGAACTGGGCTGGCAGCTCTACCTTTGTTCGTCCCCGCCCTACCAGCTTCAGTCGAAAGTCGATCGCCGGATGGATGAATACACTGAACTGGCCTTCGCCGGGAAATTCGATGCCGCGCGGCGCGTCCGCGACAGTCTTGAACCGGTGCGCGCCGCGATCCGAAACACCAAGCCAGGCGGAAAACCGACGGCGCATGGCAAGTATTGGCAGGAGCTTCTGGGCCAGGTTGGCGGCCGGGTGCGGCACCCGATGCTGGAACTGACAGAAGCCGAAAAGGCAGCGACGAGTGCTGCTTTTGAAGATTGTGGCCTCCTGCTCTGAGCCTGCACTGTGACTGGCGAGGCTCTGGCGGTCCTCGCGGCGCTGGCCTATGGGCTGGCCGGAGTATCCATCGTTCACAGCAAGGCCAATTCGCAAGGGGATAACGGCGTTTTCCTCTCGGTTGTTCTTACCGCGCTGTTGTCCGGACTTCTCTGGGCCATGCAGGGCACTGTCCCTGTTGCCAGGCTGTTGACCTCCGATGGGCTTCGGGCCGCTGCGATTTTCGCCTTGGCCGGTCTTTGCGCGAATGTCCTTGGCCGCCAGTCGATGTATCGCGCGACGGAGCAAATTGGCGCCGTGCGGGCCGGCCTCCTTCGTAGACTGACGCCCCTGTTCGCGCTGCCGTGCGCCTTCGTGATTCTCGGGGAATTGCCCGGCTCCTCAACGCTTGTCGGGGGCGCGCTCGTCCTTCTGGGGGTCATGGTCTACATGCACCTGCCTGCCATCGGGGGGGCGACGGTTCCGCGGGCGGGGCTGATCCTGGGTATCCTGTCGGCGCTGGCCTATGCGTTAGCCTATACCTTCCGCAGCCTCGGTCTTGAGTTTGCGCCCGATGCAGCGCTCGGCACTTTCGTCGGGGCGCTGGTAAGCGCTGTGTGGATTCTGGGCGCGGCGACCATGCCCCGCGGTCTCCGGCGTGGCTGGACCTTCGTCACCATTGACCGCAGCGTCCGGCATTGGCGAACAGCCATGGCGCTCAGCGCCGGGCAACTGCTCCAGTTCTTCGCCCTGAAAACCGCCGCCGTTGTCTCGGTTGCGGTTCTGGGGACGTTGGAAGTGCTGTTTGCGGCGCTGTTCGTCTTGCTGGTCACAAAATCTGAAACTGTCGCAATCGGGCGGCTTTTTGTTGCCTCTATTCTAGCCATGGCCGGAACCGGATTCCTGTTCCTGGCGTAGGTATCGATATAACAAATACCGATACCTACTTTTTCGGAAACAAATATTTCTTTGCCTCAATTTCACCTACGCTTCGAATCTGAACTCAGACGACGACGGATCAAGCGGGAGGAAAGAATGGCCCAACATCCGACTTTGAAGCCCTTCAACTTCAAGAAATGGGTGGAAGACAACGCCGACAAGCTGCGCCCGCCAGTCGGCAACCAGTTGCTTCACAAGGAAGGCGACATGATCGTCATGGTTGTCGGCGGGCCCAATACCCGCGTCGATTTCCACGATGACCCGGTCGAGGAATGGTTCTTCCAGCAGAAGGGCGACATGATGCTCAAGATCGCCGACGGCGGCAAAATCTATGACGTGCCGGTGCGCGAGGGCGAGGTTTTCATGCTGCCGCCGCACGTGCGCCACGCGCCGCAGCGCCCGCAAGAAGGATCCGTCGGTATCGTTGTCGAAGCACCGCGTCAGCCGGGCATGAAGGAAGGCTTCGAGTGGTTCTGTTTCAACTGCGAAGGGTTGGTGCATCGCGAGGAAGTCACTCTGGACGGCCCAGAGGGCATAGTCACCGCGTTGCCCAAGATCTACGACGCCTTTCACAACAGCACCGAAGCCCGCACCTGCCCTGGTTGCGGCGAAATTCACCCCGGCAAGGGCAAACCGCCCGAGAGTTGGGTGCAGCTCTGACATCATCGCAGATAGAGGGAGATCACCAATGAAAATCTTCGCCAATACACTTGTCGGCGCGGCGATTGCGCTGGCATCAACCGTGCCTGCCCTCGCCGAGGAGTTTCGTCTCGGCCTGATCACGCCGCCGCCGCATATCTGGACCAAGGCCGCCGAGGCATTCGGGGCCGAACTGGCCGAAGCCAGCGGCGGCACACATAGCGTGACCGTCTTTCCCGCACGCCAGCTCGGAAATGAAGCCGAGATGTTGCAGCAATTACAGACAGGCGCGCTGGACATGGCCTTTATGACGGTGGCCGAGGTGTCTAATCGCGCACCGGATTTCGGCGCGCTTTATGCGCCTTATCTGGCAGATGACATTGCCCATGCAGGTCGCATCCTGCGTAGCGAAACGGCCCAGGGAATGCTGGACCAACTGCCGGCGCAGGTCGGTGTCATCGGCACCGGATACGGCATGGCGGGTCTGCGCCAGATCGTTAGCCGCGGCGAGATCACCACCGCCGAAGATCTTGCCGGGCTCAAGCTCCGCATCACGCCATTCGAGCCGATCCTCGATTTCTACAATGCCGTCGGGGCCGCCCCGACACCGATGCCCTTGCCAGCCGTCTACGATGCGCTGGCCAACGGCCAGGTCGACGCAATCGATATGGATGCAGAGTTGATCTGGGTGCTTAAATACTACGAACACGCCGATACCATTGTGCAATCCAATCACATGATGTTCCCGATGGTTGGCCTGGTTTCAGCGCGTGTATGGGCGGAACTGCCCGAAGCCGACCGCGCCTTGATCGGTGAGTTGATGGCACGCCATGTGGACAGCACCATCGACACCTATGTCGAGAAGGAACAGGGCTGGCTTGACCAGATCCGCGACACCGGGCGCACCTATGTGGAGGTCGACGAAAGCTTTTTTGAAGGCGCTGTTAGTGCGTGGAATGAGACATGGTCGGAGCGCACGACGGCACTGAAGGATCTGCGCGAGGTTGCAGCCGCAACAGCCCAGTAAACGCAGAAAACCATCTTCCAGGGCGCGCACCTCAGCGCGTCCTGAACACCGGAGAGGACCGCATGATCGGACGCCTTTCGGCCCGTTGGGCACGTATTGAGCTGACACTGGCAGCGCTTCTGGCAGTCTCGATCTCGGTTCTCATTCTCCTCAATGTTGTCACCCGCAGTATCGGAGCGGCCCTGTTCTGGGTGGACGAATTGGCAATTTACGCCATGGCGTGGATGACTTTCCTTGGCGCTTCGGCTGCTCTGCACTACGGGCACGCAGTGGCTGTGACGATCCTGACAGACACACTTGCACCGACTATTCGGCGTGCCGCTGCAAGGCTGGTGGACCTGATCGTGCTTGCCTTCGCGCTCTTCATGGTCTGGTTCTGCTGGCTCTGGTTTTCTCCGCTCGATCTGGCGCGCCACGGGTTCGATACGCGGGCCTTTCAGGGCACGACCTTCAACTTCATCTATGCGGAACCGACGACAACACTCGGCATCCGTAAATTCTGGGTATGGATGGTCATGTGGGCCTTTTCCTTCGGCGCCACCCTGCATAGCCTCGCCAATCTGTTCGGTCAGGGCGCGAATGCCGATAGGGACCGATCATGACGCCGCTGATCTTTGCCTTCAAGCTGCTGATTGCCGTTCCGGTCGCCCTTGTGCTTGCCCTTACCGCGATCTGGTACATCTGGGAAAGCGACAATACGGTTCTCTACGGCAGTTTCGCCCAGAAGATGTTCTCGGGGCTGGAAAACTACGGCCTGCTTGCCATTCCGCTTTTCATGCTAACCGGCGAGATGATGAACGAAGGTGGCATGACCCGGCGGCTGATCAATGCGGCGCGGGTATTCGTCGGCGGCTTCCGTGGCGGGCTGGCCTATATCAACCTGCTGACCAATATGTTCATGGCCGCGATTATCGGTTCCGCCACGGCACAGATTGCCGTCATGGCGCGCGCCATGACCCCCGAAATGGCAAAAGAGGGTTACGACGAAGGCTTTGCCGCTGCCACCACAGCGGCAGGCGGGTTGCTGGCCCCGGTAATTCCACCCTCAATGATGTTCGTAATTTTTGGCGTACTGGCACAGGTCCCGATCGGGGAAATGTTCCTGGCCGGCATCTTGCCCGGCCTCCTGTTGGCCGCCGCCTTCGCCACCGTGATCTTTGCCATAGGTATGGCATCGGGATTCCCCAAGGGAGAGTGGTTTACCCTGCGTGAGGCTTTGTCGGCGTTGCTCTATTGCCTCCCCGCAGCGCTCATTCCGCTGGCCATTATCGGCGGCATTCTGTTTGGCATCGCCACGCCAACCGAAAGCGCCGCCATCGCATCGCTCATCGCTTTCCTTATCGGGTGGCTGATCTATGGAGAGTTGAGGCCAAGCTCCGTTTTCGAAATGTTCAAGCGAACGGCGATAAATGCCTCGATGATTACGTTCATGATCGCTGCAGCCAGCGTGTTCGGCTGGGTGATCATCTATGAAGCCCTCCCACAGAAGCTCGCATCTCTCATCACGTCGGTCACGTCGGACCCTTTTCTGTTTCTTTTGATCGTCACCGCGATCCTGGTTTTCGTCGGTATGCTGATCGACGGCATCGCCGCAATCATCCTGATCGCGCCGATCCTGCTGCCGATAGCCGTGGATGACTATGGCATCAGCCCATATCAATTCGGCGTCGTGATATGCCTCAACCTAGCGCTCGGCCTGCTGACGCCGCCCGTAGGCGTCGGGCTATACATTGCCTCATCGATGAGTGGGGTGTCGCCTGGACGTATCCTGAAATCCCTTTGGCCGTTCCTGTTCGCAGTCGCGGTCATCCTCGTCCTTCTCAGCCGGTTTCCCTGGATTTCGACTGCTCTGATCTGAAAGGCGGAGCGTGTATCGTAACTGCCATCTTGTTTGGGCCGGGATCCTCATCATATCTCTCGTCCGCTGCCGCGGCAGTGATCTGACGAAAGTCAGGTCATGAGAGCGGGATGAAGGCTTTGGTTTCACCCTCAAGCCCGACCGATGTGGCCCACTCGTGGGGCTGGCCGAAGGGGTGGTAGGCGGTGGCGCTGGCCACTGCGCCGGTTGCATCCGTGATGGTGCGGACGCTGCTCAGTTGATCCCGGTGCGTGTAGTGTATGTCTGTTGTTGAGCCGTCATGGGCTTGTCTGACGTCTGGGTGGGGAATGCAAAGAAGGTTTGGGAGGTATTTTTAACCTACTTTAAACTCCCAATGAACTTTGGCGGCATCAAACCCTTTGGACGCAAACAACAGTGTTTCCTCAATATCCGAGATCGCATCTACAGACGGCTTCATCAACAATGATAGTGAAACCTGATAGTCCTCAGGATCACTAATAATCATGAATACTGTGCCTTTAGGTACATTATGGTTTGAACGAAGCTCTCTCAGAAATTCTTTACAAGCATCCTTATCTTTCAACGATACGCGAAAATCAAACTCATAGCTTCGCTTCAAATCTGTCCCTTGGGCCTCAAAACTCGTAAGAATTTTTTGATTTTCATCGCGAAGGTTACTCATTCATTCAATTCCCACGATCTTGCTCATTATATCTTCTCCCTGGAGAGTTTCTTACGTTGTGATTGCCAGGGTTGTCCACTCCACCGTCATCTTGAATTCGATCATCTTCATCTTTGAAAGATTCTCGATCATTTGCAGCAGGAGTCCAGTCTATTGTTGTATTTCCAAGATCATAGCCATGCTGCCGAGCCCTTTGTCTGGCCGATGTTTTCGCGCGATCCATACCACCTTTACCATGATATCGAGAGCCATCTGGAAAATCGATAGTATAGCTTCCTGAAGATTCAACAGTAATACGGATGTCGCCATCATGAACCGGTGTTGAGAGTATTGTAGGTCCAGACGTTTCGGAGGCAGGGGTCGATAGTATAGACGGTCCAATCGGACCTTCTATTGGTGTTGAAACAATTCCTGGGTCTTCCCAGATTCCGCTGGCGCCATTGCCACCTGTATGAATTGGAATATCCAAATCAGGATCAACCTGCCCGCCGGTATGGTTGGATAAGTTCAAATCGGCATCGCTTGTGCTGAATAAGTAGCCTCCGAGCGCTATCAAGGCAGCTCCACCCCACTTAGCCAGTTCAAAACCACAGGGAAGACAGTAATTCCCGTTAGGATCCTGATTGTTCACCGGATCGTTCCCCGAATACGCATACCTGTTTGTCCCCACACCCGCCTCAGTCACCTCCCACCAATCCGGTTGGATGAACACGGCGAGTTCGGGGTCCATGTATCTTGCGTTGAGGTAGAGGAGGCCGGGGTCTTGGTCGTAGCGTTCTCCCGTTGCCGCGGCAGTGATCTGACGAAAGTCAGGTCATGAG
>CAYTUW010000024.1:0-19048 GCA_964441435.1 uncultured Rhodobacterales bacterium
CTACGACCAATTGATTAACAGTCAACTGCTCTACCGCTGAGCTACGCCGGAACACCGGCGCGATATAGCAATCTGTATATGGCGCGGCAAGAGGAATTTTGCGGATGCCCGAAATGCGGTCAGCCCGCCCGAAATCGCGTTGTGAGGGAGAGGTTGCCGCTATGATTTATCAGCCCGCGTCCAGTTAAATCAATCAGATGGGCCAGCACATTGCGTTCTGCCGCTGCGTGAAGCGCGGGGTCAATGTCATGGTAGATCCGCCTGACCAGACCGGAGGCCGTATCGGGGGTGTCGGCGAGGGCGCGCAGGATTTCAGCTTCGCGCGACTTTCTGTGCGCAATCAGCCAGTTGAGCCTTTTTTCGGGGGATGTGACCGGATCGCCATGGCCGGGATAATAGACCCGATCCTGCCGCAGCTGCAGCTTTGCGCAGGATGCCATAAAGGCCGTCAGATCCCCGTCCGGCGGGGAAACCAGTGAACTCGCCCAGCCCATGACATGATCCCCGGTAAAGAGCAGATCACCGTAAGCAAAGCACATATGGTTGGACATGTGACCTGGCGTCCAGATCGCCTCGATCTGCCAGCCATTTCCGGTGACTTTCTCGCCATCCGCCAGGCAATGATCCGGTTGAAATTCAGCGTCAATTCCTTCGCCGCCTCCGATCGGCGTTGATGCATTTGCAAGAGCGGTCATTTCAACACTGCGCCCTGCCGTATATGGGCCGAATGCGTAGACCGGGGCCCCGGTCCGCTGCGCGAGCCCTGGGGCCAGCGGGGAATGATCCAGATGCGCATGGGTGACAAAAATCGCCTCTATCACCGCGCCGGCGGCGGCCTCAAGTATGGCCTCGCAGTGTGAGGGAATATCCGGGCCGGGGTCAATCACGGCGCGGTTTTGGCTGCCGATCAGATAGGTGTTCGTGCCCCTGTAGGTCATTGGCGAAGGGTTGGGGGCTGTAATGCATTGCACATTGTTTTCAAGCTGCTGAACGGGGGGCATTCGACCCTTTCCTGACAACGGATGTAACGCTAGGCTCTGGGCATGATTTCGCGCTGGCTCAAAACTTATCTGCCCCGTGGCCTGTATGGTCGTGCGGCGCTGATCCTTATCCTGCCGATTGTGACGATTCAGCTTGCGGTGTCCATCGTTTTCATTCAGCGCCACTATGAAGATGTGACGGAGCAGATGACAACAAACGTCATTCGGGAACTTCGGTTTCTGATGGCCGAAATTGACCGGGCTGAAACTCTGTCCGAAGCGCATGAAGAAATTGCAGAACTTAACACACCGTTGGGGCTGAACGTGGAACTGCCTGCGCCACATGCGATTACCGACGGAAGGCTGTTTTATGATCTCAGTGGCCGTGTCGTCACGCGCCTTTTTAGGGAAGCGCTGCCGAATATCACCGCGATTGACCTGATGACCTATGACAAGCAGGTTCTGCTCATGATTCCGACCCGGCATGGTGACATTCTGGTTCGGTTCGATCGCAACCGCGTATCGGCCAGCAACCCGCATCAACTTTTGGTGCTGATGATTTTTGTCGGCCTCTTGTTAACGGTGATTGCATTTCTCTTTTTGCGCAATCAGCTGCGCCCGATCAAGCGGCTCGCGGTGGCGTCCGAAGCATTCGGCAAGGGGCTGAATCTACCCTACCGGCCATCCGGGGCGCTTGAGGTGCGCGCGGCCGGGGGGGCCTTTTTGGATATGCGCGAACGTATTGAACGGCAAATAGAACAACGCACGCGCATGCTGTCCGGCGTCAGCCACGACCTGCGGACTCCGCTGACACGTATGCGCCTTGGCCTTTCCATGATGGAAGAGGGGGCGGATCGGACGGCGCTGGAAAATGACATTGCGGATATGGAACGTATGCTGGATGCTTTTCTGACGTTTGCAAAGGGGGCAGCCGAAGATGAACCTCTACCCATGGAGGCACGCGAAATCGCTGCTACAGCGGTCGAAAGAGCTGTCCGGGCGGGCGGGGCGGTGGCCTTGCGAACGCCTGATGCCGGAGGCGGTATCACACTCTATGTCAGGCCGCTGCTGATTGATCGTGCGCTTGACAATATCATCGGGAATGCTGTTCGTTACGCGCCGCGAGCAGAGCTGAGCGTTCTTGTGGATGAGGCCAGCGTCACTTTTCGCGTCGAAGATAATGGCCCGGGGATCGCGGTTGATGATCGTGCTGAAGCTATCAGACCCTTCGTAAGGCTTGAACCGGCGCGCAATCAGAACCGGGCGACCGGAACCGGGTTGGGGCTGTCGATCGCTGCGGATGCGGCGCGATCACATGGCGGTGCTCTGACATTAGGAAGCAGTGAGCGGCTGGGGGGATTGCTTGTCGATTTCGTTGTTGCGCGTTAAAGGGGCCGCCTGTGCCGGGGTGACTGCACCGGGTTTCTGCCTGCTGCTGGTTCCAGCGACATCAATTTCCGCGGCGGACGCGGATTGCGGTGATTTTGGTAGGCCCGGCAGGACTTGAACCCGCAACCAAAGCGTTATGAGCGCTCTGCTCTAACCAGTTGAGCTACAGGCCCACCATTGGTGGCATGCCTAGCAGACAGAAAGGATGCGTCAAGTCTGTTCCAACTGTGGCGGGGTTGGGGTACGCTGGGGCAACAGAAAGGCAAGGCAATGCAGGAACAGGATCACTATGCAGGAAATAGCGCGGGGTTTCGCCTGACCGGGATTTTCCTGTTCTGGTTTCTGATGCTGACGATTGTCATGGCCCTGGTTGTGACAGTATCACCCGACACGATTTCGGGCCTGCTGGCGCGGGCAGCGGGGGCTATTCCGCTGCTGATCGCCGCTCTTCTGACCGGGCAAAGCCATGCCCGTCACACCGGTACCGTTGCGCCATCCGGCTTGGCATGGAAACTTGCCGTGCTGTTTGCCCTGATCGCGCTGTCGCTGTCGGCTGTGGTTGCCGCCTTCATGTTGCCGCTGGGGGAAATTCTGGGCACTCTGGGTTACATGTTCGCCGCGCTTGTCTGTTTCATTTTTGTGATTTCCATCCTGGCGACACGTATCCTGATTGGTATCGGGGCGCGATCTGTTTTGGGGTCTGCGTCACGCTGACAGTGGACAGATTTCCATCCGCCTGATACCTCGCGCGTCAAAGACGGGGATGCATCAATGAGCAATCAGAAAAATGGTCTGACCTATGCTGAGGCGGGCGTCGATATTGACGCTGGTAACGCCTTTGTTGAGCAGATCAAACCGGCCGCCAAAAGAACACAGCGTACCGGGGTCATGTCCGGGCTCGGCGGGTTTGGCGCCTTGTTTGATCTGAAAGCCGCTGGCTATGAAGATCCGATTCTAGTGGGGGCGACTGATGGTGTCGGCACCAAGCTGCGTATCGCGATTGATACCGGCCTTTGCGGCGGTATCGGTATCGACCTGGTTGCCATGTGTGTGAATGACCTTATTTGCCAGGGGGCGGAGCCGCTGTTCTTTCTCGATTATTTTGCTACCGGTAAGCTGGACCTTGATGTCGCTGTCGCGGTGGTTGACGGAATCGCAGAAGGGTGCACCCGTTCAGGCTGCGCCCTGATTGGCGGCGAAACCGCTGAAATGCCGGGGATGTACGGGGCAGGGGATTTCGACCTTGCCGGATTTGCTGTTGGTGCATTGGAACGCGGCCAGGCCCTGCCCGTGGATGTGGCGGAAGGGGATGTTCTGCTGGGGCTGACATCCAGCGGTGTACATTCCAACGGATATTCGCTGGTACGCCGTGTGGTTGAATTGTCTGGTCTTGGCTGGGAAACGCAAAGCCCGTTTGGTGCCGGGACTCTGGGCGAAGCACTGCTTGCCCCGACGCGCCTTTATGTACGGTCCTGCCTGGACGCCATTCGCGCAGGTGGGGTGCACGCGCTGGCGCATGTGACCGGTGGCGGGTTGACGGAAAACTTGCCGCGGGTGTTGCCGGAAGGTTTAGGCGCCGAAATCGACCTGTCGGCCTGGAAAATGCCGGGGGTGTTTGGCTGGCTTTCCGAGACGGGGGGTATTGATGGTGTGGAAATGCTGAAAACCTTCAACTGCGGTATCGGCATGGTTCTGGTGGTTGCCCCCGAGAGGGCTGCGGCCATTTCCGATTTGCTGTCAGCTGAGGGAGAGACAGTAGCAGACCTGGGCCGGGTGCGCGCCACCCCCGGTATCAGCTACAAAGGCACTCTTGGGTGACCAGCCGCGTTGCCATTGTGATATCTGGCGGCGGCTCCAATATGGTGTCGCTGGTGCATAGCATGACCGGCGATCATCCTGCGCGCCCTTGTCTGGTGCTGTCAAATATTCCGACGGCGGCAGGGCTGGCCAAAGCTACGGCTCTTGGCATTGATACGGCGGTTGTGGACCATCGCGACTTTGCCGGTGATCGGTCCGCGTTTGAGGCCGCCCTGACGGAAAGACTGCAACAGGCGCAGCCCGAGGTCATCTGCCTGGCCGGTTTTATGCGCATTCTGACCGACGCCTTCGTGACTCGCTGGGCCGGGAAAATGCTGAATATTCACCCATCGCTCCTACCGAAATACAAAGGTCTTGATACCCATGCCCGTGCGCTTGCGGCAGGGGATGCCTACGCCGGTTGTTCGGTGCATGAAGTCACGGCAGAGCTTGATGGCGGTCCCGTGCTTGGCCGGATTCGTGTGCCGATTCTACCGGAAGACAGCCCCAAAACCCTGGCCAAACGGGTGCTTCAGGCAGAACATCAGCTGTACCCGGCGGTGCTGCCCCGCTTCTGCACCGGACATCGTGATTGTCTGGAACTTCCCTTTGGCGCGGAAACCCCCTAGAACGAGTGGGAACATAACACAGGCTAAGATGAATATAATAACAACCACTCAAGCGCTGTCAGAATTCTGCAAGCGCGCCGCAAATCATCCTTACGTTACGATCGACACGGAGTTCCTGCGGGAACGGACATATTATTCCAAACTATGTCTGGTTCAGCTTGCCTATCCGGGCGATGGCGATGAAACCGCAACCCTGATTGATCCGCTGAGCGATGATCTGTCACTGGATCCTTTGCTTGACCTTATGCGCGACAGCAACGTGGTAAAGGTCTTTCATGCGGCGCGTCAGGATGTGGAGATTTTCTTTCTTGAACATGGTGTCATGCCAACGCCGCTGTTTGATACCCAGGTCGCCGCCATGGTCTGCGGGTTTGGCGAACAGGCCGGATACGAAACACTGGTACGAAAGATTGCACGCCAACCGCTGGATAAATCGTCAAGGTTTACGGATTGGTCGCGGCGTCCCCTGACGGATGCACAAAAGAAATACGCGCTTGCCGATGTGACACACCTGCGGGTGATCTACGAATATCTCGCTGCGGAACTGCAAAAGAATGGCCGCGACAACTGGCTGGCAGAAGAGCTTGAAATTCTGAAGGCACCGGAAACGTACAGAATAAAGCCGCGTGAAGCGTGGAAAAGACTGAAAACCCGCACAAACTCGGGCAAATTTCTGGCGATTGCCCGTGAACTGGCGGCCTTTCGGGAAAACCACGCCCAAACCAGGAATATTCCGCGCAACCGGGTGATGAAGGATGACGCCTTGATGGAACTGGCGTCAACGAAACCCCGCGATATCAAGGAGCTGGGGCGTTCACGCCTGCTGCTGCGTGATGCCCGCAAGGGGGAGATTGCCGAGGGTATTCTGCAGGCGATCAAAGTCGGTGTCGAAGCCGACCCAAAGGATTTTCCGGTGGCGCCAAAGGGACGCGACAAATTACAGGTGAACCCGGCGCTGGCGGATTTGCTGCGGGTGTTGCTGAAAGCGAAAAGCGAACAGGCAGGCGTCGCCCAGAAACTGATTGCGACCGCTTCCGAACTTGATGAAATCGCAGCTGGTCTACGCGATTTACCATCGCTCAAGGGATGGCGCGCGGATGTCTTTGGCGACGATGCGCTCAGGCTTTGTCAGGGCGAATTGGCGCTTATGGCCAAAGGCGCGCGTGTAGAGGTGATTGACCTTAGCGCCGACTGATCAGGGCCGATTGTGCTCCGACAACGCGGATCGCGCTGACACCGCTCAGGGCAATGTCAGAAAGATATGCAGCAACAATCACTTCACGTGATTGCTGATTGATGACGCGTTCAAACCCGAACGGTGGTATTATCCGAAACTCAAACGTCAGCACACCATCCACGGGTCGGCCGTCATTGCGGGCCACTAGTTCAGCTGTGTGCCATCCCTGCGTCGGGGGAAGCCCGGTTGCATGCACGATCGCCCCTCCGGGTGTCTGTTCAATCCTGAGGCTGACAACCTGGTCGACCAGCGGCCGCCGCTCTGTACTGGTCGCACCGGCCTCTCTCAGCACGGCCTGATTCTGGGCATCCGGCTGGGCGGGCCGGAACCAGTTAAACGGATTAAAGGAGCCACCGGACCCGCCGCAGGCGGCAAGTGTGGCGCATATCATCAGAACAGTTGCTGCTCTACGGATCATTTTGAACCCCCGTTGTTGAACATGTGCTAGCCCAAAGGCGCGCTCTTGAAAAGGCTTGAGGCACTGGACCTTCGCGCCAACGGCGCATAAATCACCACAATCACGAAGGAGAAGCCCGTGGCCAGCGCAGCATTCGAAGAAATTGCAGAAACCTTTGAGTTTCTGGAGGACTGGGAAGAACGATACCGTTACGTCATTGAAATGGGGCAGGCGATGGAGGCTCTTGAGGCGGAATTCCATGTGCCTGCCACAAAGGTTGATGGCTGTGCGAGCCAGGTATGGCTGCTGCCCAATATCAGCGATGGTATATTCACCTTTCGCGGCGACAGCGACGCGATGATCGTCAAAGGGCTGATTGCTGTGCTTGTCGGGCTCTACAGCGGTTTGGCGGTTGCCGAAGTGTTAAAGGTCGATGCAACGGCGGAACTGGGCCGCCTTGGCCTTGACGAACATCTTTCGTCACAGCGCTCAAATGGGCTACGGGCAATGGTGGAACGTATTCGGTCCGTAGCGACGGCGGCGCTTGGTTGAGCCATGCAGCGGAGTACTATACGGAAAAGTAGGGTGCATTTATCTTTGCTAACCCACCTTCTTTTCTGCCCAGATACTCATCCTGCTTTGCCGCTGGCGTGTCCTCGAATGTTTGAGAGCGCAGTTTCCAGATCACCATACCCGGTGAACCGCCGTTCATATTCAAGGCCAAGCTGATCCGCCGCAGCGCGGGCTTTTTCATCAAGGGCCGCGTCATCCGTCTGCGCCTGGTAGACGAGTTTCGTGTAGTTGCCAAAAAGCATGTCGCGCAATTCGGGGTGCCGATCGAGCCCCATGGGTTTCACGATGAAGGCCTCGAACTGGCGCACCAGAAAGTCCGTCAGATAAAAAACCGTGACTTCATCCTCTTGCAGGGCTGCAAAACGGTCGTTGCCTTCGTAAAAGGCGTAGCAATGCGGCCCTTCGACCATTTCCACCCCTAGTGCGGCGCATTTTGTGGCCAGCAACCCGCCGGTGCCACAGTCAGCGTAAACCACAAAGATGGTGGTGTAGTCGCCTCTGTGCTGATGAACGAGCCGTTCGACCTCCGGGACGATCCGATCGGGGAACAGGTGGTATTTGGCAGGCAGGCAGGTCAGATCCATGTGATCCCAGCCGTTGGCGTTTTTCAGCGCGAGGATCTCACGTGCGAGTGCGCCGCAGGCAATGAGCAGGATACGCCCGGATTTGCCGGTCGCCCCAAGCCCCTCTTCGGTCAGTTTGCGGTCATCCAGTGACATAAGAACCTTTCAAACAAAAACCCCGCCGCGAAAGCGCCGGGGTTTAACACAAATTAGCGGCGTGTTTTACCCGGCCAGCACATTGTGTTTGCGCGCCATCCATTCCTTGGCCGTTTCCACGGCTACGGCGGCATCGCGGCAATAGGCATCTGCACCGATCGCTTTGCCGAATTCCTCATTCAAAGGTGCGCCGCCGACCAGAACGATATAGTCGTCCCGAATGCCCATTTCGACCATCGTGTCGATCACGACCTTCATGTAGGGCATGGTGGTGGTCAACAGGGCCGACATGCCCAGAATGTCCGCGCCTTCCCGGTCGAGCGCTTCAAGGTAGTTTTCCACCGGGTTATTGATACCAAGGTCAACAATTTCGAAGCCCGCACCTTCCATCATCATCCCGACGAGGTTCTTGCCGATATCGTGAATGTCGCCTTTGACAGTGCCGATCACCATCTTCCCAACCCGTGGCGCCCCGGTTTCCGCCAGCAGGGGTTTTAGGATGGCCATACCGGATTTCATCGCATTGGCGGCCAAAAGCACCTCAGGCACAAAGAGGATCCCATCGCGGAAATCCTGGCCGACAATGGTCATGCCGCCGACAAGTGCTTCGGTCAGAATCTTGTAAGGCTCCCACTTGCGTTCGAGCAGGATGTTCACGCCTTCGTCGATCTCATCTTTCATACCGTCATAAAGATCATCGTGCATTTGCAGCACGAGTTCGTCATCAGGAAGTTCCGAAAGGATGATGTCGTCTTCTTCATCAGACATTGGCGCGTTCCTTGCTAGTGCCCGAGGGGGCTGGCCCTTGTATTCATTGCCTTAATCCTCTTTTTCAGGAGGTGCAACAACACCGATAACGACATCCGGCAGGGTGAAGGCGACCGATCCGGGTTGGGGATGGCACTGGCCAACTGCATGTTCTATAAATGTTCTCATGTCAAACCAGCCGGATCACCCGTTTGAACAGCGTGATGAGTGCGCCAAAAACATGCCTGATGCAGAGCCGCGGGGACGTGGCGCGCTCAGCAATGAAACGCCGCGGTTTGAGCGCGAAACGCGGCTGCGTATTGATGATGGCTGGGCGCGAAGCGACGAAGAACTGCCGCCGCTGCGCACAGAGGTCCGGCTGGAAGCGGCGCGCTCAGCCATCAACCATATCCGGTCTCCCGATCTACCGTTTGATCGCACGATCAATCCCTATCGGGGATGTGAACACGGCTGCATCTACTGTTTTGCCCGCCCGACCCATGCCTATCTGGGGCTATCGCCGGGTCTGGATTTCGAAACCCGATTGATTGCCCGGCACAACATGCCCGAGGTGCTGGAGCGGGAGTTGCGCAAACCTTCCTACAAGGTTGGCACCCTGTCCATCGGCACCAATACCGATCCGTATCAGCCGATCGAAAAGACCTATGGCATCATGCGAAGCTGCCTTGAGGTGCTGGAACGCTTTGGCCACCCGGTTGCGATTGTGACCAAAGGGGCGCTGGTTGAGCGCGACATTGATATTCTGGCGCGGCTTGCTGCACGGGGCCTGACACGAGTTGGTGTGTCGGTAACGACGCTAGATCCGAATATTGCGCGCAGGATGGAGCCGCGGGTGCCGTCCCCTGCACGGCGTCTGCTGACCATACGGCGGCTGTCGGAGGCGGGGATCAGCGTACGGGTCATGGCCTCCCCCCTGGTTCCGGGGCTGACGGATCATGAGGTTGAGGCGATTTATAAAGCCGCCAAAGAGGCAGGGGCCGAGGCGGCGACATCGCTGCCCCTGCGTCTGCCACTTGAGGTGTCGCCATTGTTCCGCAACTGGCTGGCAGAACATTTCCCGGACCGTGCCAAACGGGTGATCGGGCTGATCCGGGGGATGCATGGCGGCAAGGATTACGATTCCCACTGGCACCGTAGGATGCGCGGGCGTGGGGCCTATGCGCAGATGATGTCAGCGCGCGCCCGTCTGGCCGCACGGCGCCTGAACCTCGATGGGAAACTGCCGCCCTTGCGATGTGATCTGTTCGACGTACCGTTTGAAGCAGGCGATCAACTGGGCCTGTTCTAACCTCGGCGACGGCGCGTGCGGCGCGGGGCTGGTGCCGCGTCGTCGGTGCCATCGGAAGCGGAGGAAAACCCGCCAAGCTTTTCCGAGATCACATCAAGAGTCGGGCGTTCCCCCACGGGCTGCGTTTCCAAGGCGGCACGCATGCTGCGCAGATGGTCCGGCGTGGTGCCGCAACAACCACCGATGATGGTCGCACCACAGTTTCGTGCGAGCACCGCATAGGTGCCCATCAACTCGGGCGTGCCATCATAGTGGATATGCCCGTCGACATATTTCGGAATCCCGGCGTTGCCCTTGGCAATGACCGGAATCTCAGGTGCCTGTGATGTAAAGCCAAGCACCGTGCGCAGTAGATCGGATGCCCCAACACCGCAGTTTGCGCCAAAGCCGAGCGGCGGATTGGGCAGCTTTTCGACCAGCCCGACCATATCGGCGCTTGTCACCCCCATCATCGTCCGCCCGGCGGTGTCAAAGCTCATCGTGCCACACCAGGGCATATCGGCCATGGCGAAGGCTTCGGCAGCGGCGCGGAATTCTTCCGGAGCGGAAATCGTTTCCACCCAAAGCACATCCGCACCACCATCTTTCAGCGCTTCGGCCTGTTCGTGAAACATTTCAACCGCATCCGAATGGGTCAGCGCCCCCATGGGTTCCATGATCTCACCGGTGGGCCCGACGGAACCGGCGACGACAACGTGCCGCCCGGCTTTATCCGCGACATCGCGCCCGATCTCTGCTGCGGCGCGATTCAACTCACTGACCCGCGCCTGCGCATCATGCAGTTTCAGGCGTGCGGCATTGCCACCAAAAGTATTGGTAAGAAAAAGGTCGCTGCCCGCATCGACGCTGCCCTGATAGAGCGCGCGGATCTTGTCGGGCGCATCGACATTCCAAAGCTCCGGCGCATCACCGGCTTCCAATCCGAGGTTGAACAGATTGGTGCCGGTCGCCCCATCCGTAAGCAACCAGTCGCGTTGGGTCAGTAGGTCAGAAAGCGCGTTGGCCATTATTTGAATCCCGATTAGCCGCCGAAGCGGTGATTTTGCGCGCATGTGCCACAGATTGCATCCGGCAACAAACGCGAATTATTCATCAAAAGGATGAGCCGCGTTCAGGCGGGCCCGGTTAATCCGGTGTCTCTTGCATCAGTTGGGCTTTGGCTTCGGCTGTGAACTCATTGAACTTGCTTCGAATTTCATCTTCAGAGGATTTACCCGCCAGATCGCCGGCAACCTTGCGGATCACATCCTCATGCCCGGCTTCCTCAAAATCGGCCTTCACCACTTCGGTGGCATAGGCCTGCGCCTCGTCACCATCTTTGCCGAGCAGACTGGCGGCCCAAAGGCCCAGCAGCTTGTTGCGGCGGGCTTCGGCCTTGAATTTCATTTCCTCATCATGGGCGAATTTGTTTTCAAAGGCGCTTTCGCGGTCGTCAAAGGTAGTCATGTCGTTTCCCTTTCAGCGGGTGAGTATTCTGCTGCTACCAGATATGCCCCCAGCGGCGCGTAGCTGCAAGTGTTGATCATCTTGCGGGGGGCGGTGGCATGCCGTATAGGGCGCGCAACCGATAGCGAAAGGGCGCAGATGGCACGTCGCAAGAAGCTTTATGAAGGCAAGGCCAAAATTCTTTACGAAGGGCCGGAGCCGGGAACGCTGGTTCAATATTTCAAGGATGATGCCACGGCTTTCAACGCGGAAAAGAAAGACGTGATAGACGGCAAGGGCGCGCTCAACAACCGGCTGAGCGAATTTTTCATGAAAGGGTTGAACAATATCGGTGTGCCGAACCATTTTCTGAAACGGCTGAACATGCGTGAACAGCTGATCCGCGCCGCCGAAATCATCCCGCTTGAGGTGATCGTGCGCAATTTCGCGGCTGGGTCCATGGCAAAGCGGCTGGGCATGGAGGAGGGCACACCGCTGCCACGTCCGATTGTCGAATTTTCCTACAAGGATGACAGCCTCGGTGATCCGCTGGTGCCAGAAGAATATATCATCGCCTTTGGCTGGGCCAGTCAGCAGGACATGGATGACATCGTCGCGCTGGCGCTTCGGGTCAATGATTACTTGTCCGGCGTTATGTATGGGGTTGGGATCAAACTGGTGGATTTCAAAATCGAAATCGGCCGCGTCTGGGAAGGGGACTTTATGCGCCTGATCGTTGCCGATGAAATCAGCCCGGACAGTTGCCGCCTGTGGGATATGGAAACCGGCGAAAAGCTTGATAAGGACGTGTTTCGCCGCGACCTTGGCAACCTTGCGGATGCCTATACGGAGGTCGCGCGCCGCCTGGGTGTGATGCCGGCCAATGTCACCCATGCCGCCAAACCAACCGTGATCAACTGAGGAAAGCCAATGAAAGCCCGTGTTCATGTAATGCTGAAATCCGGTGTGCTCGACCCGCAGGGCGAGGCGGTGCGCCACGCGCTGGGTGCGATTGGTTTTGACGGGGTCGAAAAGGTCCGTCAGGGTAAGGTCATCGAACTGGAACTGGCGGAAACCGATAAAGCAAAAGCAGAGGCGGAAGTTACAGAGATGTGTGAAAAACTGCTCGCCAATACGGTGATCGAAAGTTACGCGATCGAGTTTTCCTGACAGTATCGCGGGGGACCATGCGGGCGGCTGAAATAATCTCATTCAATACACCGCTGAGAATCGGCACAGTGGCGGACCCGGAGTGCCCGCGCGATGGTGTGGTGCTTGAGGTTCTGGCCTGCGGTGTCTGCCGGTCGGACTGGCACGCCTGGAACGGATCGGACCCGGATGTGGCGCTGCCGCAGATCCCCGGCCATGAGTTTTGCGGGGAAGTTGTGGCCACCGGCCCGGAATGCCGCGATTGGGCCGTCGGGGACCGGGTGATTGCCCCCTTCATTCTGGCCTGCAACCGCTGCGCTTCCTGCGCGCGCGGGCATCAGACCACATGTCCCAATCAGGTCGTGCCTGGGTTTACCCATCCCGGTGCCTTTGCGGAACTGATCGCGGTGCCACAGGCCGATGGCAACCTTGCAGCCCTGCCCGAAGGAATGGACACAGCTCTTGCGGCGGCCCTTGGCTGCCGTGTCACCACCGCCTGGCAGGCGCTGACGGATCGGGCGGCCCTGGCGCCGGGGGAATGGCTCGCGATTTTCGGCACCGGTGGGGTCGGCCTGTCGGCGCTGCTGCTGGGCCGGGCGCTTGGCGCGCGGGTGATTGCGGTCGATGTGGTTGAGGAAAAGTTGTCACTGGCCAAGGCGTTGGGGGCGGACCATGTTGTCAACGCCGCGTCGAAGGATGCAGCCGAAGCCGTGCGCGACCTGACAGATGGTGGCGCCCATGTCGCGGTGGAAGCGCTCGGCATTGAAGCCACAACGGTTGCCGCGATGAAAAGCCTCGGCAAACGTGGGCGGATGGTTCAGATCGGTATGCCGGCGGGCAAACACGCAGAGATGGCGCTGCCGATGGATGTGCTCTATTCAGGGCAGCTTGCGATCTTTGGCACCCGTGGCATGCCGGGGTGGCGTTATCCGTCGCTTCTGAACCTCATTTCCGGCGGGCAGCTTGATCTGTCCCCGCTGGTGTCGCGCAGGATCGGCCTGTCGGAGGCCAGCGCCGAACTTGCCGCATTTAACGGGCCGACCCCGCCGGGGGTAGCCGTCATTACAGATTTCATCAGCTAGAGGAACACCCCATGCGCGCCGCTGTCATCGTTTTTCCCGGGTCCAACTGTGACCGTGACCTCGCTGTTGCCTTAAAGGCCGCTGGCGCCGAGGTGCAGATGGTCTGGCACAAGGAAACCGGCCTGCCGGACGGGCTGGATTTTGTCGGTGTTCCGGGCGGGTTCAGCTTTGGTGATTACCTGCGTTGTGGGGCGATTGCGGCCCAAAGCCCTATCTGCCGCGCAGTTGTCGATTTTGCCAATCGTGGTGGCTATGTTTTTGGCGTTTGTAACGGGTTCCAGATCTTGACCGAAACCGGTCTGCTGCCCGGTGCGCTGCTGAGGAACGGCGGATTGAAATATGTTTGCCGCACCGTGGGGCTGAAGGTCGAAACTTCCGCCAGCGCCTTTACCGAGGGCTACAACGCGGGGCAGGTGATCGACATCCCGATTGCTCATCACGATGGAAATTACAACGTCGATAATGAAACACTTGCACGGCTTCAGGGTGATGATCGCGTTGCCTTTACCTACACCGATAATCCAAACGGGTCAGTGGCGGATATTGCCGGGGTTCTGTCGGACAACCGCCGTGTGCTTGGCATGATGCCTCATCCGGAACGCGCCAGCGACGAAGGCCATGGTGGCACCGATGGGGCGGCAATGTTCCGCGCGTTGATGGCCGCAATGGCACCCGCATAGGTTTGCCGGGTTGAGTGTGTGTTCCTCCCCGCGTAAATTCAGAACATGAGGACCTCTGACCACACGATTATCAGCAGCCCCGCAGCGCTTCGGCTTTCCTGGCGCATCAGGCTGGTAATTGCTGTGCTGATTGCTGCGGCTGTGGCGGTGGTGTGGATCACCAATATGCTGCTGACGGAGCGTTTCACCGAGACCACGCGCAACCGGGGGGAGCTTCGGCTGGCGCTCTATTCGGGCAATCTGATTTCTGAATTGCGTAGAAACGCCATTGTTCCGCAGCTGCTGGCCCGCGATCCGTCGCTGATCGGCGCGCTGAATTCCGGTGATTATTCCCAGTCCAGCCAGCGCTTGATTTCCTATATAGAAGAGATTGGCGCGGCCAGCCTGCTGCTGCTTGACAGTGATGGGCGGGTTGTGGCCGCCTCTGATCGCAATGCGATCGGGTCAGCGCTGCGTGGAGAGGCATATTTTGTTGAGGCCGTGCGTGCCAATGAAACGGTCTTTTCTACAGTGACCCATGAAAGCGGCAGCACCGGGTTTGCCTATAGCCGGAAAATCGAACTGAGTGGCCAGAACCTGGGGGTCATCGTCGTCGAAGTTGACCTGCGGAAATTCGAAACCGCCTGGTCGGGAATATCCGACGCGGTTCTTGTCACCGACAGTGAAGGGCGCATCATCTTGTCAACAGAACCGCGCTGGCGCGGCCTGACCGAAGCAGAGGCCCTGGCGGCGCGCTCTGCCCCATCGGCGATTGTGCGTGCTTTCCAGGCGACGGCGGATTGGGGCGCGCTGCCACCGGATGCCTATTTGCAGGGCGCTGCTGTCATGCGCCTGGAATCCCGGATTCCGTTTCAGGGTTGGCGAATGGCCTCTTTCACGACGTTCAATTCCATTCGGGAACGTGTGAACGGGGTACTGGCGCTGGAGATAATGGGATTTGCTATCCTCCTGGCGCTCACATTTTATCTGCTCAGTCGCCGTGCCCAGGTCCGGTCTGCCGTGTTTCAGCAGGAATCGGCGGAGCTTCGCCAGTTGAATCGGCAGCTACAGCAGGAAATTGCCGAACGGGAAAAGGCTGAACAAAACCTGAAAGTGGCTGAACAGAC
This sequence comes from uncultured Rhodobacterales bacterium, assembly GCA_964441435.1. Classification (GTDB taxonomy): domain Bacteria; phylum Pseudomonadota; class Alphaproteobacteria; order Rhodobacterales; family Rhodobacteraceae; genus CAYTUW01. The sequence continues at coordinate 15,220 of CAYTUW010000024.1, forward strand.
CCTTGCGCAGAGTTCGAAACTTGCGGCACTGGGGGAGATGTCCGCCGGTGTCAGCCACGAGTTGAACCAACCGCTTGCCGCGATGAAAACCTACCTCGCAGGTGCCAGGCTTTTGTTGGACAGGAAGCGACCGGTAGAGGCACTGGCGAGTTTCAAACGCATCGACGATCTGATCGAACGCATGGGGGCGATAACACGCCAACTCAAAAGCTATGCGCGCAAGGGCGGAGATGCGTTTGAACCAATAGATGCAAGGGAAGCCGTGTCATCGGCCCTGGCCATGATGGAACCGCAGCTTAAGCGTGGGCAGGTGCGCATCAAGGTCGGTCTCCCACGCGAAGCGGTGATGGTTCTGGCAGATCGCCTGCGCCTGGAACAGGTGATTATCAATCTGTTCAGGAACGCTCTTGATGCGACAAAGGATGTATCGGAACCATCTGTTGAAATACTGTTATCGGGCGGGGATACGGTCTTGTTGAGCGTGCGTGACAACGGGCATGGAATTGAAGATTTGGAAAGCCTGTTTGAACCGTTTTACACCACAAAAGAGCCGGGGGATGGCGTCGGGCTGGGGCTTGCCATTTCCTCCAGCATCGTGAACGACTTTGGGGGGCGTTTGACAGCGCGTAATGCAACCGTCGGCGGGGCTGTGTTTGAACTGTCAATGCCCAAACTGGAACAGACCGCCGATGCGGCGGAATAAGGTGGAGTGAGCGATGGCTCAGGCGATGAAAATTGCGATTGTGGATGACGAACGCGACATGCGGCAATCGATCAGCCAATGGCTGGCGCTTTCAGGGTTTGATACCGAAGTGTTTGCCAGCGCAGAGGACGCCCTGAAGGGGCTGGCGCCTGATTATCCCGGCATCGTGGTCAGTGACATCAAGATGCCTGGCATGGATGGGATGCAATTTCTGAAAAAACTGATGAGCACGGATTCCGCATTGCCGGTTATTATGATCACCGGGCACGGGGATGTTCCAATGGCAGTGGAGGCAATGCGCGTCGGGGCGTTCGATTTTCTGGAAAAGCCTTTCAACCCTGACAAGATGACAGTTCTGGCAAAACGGGCGACGCAGGCCCGCCGGATGACCCTTGATGCGCGCGCCCTGCGAAAGGAACTTGGCGACGGGTCAACGATCATGAAAAACCTGATCGGTGCCAGCCCGGCGATGGAACGGCTGCGCGAAGACATTCTGGACCTTGGCCAGGCTGACGGGCATGTGCTGATTGACGGTGAAACCGGCACCGGAAAATCCCTGGTTGCACATGCCCTGCATGCGGTGGGCGCGCGTGCTGGCCGGAAATTCGTGCTGGTTTCCTGCGCGGCCTATGATGAGAACGAACTGCTGAAACTTCTGTTTGGCCCAATGGCTGAGGGCGGCAGCCAACCCTTTATCGAAGAGGCCCGCGGCGGCACCCTGGTGCTTGAAGATATCGAAGCACTGTCACAGGCAGCGCAGGCGCGGCTTTTGACCTACATCAATGATCAAGGCAGCCCGGCGGAAACCCGGATTGTAGCGATCTGCAACCTGCAAGAACAGGACAAAACCTGCGAAGATGCGTTGCGCCCGGATCTGTACTATCGGCTGGCGGCGATGAAGATAACCCTGCCGCCATTGCGGCAACGAGGCGAGGATGTCCTGATGCTGTTTTCCCGCCTCAGTGAACAATTTGCCGAAGAATACGGCTGCGATGCACCTGAGGTCAGCGCACAAGAGGCGGCGCAGCTTCTCCAGGCGCCCTGGCCCGGGAACATTCGCCAGCTTATCAATGTGGCCGAACGGGCGGTGCTGCAGAATCGGCGCGGTTCCGGCACCATTGCCAGCCTGCTGATGGCGGACAATGAAGAGGCGCAGCCGGTGATGACAACCGAAGGCAAACCGCTGAAAGAATATGTAGAGGCCTTTGAGCGCATGCTGATCGACAACACCATGCGGCGTCATAAGGGATCAATCGTCAATGTGATGGATGAATTGTGCCTGCCACGCCGCACGCTGAACGAGAAAATGGCGAAATACGGGCTTCAGCGGGCGGATTATCTGTAACCGTAAAAATCTGGCAGAAGCCTGTTTTCGTGGCAGATATGGCGCTCTTTGCGCGATACGGTCAGGCTAATGGCACGATATGACTGCAATTTGCCCATTGTAATGCCCTGGGGTTCTCTCTTATGTATCAAGGGAGGCGCTGCACTTGGCGCCCAAGAGTTTCGCTGAATATGTGGCCTGCGTGAAAACCGCGCCCTTTTTCAGACCGATGGGCCGATCAGGCCAATGAAATGTCAGCCCCGACGGGCAGACGGAAAAACGGGCACCCCGCTTGGGTGTCGGAGAAGAAACGCGATGCGAGGCAACGCAGGACAGGGCAGGGCAGCAGGGCGCGTATTGCGTTCTCGCACCGGCGCACGTGCTGGCTCCATCGCCATATCAGGACAGTTCAGGCAAATGACGGCGGCACCGGATAGTGCGGCGCATCCTGCCTGCAAAAGAACAACATGGCAAAGAAGATGCTTATCGATGCCACCCACGCGGAGGAAACCCGCGTTGTGGTGGTTGACGGAAACAAGGTCGAGGAGTTCGACTTTGAAAGCGAAAACAAACGCCAGCTAGCTGGCAATATCTACCTCGCCAAAGTGACCCGGGTGGAGCCATCGCTCCAGGCGGCTTTTGTCGACTACGGCGGGAACCGGCACGGTTTCCTCGCGTTTTCCGAAATTCATCCGGATTACTATCAGATTCCTGTGGCCGACCGCGAAGCGTTGCTGGAGGAAGAGCGCGCCTACGCAGAAGCGCAGGCCGCCGCAGACGAGGAAGAAAAGCCTAAGAAGAGCACCCGGTCACGCCGAAAACCCGCCAAAACCGAAACCAAAGATGCGGTAGAGGTCAAAGAGGTTGATGGCGCGCCAAACGGCATGGACGTGATTGACCTTGACGGTGAGGATAACCCCGAAGAGGGCACCTCGCCGATGATGACGGTGGCGGAAACGCCGGTGGAAACCCCGTCGTCTGACGATGGTGACGGCGAGGAAGAAATCCGTAGCGATGCGAGCGACAAAGACAACAGTATCGAAAGCGTGGCCGAAGAGGACGTGCAGGAGGAAATCCGCCGCCCGCGCAAGCCCCGCGCGCGCCGCTACAAGATTCAGGAAGTCATCAAGGTACGCCAGATCCTTCTGGTACAAGTTGTCAAAGAGGAACGCGGCAACAAAGGTGCTGCGCTCACCACCTATCTGAGTTTGGCAGGTCGCTATTGTGTTCTGATGCCAAACACTGCACGTGGTGGGGGCATTTCGCGCAAGATCACCAATGCGGCCGACCGCAAGAAGCTAAAGGCGATCGCCACCGAAATTGATGTGCCCAAAGGGGCCGGGCTGATTGTGCGCACCGCTGGTGCCAAACGCACCAAGACCGAAATCAAACGGGACTACGAATATCTTCAGCGGATGTGGGAACAGATCCGCGAACTGACATTGCAATCCATTGCCCCGGCCAAGATCTATGAGGAAGGCGACCTGATCAAACGGTCGATCCGTGACCTTTATAACCGCGACATTGATGAGATCTTTGTTGAGGGGGAGGGCGGCTATCGCGTGGCCAAGGACTTCATGAAGATGATCATGCCGTCCCATGCCAAAAATGTGAAACAGTATACCGACCCGCTGCCGCTGTTTGCGCGCTACCAGGTCGAAAGCTACCTCGCGGGTATGTTCAACCCGACGGTTCAGTTGAAATCCGGCGGCTACATCGTGATCGGTGTGACGGAGGCGCTGGTAGCGATTGATGTGAACTCCGGTCGGGCAACAAAGGAGCGCCATATTGAAGAAACGGCG
>CAYTUW010000025.1:0-10357 GCA_964441435.1 uncultured Rhodobacterales bacterium
CTTCATGATTGGCGCGGCGGTGCTGCTCGGCTTCAAATCGCTGCGGGATACCGGGTGATGAAGCTCTATTCCTACTGGCGGTCAACCACGTCCTACCGGGTTCGGATTGCGCTGAACCTTAAGGGTGTTCCTTATGAAACGGTGCCTGTTGATCTGGTCGCCGGGGCGCAGCGTGATTCTGCCTACCTTCGGATCAACCCGATCGGCGGGGTGCCCGCGCTGACGCTTGAGACCGGTCAGGTGCTGACCCAATCCATGGCGATCCTCGACTATCTTGACGCCGCGTTCCCCGAACCCGCCTTTCTGCCTGATGATCCGGTGGCTGCGGCACAGGTGCGGGCGGCCGCGCTGGTGGTGGCCTGTGATATCCACCCGGTAAACAACCTGAAGGTCGGCCAGCGCCTAAAGGCGATGGGCCACGATCAGGACGCGGTGGTCGCCTGGATGAAACACTGGATGGCCGAGGGCTTTGCCGCCTTTAACACGCTGTTGCCGGATCAGGGTGCCTTTTGCTTTGGCGATGCGCCGGGGCTGGCTGACATCTGCCTTGTGCCACAACTTTATAATGCCCACCGTTGGGGGCTGGACCTTTCGCCTTATCCCCGCTTGACTGAGATCGAAAAGAAATGCCTTGCGCTGCCCTCCTTTGATGCGGCGCGACCGGAAAACCAGACCGACGCGAACTGAAAGACCTGACATGACACAACTGATCCGTTCCTGGGTGGAGTCTGCAAACTCCGCCGCTACCGATTTCCCGCTCAACAACCTGCCCTATGGCGTGTTTTCCATTGGCGAGGATGAGCCGCGCTGCGGTGTGGCCATTGGCGACATGATCCTTGATGTGGCCTATCTGGAAGAAGAGGGTGTTATCGCGCTTGACCCGGATGGGGAGCCGCTGCTTGATCTGCCGTTCTGGAATGAGGTGATGGAGGCGGGGCCGACGGTCTGGGCCGCGCTAAGGGCGCGTTTGACGGACCTGTTGGCCGAAGGGGGTGATCCGGTTCTGGCCGAGGACGCCGCCATGCGCAAACGTGCGCTTGTGGCGCAATCCGAGGCGGAGCTTTATCTGCCTTTCGTCGTTTCCGAATACACGGATTTCTACGCAGGTAAGCACCATGCCATGAATGTCGGCACGATGTTTCGCGGGCCCGAAAACGCGCTGCCGCCGAACTGGCTGCATATCCCGATTGGCTACAATGGCCGTGCGTCATCGGTGGTGGTTTCCGGCACCCCGGTGCAGCGGCCTTGGGGGCAGCTGAAATCACCGGATCAGGAAATGCCCGCCTTTTTGCCTTGCCGCCGGTTTGATCTGGAACTGGAAATGGGGGCGATTGTCGGCACCCCGTCTGAAGGTATGATTTCCGTCCAGGAAGCGGATGACAATATCTTTGGTTACGTGCTTCTGAATGACTGGTCTGCGCGCGACATTCAGGCTTGGGAATACCAGCCGCTTGGCCCGTTTCAGGCCAAGGCAACGGCGACCACGATTTCCCCCTGGATCGTGACAAAAGCAGCGCTGGAACCTTTCCGAACCGCAACACCGCCACGCGAAAAGGAACTGTTGCCCTATCTCACCGAACCTGGCCCGATGCTTTATGACATTGACCTCTCGGTGACGCTTGCGCCCGAAGGCAAAGCGGCGACAACAATCGCCCGTACCAACTATCGGGAGATGTATTATTCCGCAGCGCAGCAGCTGTGCCACCATACAACATCGGGCTGTCCGATGAACGCGGGGGATTTGCTTGGCTCCGGCACGATCTCCGGCCCGGAAAAGGACATGCGCGGGTCGCTACTTGAACTCAGCTGGGGCGGGAAGGAGCCGCTGACGCTGGACGGTGGGGAAACGCGAACCTTCCTTGAGGATGGGGATACTTTGACCTTACACGGTGCGGCGGAGGGTGATGGATATCAGGTCGGCTTTGGTGTCTGCGCAGGGCAGGTGATTCCGGCCCGCGAAAGCTAGGCACCCTGCCAGATTTTCACGGCTTCGATCGGATAAAGCAGCATCAATACGTTAAGCGCGAGCCCGTCACGGATCCACCATGTCGTGACGGCCTCAAAGGCGACCAGCAATAGAACGGTGGCCCAGACCGGCAGGCGCAGCGCCATCCAGAACCCGATGCCCATTGCCAGGATATCAGCGGCTGAATTCACCACGCTGTCACCGTAGTAGTCGAGCGATATGGTGACCGCGCGGTAGTGTTCGATCACCGCATTGGTGTTCTCGACGATTTCCCAGGCGCATTCGATCAGCGTCGCAATCGCTAACCGCCAACCAAGTGCCAGCCTGCGCGCGACAAGCCAGGTAAGACCGTAAAACAGAAAACCGTGGATAATATGACTTGGCGTATACCAGTCCGTCAGGTGTTGTGACCCTTCGGATGACAGTGTCACACCGTGCCAGAGCTTGACATAGCCGCATTTGCATATCGGTTCCCGGCCCATCCAAAACAGGATAAGAAGCGTTAAGAGAAACAGGACTATCGCCGCCCAGTAACCGTATGATCTGCTTGAGGTCATACAGGCACAGGACCACAGCCGATGCAGGTTGTCTATCGGAGCAGTTGACGATGCCAAATTTCACCCTGGACCATGTTCAAATGGCCATACCTGAAGGACAGGAAGATCATGCGCGACAGTTTTGGGGGGATGCGGTCGGCCTTGCGGAAATCGAAAAGCCAAAGGCCCTGCGCGCGCGTGGTGGGGTTTGGTTCGCGCTGGTGGGGGCAGAACTGCATCTTGGTGTAGAGGCCGCTTTTTCCCCGGCAAAGAAAGCGCACCCCGGAATTCGGGTCGCCGACCTTGATGCGCTTGCGGAAAACTTGGAACGCCATGGGCATGAGGTGCTATACGATGACGCCATCACTGGACGAAAGCGGTTCTTTACAGACGATCCATTTGGCAATCGGATCGAATTCCTTCAGGCGTAATCGCCTTCGGCCGGGTTCGGTGCGATAGGTTCTCTTCCCTCACGCGTCAGAAGGAAGACATCCCGCCCCTCGATTGCCACGGCGCTCAGATCCCGGCCGAAGGCCGCACCGGTGTCTATGTTGACCCGATTTCCATAATGGCTGACCTCTGAAACCGGTGTGTGCCCATGGACAATCAGCGCACCATGATCCCGCGGATCGTCGTGAAACTCTTTCCTGATCCACAGAAGGTCATCAACGGATTGGTCGGCCAGGGCAACTCCGGGTCGAATGCCTGCGTGGACGAAGAACACCCCGTCGTGCTGATAGGACAGCCGCAGCTTGGCCAGAAAGTCGACATGTGCCTCAGGAATGGTATTGCGCGCAGTCTGGTGGATCGCCTTGGTGCGGCCCTTAAGGGAAACGCCATAGGATGCCAGCGTGTCGAGGCCACCAATGCGTTCGTGCAGCCAGTGGTATTCGGACCGCAATCCCGGATCCTTGCGGCGGGGATCTTCCATATACCACAGCATCAGGCGATCATGGTTTCCCATCAGGTTGATCCAGGGCTGTCCGGCATGCGTCCCGCGCATCAGATAGTCTATGACGCCCGCGCTGTCCGGTCCGCGATCAATCAGGTCGCCGATATGCACAATGGGGGCCTCAGCGGCCCCCATCTTAGCCTTGTCCTCGGCAATCAACGCATGGGTATCCCGAAGCTTGTCGAGATGGCCATGAATGTCACCGATGGCATAGATCATGCAACTGCGAACTCCAGTGGTTTTACCTGCCTGAACATGCCGGTTTCGCAGAGTTTTGCAATCACGGCGTCATCAATCCGGTGGTCGATATAAAGAAGCGCAATGGCCTCCCCGCCGATATCAGCGCGCCCAAGCGTGAAGTTTGCGATATTGACGCCGTTTTCCCCCATGGTCTGGCCCAGGGTGCCGATGATGCCCGGCACGTCTTCGTTGGAGGTGTAGAGCATATGGCGCCCGATCTCCGCGTCGATCTGAATGCCCTTGATCTGGATGAAACGCGGCTTGCCATCTGAAAATACAGTTCCGGCGATGGAGCGTTCGCGTTTGTCCGTCACAACGGTGATCTTGATATAGGCATCAAAGACCCCGGTTTTTTCCTGTGTCGTGCGCGAAAGCGTAATGCCGCGATCCTTGGCAATCACCGGGGCGGAAACCATGTTTACATCAGGGTTAGAGACTTTCATCAGCCCGGCAGTCGCCGCGCAACCCAACGCATCCAGGTTCATTTCTGCAACACCCCCATCATAGAGGATATTGACCGCTTTCACCGGTTCATCTGTCATCTGCCCGATGAAGGCACCCAGATGCTCGGCCAGCTTCAACCAGGGGCCCATGACAGCGGCTTCTTCGGCGGTGACAGAAGGCATGTTGAGCGCGTTTTGCACCGCCCCCGTCAGCAGGTAGTCCGACATCTGTTCCGCGACCTGAATGGCGACGTTTTCCTGCGCCTCCTTAGTGGCCGCGCCCAGATGTGGGGTCACAACGACGTTTGGCAGACCGAAGAGGGGGGAATCCGTTGCCGGTTCGACCGCGAAAACATCGAATCCGGCACCCGCTATGTGACCCTGTTTCAGGGCGTCTGCCAGGGCGTCCTCATCCACCAACCCGCCACGGGCGCAGTTGATCACCCGCGCGCCGGGTTTCAGTTTTGCAATGTTTTCCCGGCTCAGGATGTTGCGGGTCTTGTCGGTCAGCGGCACATGCAGCGTAATGAAATCAGCGCGCGGCAGAAGATCGTCAAGCTCAACCTTGGTCACGCCAAGCTGTGCGGCGCGTTCCTCCGTCAGGAAAGGATCATAGGCCAGCACCTTCATTTTCAGCCCAAGTGCGCGATCGCAGACAATGCCACCGATATTGCCCGCGCCGATCACGCCAAGGGTCTTGTTGGTGAGTTCGACACCCATGAAGCGTGACTTTTCCCATTTCCCGGCATGGGTGGAGGCGCTCGCCTCCGGGATTTGCCGGGCCACCGCCATCATCAGCGAAATCGCGTGTTCCGCTGTGGTGATCGAATTCCCAAACGGGGTGTTCATCACAATCACACCCTTTTGGGACGCTGCGGGCAGATCGACATTATCGACGCCGATACCGGCGCGGCCAATGACCTTCAGGTTTTCAGCAGCGGCGAGGATTTTGGGCGTGACCTTCGTGGCGGATCGGATCGCCAGCCCGTCATACTGCGGGATTGCGGCAAGCAATGCTTCCTTGTCTTTGCCAAGGTCGGGTTTGAAATCCACCTCGATTCCGCGATCGCGGAAAATTTGAACGGCAGTTTCAGAAAGTTTGTCGGATACAAGTACCTTCGGGGCCATGTTTCTGGTCCTTTTTGGAGGAGATGTCAGGCCTGGCGGGCGTTTGCCCTCCAGATATTATGCAGCTGTCGCTTGCACGGCGATTTCGGTTTCAAACGCCCAGGAAAGCCAGGGTAGCATCGCCGAGATATCAGCGCGTTCTACCGTGGCGCCGCACCAGATGCGCAGGCCCGGCGGGGCGTCACGATAGGCACCGATGTCAAAGGCCACGCCTTCGGCTTCCAACCGCTTTGCAACCGCTTTGGCAAACCCTGCACCATCCTGAATGCGCGGATCGGTGAACTTCAGGCAGACCGAAGTGTTCGATCGTGTGGCGGCGTCTGTTGCGAGGAAATCAACCCAGTCATTTGCGGCACAGAAAGACTCTATTACAGCCGAATTTGCATCTGCTCGGGCGATCAACCCTGATAATCCGCCGACCGACCGTGCCCAGTTGAGCGCAAAGAGGTAATCCTCCACACAGAGCATCGACGGCGTGTTAATCGTCGCACCTTCAAAAATACCTTCGATCAGCTTACCGCCTTTGGTCAGACGAAAAATCTTTGGCATCGGCCAGGCAGGTGTGTGGGTTTCGAGCCGTTCCACCGCGCGGGGGCTGAGGATCAGCACGCCATGCGCCGCCTCACCGCCCAGCACCTTTTGCCAGCTGAAGGTCGTCACATCGAGTTTGTCCCACGGCAGATCCTGCGCGAATGCGGCAGAGGTTGCATCGCAAATCGTCAGCCCGGCTCGGTCCGCAGGGATGAAATCACCGCTTGGAACCCGCACCCCTGAGGTTGTCCCGTTCCAGGTGAACACCACATCGCTGTCGAAGTTCACGGCGCTGAGATCAGGCAGTTGCCCATAGGGGGCATCATGAATTTTTGCGTTGAGTTTCAGTTGTTTGCTGACATCCGTTACCCAACCCTTGCCAAAGCTTTCCCAGGCGAGCATTTCCACAGGGCGCGGCCCCAGAAGCGACCAGAGCGCCATTTCCATCGCGCCCGTATCAGAGGCGGGCACGATCCCGATCCTGTAATCGGCAGGCACCTCCAGCACCTCACGGGTCAGATCAATCGCCTGTTTCAGGCGGGATTTTCCAACCATCGCGCGATGCGAACGGCCAAGCGGTGCATTCGCGACGGCATCAGGGGTCCATGTAGGGGGTTTGGCGCAGGGGCCAGAAGAAAAACGCGGATTGACCGGCCGCGTCGCCGGTTTTGCAATATCAATCATGATATCCTTCCAGATATTCGCCCTTCGTTGGGGAAGGGTGTCCCGCCGCTGGACATATCAGGGTTTCGATCTGGCGCAAGATGAAAAAAGGCGATAAGCGGCAGATGGTCATCAAAAAACGGCAGGGCTGAGGGGATTTACACATGTATGTGGCGACATTGATATCGGCAAAAAACATTGTGTTAGAGCCTGTATTGGTGGATTCCCTGCGCAACGCCTGGGGCGGTGGTGCGGCGGATTGGCTCGCCCCTGATGAGGCTGCGGAATTCCCACTGGAGGGTTTACCACGCAACCGCTGGGACGTTTGGGAAGACCTGCAACAGCAGTGTGTTGATCTTGTGATTCAGCCTTTGCAAGGGCGCAAGAAGCGTATGTTGCTGGCGGATATGGACAGCACAATGATCCAGCAAGAATGTATCGACGAACTGGCGGCGGAGGCAGGCATTGGCCCTGAGGTGGCAGAGATTACCGCCCGTGCAATGAATGGCGAGCTGGATTTTGAGGCTGCACTTCGGGAACGGGTTGGCCTGCTGAAAGGGCTCAATTCGGCAACGATAGACACTGTTTTAGCCAATCGGATCACCTATATGCCCGGCGCGCAGGCCCTGCTTGCGACGATGAAGGCGAATGCGGCATATGCCGCATTGGTTTCTGGTGGATTCAACGATTTTACCGCGCGGGTCGCGGCAGAGCTTGGCTTTGACGAACATCGTGCGAATGAACTGATACATGACAGCGGTCAGCTAACCGGCGCGGTCCGGGAGCCGATTCTTGGCCGCGATGCAAAAGTGACAGCGCTTCACGACATCACCGCGCGGCTTGGGCTTGCCGCTTCAGATGTGCTTGCGGTGGGCGATGGGGCTAATGACCTCGGTATGCTCGGGGTTGCGGGCACCGGGGTTGCGCTCCATGCCAAACCATCGGTGCAGGCAGAGTGTGACATCCGCATCAACCACGGTGATCTTACCGCGCTGCTTTATCTGCAGGGATACGCCCGCGACGATTTCGTGACCTGACGCTTTTCAACTCGTATCCGGCTTTCATCGCGAAGAAGGCCAGAAGGGCTGATGAGCGGTCAGAGCAGTGCCGCGCCAGGTTTAATCATGCCGCAATCGACACCGCGCCAGTTCAGCATCGGGGCGTTCATGTATTTGTGCGCCGATGCGCTGTTGCCATCAAGCACACCCAGCCGCGCAAGAATTGCGGCAATCGCACATTCCGATCCACGGGTCGCGCCATCTTCGATCTTCAGGGCGACGCCGAACTTCTGGTCCGGCAGGATCGCAACAAAAACGCCGTCGGCCCCGGTTTTAATCGCCGCTTTGCCATTCATTTCCCGCATCAATGTGGTGCAGGCACGTCCCTCGCCGGCCACAAGTTCGGGGTGCTGCATCATTGCCTCACGCAGGCTGATCATTGCGTCTGATCGCGTATTCCCGCCCTCAGCTGCGGCAAAGGCTGCCATCGACCGGGCCAACCCGTGCAGGCTGGTTGCGAAATTTGGCGCCGAGCAACCGTCGATCCCGTAGCCCGGGCTATCCTCACCCGTGACCTCTTCAAAGGCGTCGCGCACTGCATGCTGCATCGGGTGATCAACTTCCACATACTCCGGCCCGGCACCAATGTGTTTCGTATAGGTCAGAAAACCCGCGTGTTTGCCCGAACAGTTGTTGTGGATCTGGCATGGTTTTTCACCGGCCCGGATCAGCCGATCCCGTTCATCGTGGTCCTTCGGTTCCTGATTGCCGCAGCGCAGATCGGATTCACCCAGACCGACGGAGGTGAGCCATGCCTCGACCGGTTTGCGATGGATCGCCGCCCCGTTATGGGAAGCACAGGCAAGCGCCAGTTGTTCAGACCCAAGGCCAGCCGCCTTGGCCGCGCCGCTTTCGACCAGCGGCAATGCCTGAATCATCTTGCAGGAGGACCGCGGCAGGGTCAGGTGTTCTGGATTGCCCCAGGCCTCCACAATTCCACCTGTCGCATCGCAAATCACCGCATGCCCGCGGTGTACCGATTCCAGTATATCGCCGCGCCAGACCTCTGCTAGAACTTCCGCCTTGCTCATGCTCTCTCTCCCAAGCAAAATTTCGCCACCGGGGCTTTCATGTTCCGGCAAAAATACGTTACTGTAGCGGCAATGAGGAAAACCACGCTTTTGCTGTATGAACAAGGTCGAAAAGATCGGGCAGAAGCGCATCAGAGGCAGTGACAGCTGGAGGCTGTGAAAACATGCAATCGAATGTAATGATGGGTGTCGTTCTGGCCGCGCTGGCGTGGTCCGGCGTCGCCATGGCGCAGGATGCATCTGACAACCGGGTCGCCGCGCGCACGGATTGGAGCGTCTTTGTCGAGGATGATCCAACCGAATGCTGGGCCGTATCCAGCCCAAAGGAAACCGTTAACACCGATTCTGATGGCCGGATCAAAGCCGTACGCCGCAGTCAGATTCTGATGTTCGTGTCCTACCGACCGGGATCAGATGTATCGGGTGAGGTTTCTTTTACCGGTGGTTACCCATTTGCGGATGGGTCTACGGTGCAGATGCAGATCGGTGACACCACGTTTGAACTGTTCACCTCAGGTGAAAATGCCTGGCCAGCCAGCGCCGCTGATGACGCCCGCATCATCACCGCGATGAAACGTGGGGCAGAGGCGCTCGTCACCGGGCGTTCCAGCCGCGGCACGATCACCAAGGATACGTTTTCGCTGCTTGGCTTTACGGCTGCTCTTGATGAAGCCGCGAACCGCTGCACGAGCTAGCCAAGCTGCATGAATTCGTCTATACGGCGCGCCTGATTAGCCGGAGCGTGCCGTTATGACCGCCACCACCCCCATCACGCAGGATCTGCTGACGATCCCGCGCAAGCTGCCCGAAGGCGGGCCGACCAATATCGTCGGCCTGACGCGCGATGCGTTGCGGGATGCGTTTCTTGCCGCCGGCACCCCGGAAAAGCAGGCCAAGATGCGGGTCGGGCAGGTCTGGCAATGGGTCTACCAGAAAGGCGTGCGCGACTTTGCGGAGATGACCAACCTCGCCAAGGATTACCGGGCGCTGCTGGCGGAGCACTTCGTGATCGAACTGCCGGAGGTCGTGTCCAAACAGGTGAGCGAGGATGGCACCCGCAAATACCTTGTCCGCATCGCGGGCGGTCATGAGGTGGAGGTAGTCTATATCCCTGAAACCGATCGCGGCACGCTTTGCGTGTCCTCGCAGGTTGGTTGCACGCTCACCTGTTCGTTCTGCCACACAGGCACGCAGAAACTGGTTCGCAACCTCACAGCGGGCGAAATCGTTGGTCAGATCATGATGGCGCGTGATGACCTTGGCGAATGGCCAAAACCCGGGCGCAATCCAAAGGATGAAACGCGGCTACTATCCAATATCGTCCTTATGGGCATGGGGGAGCCGCTTTATAATTTCGAAAACGTGCGCGACGCGATGAAAATAGCGATGGACCCGGAAGGGATCAGCCTTTCGCGCCGCCGCATTACGTTGTCGACCTCTGGTGTCGTGCCGGAGATTGCCCGCACGGCGGATGAAATCGGTTGCCTGCTCGCCATTTCCTTCCACGCGACGGAGGATGAAACCCGAGATCGGCTGGTGCCGATCAACAAGCGCTGGAATATTGAGGAATTGCTCGCTGCACTCGCGGCCTATCCGAAGGCCAGCAATTCCGAACGCATCACTTTCGAATATGTCATGCTCGATGGTGTGAACGACACCGATGCTGATGCGCACCGCCTGATCGAGCATATCAAGCGGCACAAGATCCCGGCCAAGATCAACCTCATTCCGTTCAACGAATGGCCCGGCGCACCCTATAAGAGATCGTCCAACAACCGCATCCGCGCCTTTGCCGATATTATCTACAAG
>CAYTUW010000025.1:10367-19035 GCA_964441435.1 uncultured Rhodobacterales bacterium
CGGGGCGAGGATATCATGGCCGCCTGCGGGCAGTTGAAATCCGCCACCGAACGGGCCCGCAAGAGCCGGGCGCAGATTGAACGGGATGCGGGGATTTGAGCGACTGGACAGCGCGCATTGACGCGGCGGCTGAGCGTATCAACGGACATGTGGTTCAGACGCCGGTTCTGAGTTTCGATGGGTTCGGTCTTGGCTGCCCCATAGATCTGAAACTCGAACAGCTTCAGCACACCGGGTCGTTCAAGGCACGTGGGGCGTTCAATTCGCTTTTGTCAATGGATGTGCCTGCGGCGGGCATCGTTGCAGCCTCCGGCGGCAATCATGGTGCTGCGGTGTCCTATGCGGCGGCACAGCTTGGGCATCGGGCCAAGATATTCGTGCCGGAACTTGCCGGGCCATCCAAGATCGCGCTGGTAAGACGTTCAGGCGCTGACCTGGAAATTGTCGAAGGTGAATATGCCAATGCGCTGAATGCAGCGCAGACCTATGAGGCGGACATCGGCGCGGCCCAGATCCACGCCTATGACGCACCGGGCACGGTTGCCGGGCAGGGCACCTTGATGCGCGAATGGGAATTGCAGGGGCTCAAGGCTGACACCGTTCTGATCGCGGTTGGTGGCGGAGGGCTGATTGGCGGCTCTCTCGCCTGGCTTGGCAAGCGGCGCAAGGTTGTGGCGGTGGAACCTGAGAATGCGCCGACGCTGCATCATGCGCTGCGCGACGGGCCGGACACGGAAGTTGCGGTCAGCGGTGTCGCCGCCAACGCGCTTGGTGCGCGCAAGATCGGTCGGATCTGTTATGACCTTGCGGTCGAGACCAAAGTTCACTCCGTCACTGTCACCGATGATGCGATCACGGCGGCGCAAACCATGCTCTGGCAGGAACTGCGGCAACTGGTGGAACCGGCGGGGGCAACCGCGCTCGCGGCGCTGACGTCGGGGGCCTACACGCCTGAACCCGGTGAACGAGTCGCGGTCCTGGTCTGCGGTGGAAATATCGCCCCTGATCCCATCGCTGTTCCGTAAATACCGGATTCCGGGCTTACCCGTTAACCCGGTGTTTACCCTGAGTGGTGAAGCTTGGGGCATGGATGAGATTACAATCATGTTCCCGCTGGACCGAACAGTGCTGGACGCCCTGCAGAAGGTGGTGGATGAAGAGGGCGGCGATGTCGGCACCATCATCGCCGGGGCCATCAAACGTGACCTTTATCGCCGCAACCGTGCGAAGAAGGCCGTCAGGACTGATGAGCGGCTCGTCGCACCCTTGCGGGCGCTTCTTGCCGATGATTTCGCCTTTGCCGCCGGGTGGCATGACCTTCAGGATCGTCTGCGGACCAAGGGTTACGAACTGCGTGAAGCCGGGGCAGGGCTCGCCCTTTTCCGCACCGGCGATGGCATTCGCGTCGCCAAGGCATCGGATTTCGGCACCAGCTACACCCGCCTCATGCATCGCTTTAACGCGCCGTTTCCCGGCCACAGCCCTACCTACCTTGTTGAACGGGATGTGTTGAAGGCTGCGCCGATAGCCTGATCCGATCTTCCACAGGCCGTGGCAGAACCGTGCTATACTCCCCTTACTCCGAAAGGGACGTGACATGGAATTCAAACTTGGCCGATTGACACTCAAGGCAACGGGCTTTCCGCTGTTTGAGAATCACATGCAGCTGATGCAGCTGCGCCCGATCCGTCGGATGGCGCCTGTTCACACAATCTTCCGCTGGGATTGCGCCACCCAGTCGGGCAGCCCAGCACAGCCGCTCGGGCCGTTCGTTGCGCCGAGTTATCTCAATATCCATCTACCTGATCCGCCAGGGCAGCGCCCCGGCACCGAAGCGCGTAAGTTGTTTGACCGCTGGAAACTGGCTGGTGGGTTCAAGACGGACCAGGCCTTTAAGACCGCCTTTGATACGGCGGTCCCCGACATATCCTTCCCGATTGACGAGGCGGCACTGATCGACCCGTTCAAACCGAACTACGCCTTTTCGCTCAAGGCCTTCGCCGCCTATGATCATTTCATCGTGCGGGCCAATGGTGGGCTGCCTGGGGATTATGCGCTGCTCTCTGTGCCCTGGCACATCTACATTCAGACGCAATACATCCTGTCCTGCAACAACGCCCCCCACCCCGGCCTCAGCGAGTTGCTGGCCACAGGTGGCGGGGATCCGACGCTTAACCAGTTGCAAAAGGACCTGATCGCATCCTATCGCCGCGACCTCGATGAAGCGATCGAACGCCTGCGTGAGGACCGCCCGAGAGAGGACCCCCCGGGCGGGCATTGACCACGCTTGGTCAGGTGGTCCAGTTTTCGATCAGTTCCACCGCCTCCTGTGCGGTTTCCACAAATTTGAACAGGTCGAGGTCTTCGGCGGAAATTGTTCCGGCTTCTGATAGGGCTTCCCAGTTGATGATCTCGCGCCAGAAGCCCTCTCCGAACAGCAGGAACGGCACGCGCTCCATCCGCCCGGTCTGGATCAGGGTCAGGGATTCAAACAGTTCATCCAACGTGCCAAATCCGCCGGGGAAAACGCAGACCGCCTTGGCCCGCATCAGGAAATGCATCTTGCGAATGGCGAAATAGTGGAAGTTGAAGCAGAGTTCAGGCGTCACGTATTCGTTCGGCGCCTGCTCATGCGGCAATACGATATTCAGGCCGATAGACGCCCCGCCCGCATCAATCGCACCACGGTTTCCAGCTTCCATCACGCCGGGGCCGCCACCTGTGACAATGACGTTTTCGCGGCCATAGCTTTCCATACTTTTCGCGGTCATCAACCGGGCAAATTCGCGCGCTTCTTCGTAGTATTTCGACAGGTTCGCCAGGGTTTTTGTGCGTGCTGTATCCTTTTTGGCGGGTTCAGGAATGCGCGCACCGCCAAACATCACAATCGTGCTTTCAACACCGCGTTCCTCAAGCACCATCTCCGGTTTCAGCAATTCCAGTTGCAGGCGCACCGGGCGCAATTCGGCCCGACACAGGAAATCCTCATCCGCAAATGCCAGCCGATAGGCAGGCGCACGGGTCTGCGGGGTATCGGGAACTTCGCTCGCCTGTTCGACATCCTGGCGGGCATAGCGCATCGGGTGTTTGCGGGGTTCATCCTTCATCGGGTGCGTTTCCTTGTTACTCTGCCGCATTGCGCGGGTTTCGTTACGGGTCTATAGGCTTCACCGGAATGAGGCCAGAACAAAGGCCGTCACCTTTTGGAGAACGCGCCATGTCAAATGCCCAGCTTGAAACCGCAATCGAAGCCGCCTGGGACGCACGCGATCAGGTCACCCCGGCAACCACGGGTGAAACCCGTGAGGCGATTGAGGATACGCTCAACGCGCTCGACAGCGGAAAGCTGCGGGTTGCCGAGCGCCAGGGTGATGGCACCTGGCATGTGAATCAATGGGCGAAAAAGGCGGTCCTGCTTGGCTTTCGGCTGAAGGACATGGAACAGCAGGCGGGGTCTGCGCAAGGCGGTGCCTGGTGGGACAAGGTCGACAGCAAGTGGAAGGATTGGGGTGATAACCAGTGGCGCGCCGCGGGTTTTCGTGCCGTTCCGAATTGCGTCGTGCGCAAATCCGCCTTCATCGCGCCGGGCGTGGTTCTGATGCCGTCCTTTGTCAACCTCGGCGCCTATGTGGATGAGGGGACGATGGTTGACACATGGGCGACCGTTGGTTCCTGCGCACAGATCGGCAAGAACGTGCATCTGTCAGGCGGCGTCGGCATTGGTGGCGTGCTCGAACCGATGCAGGCCGGGCCGACGATTATCGAGGATAACTGCTTCATCGGAGCGCGGTCTGAGGTCGTAGAAGGCTGCATCGTGCGCGAAGGGTCCGTGCTTGGCATGGGCGTCTTTATTGGCCAGTCTACCAAGATCGTCGATCGTGAAACCGGAGAGGTGATGTATGGCGAGGTGCCGCCCTATTCGGTGGTGGTCGCAGGCTCCATGCCATCAAAGAACGGGATCAACCTCTATTGCGCGGTGATAGTGAAGCGTGTGGATGAAAAGACCCGCAGCAAGACCGGGATCAATGAGTTGCTAAGGGATTGATCGCTTGGGTGAGAAGCCGAAGAAAAAACACCACGTCTACACCCTTCTGGTCGAGGTTGGCCGCAAGGAAGGCGATGGGCTGCCTGCTGACGCCACCGGGGCGGCGCTGATGTGCTACGCGTCCGGTGTTGATGAGGCGGAAGCCGTGCGCGAAACAGTGGCGATCCTGAAACAGGCGGATATGGCGCCGCTGGATGTGACGGGCTATGGCACGCTCGATGAACGGCTGGAGGAAGGCCATGATATCAGCGACGATGAGCGCGCGCTGATGGGCCGGGCGCTTGCGGAAAACGCGGTGATCGTGGCACAGGTCACGCCGTTTTTTGAAGACTAGACCAGTTCCCGGGCGTTAACCGGCCTTCGGGACGGTACAAAACCGGTCGTTGGAGTAACGATGTTACTGGTATCGTGCAGACCGGAGCGTGAGCGCCTCATAGGGTTTCAGAACCAACCGGGCTGTTTCCAGGTGCGATACGCCGAATTTGTCATTCAACTGTTTGTTTGCATCACCGTAAGGCAGGAATAGGCTTTCGACCTTTGCGCCGCCAGCGTTCAGGATTTCGTGTTCATCCAATACGATCTGATAATATCGAATGGTTTGGTAATCGACCTCTTTTAACGCACTTTTGCCATCCAGTAGCTGCCCGGCACCGACGAACACCTCCTCTTCTCCGAACAGGTATTCAACCATATCCCCGCCGATAAGAAGTTTCAGATGAGGTGCGACAACGATATCCTGCACAAGCTCAAAATACGGCGCACACAGCCGAAGAGGTTGAAACTGCCCATGTGCCGGTACCTCAAGTGTGCGGACGGCGCGAATTGGTAAGGTGCCGTGATCTTCGGTTTCGATCATGTCCCCTGGCTTCAGGTTTTTGATTGGGTACATTCCGTCCGGAGTTTCAATCGGGACATCGCCCGTCAGGCCAGGTACGGCACCGACCAGTAATAATTCGTCTGAAACGCCAAAAAATGTCATTGGAGATGCGGAATTCGAGGCCTCCATTTGCAATGTCATCCGGGAGACATCGCCTAACGGCAAGGGGAATGACGGGCCTGTGATCGCCGCTGTGCTGGCCCCTGAATTCAGGGCCTCTGCTGCGAACATCGCCTCGCGCGATGGGGCATCCCACGAAAACCACAGGCGCAACCCCTCCTGTAGCGCATCAGGCAAGACCTCTGTACGTGCGTTGAGAGCACCCTGCCTTTGTGATAGCGACAGGGTCAGGACGCCGGCGCTGTCAATATTGACGCTGAAGACAAGGTTCCAAACGCCACCAGAAGAAAAGTGGATTAGGTTGGTATCGCCAGACGCAACAGCATCAAATTCAGCCAGAAAAGTTCCGCGCGGCAGAATTTCCTGCCCTTGTTCAATGCCAGAATCGGACAAATGGGTTTTGCCCGATGAATCACCGGGAGTACAAATTGCCCTCCATGTCATTTTACGGTGATGTCCACTCTTGCTCTCCAAGCCACATGATATCACTTTGGCAGTCCGCCGGGGCCAGAGTAAATCATGCCTGGTGAAAAAATCTTTACCGCTTCTAAGCTGCGCGGCCCTCGGCAATCAAGACCTGGGCCTCATATGCACGCAATGTGCGCCGGGCCGCCGGGCTGTAGCCGTTACCTGTTTCAGGATCGAGTTCCGGGAAAATTGCCGTAATTTCATCAACGATGTCCTTTTCGAACAGTTTGGTCGTCTGCGGTCCAGGAAGGAAACTCTCGGTGGCAAGACCGGCCGAGAAAATCACCTGGTGACGGTCAAACAGCAGGTGAACATATTCAACCGCACCGCCTTCGCGTGGGCGGATGGTATGATCGTTCACCAGATCCTTTGCGGAGACGAGCACTTCTGCCTCCCCAAAGAGGAGCTCAGCGAGGCTGTCTCCGATGAGGATACGATGTTGTGGCGACACAAGAAGCCTGTCGTGCAGGCCAAGCGCCCCGGCGGAAATCTCAATCGGGGCGAACTTCCCGGTCGCCTCAACAGTGCGCCGGCCGATCCAGCGTAATGGCTGCGGTCCATCGTCCTTGGTGAGGATAGAATCGCCTTCCTTGAGTTGCTCGACAGGTACCTCACCGGTTTCGGTTTGAATGAGTGTGCCAGCAACAAAACAGGGGATGGTTTCAACCGTGACGAAGCCAACATCCGTTTGCAGGACATTGTTCCCTCCATCTACTGCCGCCACTTCATATGTGAAATTGACGGTTTCCGGGTCGTCATCGGTTTCAATATCAATGGTCCCGTCGCCGTTGACGGTGATCACATGTCCGGTTGCAAGTGTCACGCTGTCGCCCGCCGACACAGCAATTCCATTGATATGGGTGATTTCCAGCGTGCCTGCCGTATTGTTGATGTCGTTGCCAAGCAGATCAAGCGTTTTGGTGGTATTGACGCCCTGCGTAATAGTATCCTGTTCGGCGATCAAAGTGGTCTGAACGCTGTCACCAGCGATCAGAAGGTTTGAATCATACCTGTTGTCCGCAACATCTGCGATGCCAATGCGGATTGAGTTCACCTCACCCGCATTCACCGGAATGGTCAGGGTCATCGTAACGGTGAAACCGTCCATTTCGGTATTGAACTGGCTGGCGGTGTTGTCATTGTAGAGGTTGATATTTTCGTTGTGATTGACATTGCCGACAGAAGTCGACCCGTCACCAACGACCATCGGAACCAGCTGTCCGTTGATCCAGACTCCGACCGCGTCGTTATAAACAGAGCTTGAATATTCAGGGTATTCTTCTGACGAGAACACGAACTGCATTGTCATGGTATCCCCGGTGGGGATGAAATCGACATCTATGTAGCTGGCGTCATAGGTGCGCGTGCCGGCAAGTGCGTTGAAATCCGGGTGGTTGTTTTGTCCGCCCGTGTTGGTCGAGGTGTTTCCCCGATGGTTGGCCTGCCCGGTAGAGTTGGTGAAATCGCTTGCGCGCCCGGTGGACAGGATCACGCCCTCATCACCGGGCACCACCCCCGGAGAGGTAGTTTCGCCGCCGGTGTAAATGCCTGATGAATAGGAACTGCCGGAATAACTTGCCCCGGTGACAGTCACGCCATCCCCGAATATCGCGTTTGCCATCGCCATTGCACTGGCGTTTGTATTGATAGAGAGTTCGCTTGCCGCGACCATGCCTGACTCCTGCCCGCAAGAGACAGCGCATATGTGCAGCGGGGTTCATTGCCCCTCCGGTTGTTCCGGTTTACCGCTCACGACCCTTTAGGGTCCACCCTGCCTCAGGTATTATTATTGCGCCGACTAGAACAGGAAACTATGCGTTTGTTAACTATTGTTTTTCTGTGTGGAATCACTGCCTTTGAAATATGTTTCCGCCGGGCAACAGTTAAATCTATTCAGGGTTGTTTGAGGTGACTCTGAAATTACCACAAATAGTTCAGGAGTTTCGTATGGCCACAGTAATTGATCCAGTTTCCCTGTCTGCGGAATTGATCCGTTGTCCGTCCGTCACGCCCGAAGAAGGCGGCGCATTGACGTTGTTACAGGGGCTTCTGGAGCAGGCCGGTTTTACCTGTGCACGGGTGGATCGCGGCGGCACGCCGAACCTGTTTGCGCGCTGGGGGGACAAGGCCCATGGGCGAACATTCGGGTTCAACGGACATACCGATGTCGTGCCCGTGGGTGACGTGGCGGCGTGGACGCATGGCCCGTTTGGTGGCGACGTTGAGGACGGTATTCTTTGGGGGCGCGGGGCCACGGATATGAAATCCGGCGTGGCGGCCTTTGCGGCGGCGGCGATTGATTTTGTGCAGGCGACCCCGCCTGACGGGGCAGTGATCCTGACCATCACCGGCGATGAGGAAGGCGAGGCAACCGATGGCACGGTTGCGCTGCTTGATTGGATGGACGCCGCAGGGGAGGCGATGAGCCATTGCCTCGTGGGGGAGCCGACCTGCCCCAACCACATGGGCGAGATGATCAAGATCGGGCGGCGTGGTTCCATGTCTGCCTGGTTCACCGCCACCGGTGTGCAGGGGCATTCGGCCTATCCACATCGCGCAAAAAACCCGCTGCCCGCGATGGCGCGGCTGATGGATCGGCTGG
Organism: uncultured Rhodobacterales bacterium; assembly: GCA_964441435.1. GTDB lineage: Bacteria > Pseudomonadota > Alphaproteobacteria > Rhodobacterales > Rhodobacteraceae > CAYTUW01. The sequence continues at coordinate 18,480 of CAYTUW010000025.1, forward strand.
CGGGTCACGTGCTGGATGAGGGTACCGAACATTTTGATGCCTCGACGCTGGCGATCACCACAATCGACACCGGGAACGCGGCGACAAATGTGATCCCGGCAAAATGCATGGGCACCGTCAACATCCGGTTCAATGACAGCCATACGGGCGCGGGGCTGACCGAATGGCTCGACAATGAACGCGCAGTTGTGGCGCAGGACACCGGGATCGACATCGACATGCGGGTGAAGATTTCTGGCGAAAGCTTTCTGACACCCCCGGGCGAGCTGTCGGCGCTGGTCAGCGCGGCGGTTGCGGATGAAACCGGGGTGGTGCCTGAGCTTTCGACCACCGGGGGCACTTCGGACGCGCGCTTCATCAAGGATCATTGCCCGGTGGTGGAATTTGGTCTTGTCGGCAAGACGATGCATCAGGTGGATGAACATGTTCCGGTGGATCAGATCCACCAGTTGAAAGCAATCTACAGCCGCATCCTCAGGGATTATTTTGCGTAGGTGCCAACTCGTCATCATGATGAAGGAGCCGCGCCCGGGCCGGGTCAAGACGCGGCTTGGGC
>CAYTUW010000026.1:0-18906 GCA_964441435.1 uncultured Rhodobacterales bacterium
GGACAACATCGCAGAGGCGATGGAGACAAGTTGGCAGCGCGCGCTCGGCGGCAATTCGGATCAGCTTATCCGCGATCTGACGGATGCGCTCCTTAAGCTTGGCCTTCTTGGCCTGCCACGCGCCACCGCCCAGCCGATCAAGCAACCCTTCCTCATGGCCGAATTTGCTGAGCAGTTCGATGTTTTCGACAGGCAGGAACAGGCGATCTCCGCCCGCATATTCAAGCGCGATACATTCGTGCGGTGCACCTGCCGCGGTAATGGTTTCAAGCCCGGTGTAACGCCCGACCCCATGGTCAACATGAACAATCAGATCACCGGGGGAAAGGCTTTGGGCCTCCGTCAGGAAATTTTCGGCGCGGCGTTTACGTCTTGGCGCCCGGATCAGGCGATCGCCAAGCACGTCCTGTTCGGAAATCACCGTAAGGCCCTTGCCCTCAAACCCGTGTTCCAGCGGCCAGACCGTGAGGCAGACACCCCCCTTTCCGTCGGGCACATCGCGGAAGTCCCTGATAAGCTGTGCGTCGGCAAGCCCCTCATCCACCATCAATCCCTGCAGACGTTCCCTCGCGCCTTCGGAATAGGAGGCGATCACAACCGGCCCATCGGTACGACGCGCCTCAACATGGTCCTTCAAGGCGCTGAACAGGCTAATGTTTTCGACCTGTCGCTCCGGAGCAAAATTGCGCCCGATCCGCCCGCCCGCGTCGATGACCTGCGCACCGGTGCTTTGTTGCAGGGGCTGCATCTGAACAATGCGATGGCCGGCAACGGCCTGATCCCAGGCCGTCTCATCAAGATAGAGCAGCCCTGGTGGTGATGGTTTGTAGACCGTGTCGAGCCTGCTTTGTTGCTCCATCGCCAGACGCCGGGTCTCATACTGATCCTCTATCGACTCCCACCGCGATAGCCGCGCCGGGCCAACCTGATCGTCAAGCCAGACCGATGCATCAGGCAGGTAGTCAAACAGGGTTTCGAGCCGTTCGTGAAACAGCGGCAGCCAATGTTCCATGCCCTGATGCTTGCGCCCGGCACTGACGCTTTCGTAAAGCGGATCATCGCTTCCGGCGGTGCCAAACTCGATACGGTAATTCTGCCGAAACCGCCGGATCGCGGCCTCATCCAGAACAACCTCACTCACCGGGGCAAGCTCGATCGAGGTCAGCTTTTCCGTGGTGCGTTGCGTCACCGGATCAAACCGCCGCGCCCCGTCCAGAACATCGCCGAAGAGGTCCAGCCGAACTGGCCCGCCCTCGCCCGGCGGATAAATGTCGATGATCCCGCCCCGCACCGCATAGTCGCCGGGTTCCATCACCGTCGGGGCCTGGGTAAACCCCATCCGCGCCAGAAAGCCTCGCAGCGCGGGTTCGTCCAGGTTGTAGTCAACCCGCGCGCTGAAGGTCGCCTCAGAAAGCAGCGCGCGTTCAGGCACCCGTTGTGTCGCAGCATTGAGCGTCGTCAACAAGATGAAGGGCGCTGGCATGCCCTTGGACAGGGCGGCCAGCGTGGCCATACGCGCTGCCGCAATATCCGCATTGGGCGATACCCGGTCATAAGGCAGACAGTCCCAGCCCGGAAAGTCGATCACCGTAACATCAGGGGCAAAAAATGCCAGCGCGGCCTTCATTGCCGCAAGCCGTTTGTCATCACGCGCGACATGGACGACCGGGGCCTGCGATTTCTGCAATTCCTCTGCGATCAGAAGCGCATCAAATCCTTCTGGCACACCGCTCGCGGTGAGATATGTTGCCGTGCTGTCTGTCATATCAGCCGAGCACACCAATAGAAACATTCTGATACATGCCCCAAAGCGATGTTATCAGAACCGAAATCATGCCAATGCCCTGTACCATTAGGCGATGACGCACCAGGCGCTTGCACAGGGATTCACCGCTTTGCGGCGCGCTCGCAAGGCGATAGGCTGTCATCAGGGACAGCGCGCCAACGATGCTCATCGGGAACGCCAGCAGGAAAACCGCCTGGGCAAATTCGACCGCATAAACAAAGCCAAGCAAGGCCAGACTTGTCAGCAGGAAAAACGCCACCCCCAACAGCCACAGCCCCGACACCCGCGCAATGTAGAGCAATCGGTTCACATTGACCGCCACAACCGACTCCAGATCGGTCATCGCATCGCCCCCTTGCCGGCGCGCACGCGTAACCATATCAAACGGCACGCCAAGTACCCAATGGCTTGCCGTGGACCACATCACCGCGAGCACGATCCAAAACCAGAGGTTTGAAAAGCTGCGCATGTCGATGAGCTCAAATACGCTCTGATACCAGTCCATTTCGTCCCCTGTTTGTTCCCGGCGTATCCCCCGGCATGCCGGACCGCACCCTCCTTATGCCAGCTTGTTCGCGCGCGCAATCCATGGCAGGTGTCTGTGAAAGGATCGGAGACTTAAGATGCAGCCAACCCTTGCCCGTTTCCCCGCCACGCGCCTGCGCCGCCTGCGCCGCAGCGCGCCCCTGCGTTCTCTGGTGCGGGAAAGCAGCCTCAGCCCGGCAGATTTTATCTGGCCGGTGTTTCTTTGTGATGGCGAAGGGGAACGGCAGGCGATTTCATCCATGCCCGGTGTCACGCGGATGTCAGTGGATCTGATCGGTGCCGCCGCAAAAGAGGCCCACAGCCTTGGCATCCCGGCGATATGCCTGTTTCCCTATACCGGGCCAGAGGCGCGAACCGAAGATTGCGCAGAGGCCTGGAGCACGGATAACCTGACAAACCGGGCCATCCGGGCCATCAAAAAAGCCTGCCCCGATATTGCCGTGATGACCGACATCGCGCTTGATCCTTACAATATCAATGGTCACGACGGGTTTGTCCGCGATGGCGAAATCGTCAACGACGAAACGGTTGAGGCTTTGGTCAAAATGGCACTGGCACAGGCTGATGCTGGCGCAGATATCCTCGGGCCCAGCGATATGATGGATGGGCGCATTGGGGCCATCCGGCAGGCGTTGGAATCCGAAGGCCACCGCGATGTGGCAATCCTGTCCTATGCGGCAAAATACGCCTCTGCCTTCTACGGTCCGTTCCGCGATGCGGTTGGGGCCAGCGCTGCGCTGAAGGGTGACAAGAAAACCTATCAAATGGACCCGGCCAACTCGGATGAGGCATTGCGCCTTGTCCAGCGTGACCTTTCCGAAGGGGCGGATATGGTGATGGTCAAACCCGGCATGCCGTATCTCGACATCTGCCGTCGGGTGAAGGCGCATTTTGGTGCACCGACCTTCGCCTATCAGGTCTCTGGCGAATATGCGATGATCCGGGCGGCGGCCCAAAATGGCTGGATCGACGGCGACGCGGCGATGATGGAAAGCCTGATGGCCTTCAAACGCGCAGGCTGCGATGGCATTTTGACCTATTTCGCAATAGAGGCGGCGCGCGCGCTTCAGTGAATATGAAATTCCCCCACCTGGTTTCGCCATTCACCGGATGACAACATGCGGCGGTGGCAAAACCGCACGGAATGCAGTGGCCCTTCGATCTCTTCTTTCCAGAACCCTATGAATTCAAATAACCTTTCGTGATCCGGTGCCAGATCATATTCCTGCCAGACAAAGCTGTTCAGGACATGGGGGTAGTCCGGCATATGGTAGAAAAGTTCCGCCGTTGTCAGCCCATACCCCTTAAGCATCAGTTCTGTTTCCCTGGCCTGCATGTTTGCCTCCTTCTTTGACCCCTTACGGCAATCATGGCATGTGTGAAATATTAATCAATATATACAATCTGTTAGCAGATATATGCGGTGGCTGACAAAAGCACGTCCCCTGCCCCATTGCGCCCCATATCGTGGGTCTGATATAAGTGTGACAACAAAATCTAGAATGATCACGCCAGAGCGGTAAATAAGTTGAGCGACACACCAGAACCCCCTGAAATCACGGGTGAAACTCCTCCTGAACGTCCGGCCTATGATGGGCCGTCAATCTCGATCTCTGATGAAATGCGGTCGAGTTACCTCGACTATGCGATGTCGGTTATCGTTTCCCGCGCGATTCCGGACCTGCGTGACGGGCTGAAACCGGTGCATCGGCGCATCCTTTACGCGATGCATGAAACCGGCAACAGCCACGACAAATCTTACCGCAAATCGGCCCGCCCGGTGGGTGATGTCATGGGGAAATACCACCCTCATGGTGACAGCGCGATCTATGATGCGCTGGTGCGTATGGCGCAGGATTTTTCGATGTCCCTACCCTTGCTTGATGGGCAAGGCAACTTCGGCTCGATGGACGGTGATAACGCCGCCGCGATGCGCTATACCGAAGTGCGGATGGACAAACCCGCAGCCTTTATTCTTGCGGATATCGACAAGGATACAGTTGATTTTCAGGACAACTATGATGGCAAGGATCGGGAACCGACTGTTCTGCCCTCTCGCTTCCCGAACATGTTGGTCAATGGCGCAGGTGGTATCGCGGTGGGCATGGCCACCAATATCCCGCCCCATAACCTTGGTGAGGTGGTTGATGCAACGCTGGCCCTGATTGAGGAGCCGGATCTCAGTTCCGAACAGCTTATTGAGTATGTCCCCGGCCCGGATTTTCCGACGGGCGGTATCATGCTTGGCCGCTCGGGGGCACGAAAAGCCTATCTCGAAGGGCGTGGTTCCGTCGTGATCCGCGCCAAAACGCGAGTCGAAGAAATCCGCAAGGACCGCTACGCGATTGTCATCGACGAAATTCCCTATCAGGTGAACAAGGCCTCGATGATCGAGAAGATCGCCGAAGAGGTCCGCGACAAGAAGATCGAAGGCGTTTCCCACGTTCAGGACGAATCCGACCGTGTCGGCGTGCGCGTGGTGGTGGAGCTGAAACGCGACGCCACACCCGAAGTGGTGCTCAATCAGCTGTTCCGCTTCACCCCGATGCAAACCTCATTTGGGGCCAATATGCTGGCGCTTAACGGTGGGCGGCCAGAGCAGTTGACGCTGCGCAAATTCCTGACGTCTTTCATAGACTTCCGCGAAGAAGTTGTGGCACGCCGCACCGCGTTTGAATTGCGCAAAGCGCGCGAGCGCAGCCATATCCTTTGCGGCCTCGCCGTGGCGGTCAGCAATATTGATGAGGTCGTCAACACGATCCGCAGTTCTGCTGATGCAGCAGAAGCCCGCGCCAAGCTGATGGAACGCCGCTGGCCCGCGCAGGACATCCTCGACTATATCGCGCTGATTGACGATCCGACCCATAAGGCCAATGAGGACGGCACCTATAACCTGTCCGAAACCCAGGCCCGCGCGATCCTCGATCTACGCCTGCAACGCCTGACTCAGATCGGCGTGAAGGAAGTCACCGATGAGCTTGAAGAACTTGCGGCCAAGATCAAGGAATACCTCGATATTCTGCGGTCGCGCGACCGGATAATGGCGATCATCGCGGATGAGCTGAAAGAGGTCCGCGACCAATTCGCCGTGCCGCGCCGTACCGAGATTGTCGACTGGTCCGGCGATATGGAAGACGAAGATCTGATCGAAAAAGAGGATATGGTTGTCACCGTCACCTCTGCCGGTTGGATCAAACGCACGCCTCTGGCTGATTTCCGCGCCCAGAAACGCGGTGGCAAGGGCCTGTCAGGCATGCAAACCAAAGAGGAGGACGTGGTCACCACGCTCTTTGTTGCCAACACCCATACGCAGCTTCTGTTCTTCACCACCGATGGCATGGTCTACAAGCTCAAGACCTGGCGCCTGCCCCAGGGCGGCCGCACCGCAAAGGGCAAGGCGATCGTGAACATCCTGCCAATTCCGCCCGGCGTGTCGATTGCCGCGATCATGCCGGTCGATGTGCCGGATACGGAATGGGACAACCTGCAGGTGGTCTTTGCCACCTCTGCCGGAACCGTGCGGCGCAACAAGCTGTCCGATTTTGTCAATGTCATGCGTAACGGCAAAATCGCGATGAAGTTTGAGGGCGACCACGAAAATACCCGCCTCATCAACGCGCGCATCTGTTCGGATGAGGATGACGTGATGCTCGTCACCAAATCCGGCCGCGCCATCCGCTTCCCGTCGACCGATGTGCGGGTGTTCAACTCCCGTGCCTCTGTCGGGGTGCGTGGCGTGAAACTCACCGGCGATGATGAGGTCGTTTCGATGTCTGTCATCCGCCATTTCGAGGCAACGCCGGATGAACGCAATGCCTTTATCAAGCGGTTCCGTGGCGAATTTGGCAGCGATGCGTCTGATGATGATGCGGCGGAGGATACGGACAGCGAACTGTCCGAAGACCGCTATCAGGAAATGCTGGCTGCCAACAACCTGCTGGTGACGCTCAACCAAAGTGGCGCGGGCAACCTGACCTCCAGCCATGATTACCGCGTCAGCGGACGGGGCGGCATGGGGGTCGCGGCGATGAAAGGCGGTGCGATTGTCGCCTGCTTCCCGGTTGAGATGGGCGATCAGATCATGCTCGCCACCTCCAAGGGGCAGTCGATCCGCTGCCCGGTCAACGGCATCAGCTTCCGCTCGCGCTCGGCTGGCGGGGTCAAGGTGTTCAACACCGGAAAGGGTGAAACCGTGGTATCGGTGGCCTGGATCGCCGAAAATGATGAAGACGAGGAAGAGGAAAACAGCGATACCGGTGAATAAACTCGGCCTCGTCACCTACCTTACAGATGACTATGATCGCGCGATTGACTGGTTCAGCCGCTGCCTTGGCTTTCACCTGGTAGAGGATACGCCGCAACCCGGCAAACGCTGGGTTGTCATGGCGCCACATCCGGGGGCCGAAACCGCCTTTCTGATCGCCCGCGCTGTCGGCGATCAGGTCAAGGGCCTCGGTCAGGCCGGGGCCGGACGGGTCGCCTATTTCCTCGAAACCGATGATTTTGCCGCCAAACATCAGGCGATGTGTAGAGCGGGTGTCGTGTTTGAGGAACCCGCCCGTCACGAACCCTACGGAACTGTCGCAGTGTTCCGCGACCTTCACGACAACCGCTGGGATCTGCTTCAGCGAAAGTAAATTCCTCTGTCGTTTGGTGGAAATCCAAAGGGCAAGCCGCTTCAAAGCGGCTTTCATGCGGTTTCAAAACCGCATAGAAGGCGTTTTCAAACGCCTTTTGACGCAGGAACAAATATGGCCCCTTCCCTTAATATCATCGGTGGCGGCATGGCCGGGAGCGAAGCCGCCTGGCAGGCCGCCAATATGGGAATTGACGTGGTCATCCACGAAATGCGCCCGAAGGTCGGAACCTTCGCCCATCAGACCGGCAATCTTGCGGAAATGGTCTGCTCCAATTCCTTCCGGTCTGACGATGATGAACAAAACGCCGTTGGGCTGCTCCATTGGGAAATGCGGGCTGCGGGCGGGTTGATCATGCAAATGGCAGACCGCCATCAACTTCCCGCTGGCGGTGCCCTTGCGGTTGACCGCGATCCTTTCGCCGAGGATGTCACCGCCGCCCTGCGTGCCCATCCGAAGGTTACGGTCAGCGAAGGTGAAATCACTGCCCTTCCCGCCGATGGCCACTGGATCATCGCCACCGGCCCGCTGACGTCCGGCGCGCTTGCAGATAGCATCGCCCGCGCCACCGGGGCAGAAAGCCTTGCCTTCTTTGATGCAATCGCCCCCATCGTCTATACCGACAGCGTTGATATGTCCGTTGCCTGGATGCAGTCCCGCTATGACAAGGGCGAAACGGAGGCCGAACAAAAGGCCTATCTCAACTGCCCGATGACCCGCGATCAGTATGAAGCCTTCATTGATGCCCTGCTTGCCGCTGACAAAACCGAATTCCGCGAAGGCGAAACCGCAGGCTATTTTGACGGCTGCCTACCGATCGAGGTCATGGCCGAACGCGGCCGTGAAACCCTGCGTTTCGGCCCGATGAAACCGGTGGGCCTGACCAATCCCCACAAGCCCGATGAAAAGCCCTATGCGGTGGTGCAGCTGCGCCATGACAATGCGCTTGGCACTCTGATGAACATGGTCGGCTTTCAGACAAAGATGAAATACGGCGCGCAAGCCGATGTTTTTCGGATGATTCCTGGCCTGGAAAGCGCCAGCTTTGCGCGCCTTGGCGGCATCCACCGCAACACTTTCATCAACTCCCCGACACTGCTGGATGATCAGATGCGCCTGCGCAGCCGGCCCAACCTGCGTTTTGCCGGTCAGATCACCGGGGTTGAGGGCTACGTCGAAAGCGCCGCAATGGGGCTTCTGGCCGGGCGCATGGCCGCGTCTGAAATCCTTGGCAATCCGCTCGCGGCCCCGCCCCAGGATACCGCCATGGGTGCCCTTATCCATCACATCACCGGCGGGGCGGAGGCCAGGACATTTCAGCCAATGAATGTGAACTTCGGCCTGTTTCGCCCGGTCGAAGGGCTGAAAGGCGGGCGTCGGGGGCGCAAAGACCGCTACAAGGCCTATACCGACCGTGCCAAAACGGCCTGGCAATCCTGGCTTAAAGATCACCCGGCAAATGACTGACTTTGTAACAAGATTTGCGCCCTCGCCAACCGGCCCTCTGCATCTGGGGCACGCCTATTCCGCAATTCTGGCCCATGATATGGCGCGCGCCGAGGGCGGGAAGTTTCTGTTGCGCATGGAAGATACCGACCTGCAACGCTCCAAACCAGAGTGGGAAGCGTTGATTGTTCAGGATCTCACCTGGCTCGGCCTGACTTGGGATGGTGAAATCCATCGCCAGTCCAATCATCTTGCGCGCTATAATCAGCGCCTCGAACGCCTAATCTCAAAAGACCTGCTATATCCCTGCTCCTGTTCACGCGCTGATATCCGCGCGGCCGCTTCCGCGCCACAGGAAGGGGTGCTGCCCGTCCCCTATCCCGGCACATGTCGCGGGCGAAATATGAAAACGCGCGCCCCAGGTGATGCGTTGCGTATTAACCTTGAACGGGCCCTTTCACTCCTTGATCCTGCACAACTTCGGTTTTTTGAAAGTGGGCCACTCCACACTGGTGTTCACCATATCGACCCACAAAAGGCCCAAAGGCAAATCGGCGATATCGTCCTGTCCCGCAAGGATGAAAATATTGTCGCTTACTTCCTTGCGTCCTGCTTTGATGATGCCGACCAGAAAATCAGCCATGTCTTACGAGGTGAGGATTTGTTTGATTTCACAGCAGTGCAGGTCATCCTGCAGCACCTTTTTGATCTTCCAACACCTATCTACCATCATCATCGCCTGATCCGCGATGACAACGGGAAACGGCTCGCTAAACGGGACGACGCCCGCGCGATCCGCACATACCGCAAAGATGGTGCAACCCCCGCCGATATCAGGCGCATGGTTGGCCTGTGATCCAGGCTTCATCTGTCCAGAAATATCCTCGCCCATTGCCTGACAGGCGGGTTTCCCGCCGAGAGGGGAGGCAAGAAATCTCTATCCGACCGGCTCCGTCAGAATAACCTCAGCCCCGTCACGCACCGCCGTGTAAAAACAGCTCCGCCGCCCGGTATGACAGGCCGGGCCGGTCTGTTTGACCAACGCCAGAAGGCAATCACGGTCACAGTCGATCCGCAGCTCAATCAGCGCCTGATGGTGACCTGATGTCGCGCCTTTCACCCAGAATTCGCCACGCGAACGCGACCAGTAGGTGACGCGCCCTGTTTCAATCGTGCGGCGCACCGCTTCGGCGTTCATCCAGGCGAGCATCAGAATCTCACCGGTCTCCGCTTCCTGCGCGATCACCGGCAACAGCCCCTGATCATTAAACTTCAGTGCCTCTGGATCAAAACGCATATTGGCCCCTTTGCCTCGTCCTTCGTTTTCCCTATCTATGGCAGGTAAGGCGAAAGGAAAACCCGTGGCCGACAGTGATCTTATCACGCTCTACTCTACCCGCATTCTGGCGCTGGCGGCGGATATTCCCCACCACGCCCGTCTGGAATCGCCGCAGGCGACGGTGCGTAAACGCGCGCCGCTTTGCGGTTCAACCGTGACAATAGATATGGATGTTTCCGACGGAAAGGTCAGCGCCTACGGCCAGGATATCAAAGCTTGCGCCCTTGGGCAGGCGGCGGCCTCGGTTGTGTCCGCTGCCATCATCGGGCAGGACCGGGCGGCAATCCTTTTAGCGCGTGATCAGCTGCGGGATATGCTGAACGGGTCGGAAACCACGCCTGCTGCCCCGTTTGAGGACCTCAAAGTGCTGGCACCGGCGCGGGACTATAAAAACCGCCATGGATCAATAATGCTGGCGCTCGATACGGCGTTAGAGGCTTTTGACGCAGCGGCGCAGGGCTACATGGCTTAATCATACCGAAAGATTCAAAAGGTACCCCTTGGCCAGTTCAAGAGGTACATGATGATTCCCAATCACAACTTTCCCGATGTCGCCCCGCAGCAAGAAACGCTGACGCGCCTGACCGATAGCGCGGCGGGTCTTGGGTTGGAACTTGTTGATATCGCTGGATACCTTGATCAAATTGATGCGGAGGTTAGCGCACAGCTTCAGACCCTTGAACAGCTTCATTCCGGGGTTGATGACGTCAAAGGCGCTACCGACCAGGTTCAGGATGCTTCCCAGCGGGTCGTAGAAAACGCGCGCCATACACAGAGCTTTATCGAAAACTCTGTCAATGACATCCGCGCGGCCGGAAAGCATACCACATCGGTCGCAAAATGGGTTGGGTCGCTCGGCACCCATATGGAAAATCTAGTAAACGCCCTGAATGCCGTTCAGAACAACAACAATGAAATCGCCAGCATTGCCAAGCAGGTCAATATCCTCGCCATAAATGCGAAAATCGAAGCGGCACGCGCCGGTGATGCGGGTCGCGGCTTTGCCGTTGTAGCAGAGGCAATCAACGAACTTTCGCGCAAAACCGCAACCGCAGCTGCCGGTATCTCGGAAAATGTGACCGATCTGTCGGAAAACGTCGGCATCCTGCGCGACGAAAGCGGTGAAGTAGCGCAATCGGCAAAAACCGTGATCACCGAATCCGAACGGGCTGATGGTGCACTCAGTGAAATCACGAGCAATGTCACTTCGATCGTCACGGAATCAGAATCGATTTCCCGCCGCGTCGGAGAGGTGGCGACCGCTGTCGGCAGGTTCGAACCGGAGTTTCGCCGCCTCGGCGAAGCGGTTGAGGGAACAGGCGCCGGCATTCATCAGACCAGGGCAAGGGCAAACGCCTTGATCGACAAGTCCGAACAACTGGTGCAGGACACAGTTGCGCTTGGGGGCAGCAGTGATGATTCACGTCTGATTTCTTACGTCCAGGAAGTCGCAGGGCGCATTGCCAGACGCTTCAGCATTGCTATTGCCGATGGGGAAATCACCGAGGCGGAGCTGTTTGACGAGCTCTACCTCGAGATCGAGGGAAGCGACCCAAAACAACATCTCACCAAGTTTACAGAGTTTGGGGATCGTGTTCTTCCTGAATATCAGGAACCTGCTCTCGAATTTGATAACAAGGTGGTGTTCTGTGCCGCCGTTGACCGGAACGGCTATCTTGGTACCCACAATATGAAATTCTCCCACCCTCAGGGCGATGACCCGGTCTGGAACACGGCACATTGCCGGAACCGACGTATCTTTGACGATCGTGTCGGATTAAAAGCCGGCGCAAGCCAATCGCCGTTTCTGCTACAGGTCTATCGGCGTGATATGGGTGGCGGCGAATTCAAGCTGATGAAAGATCTGTCAGCCCCAATCCGGATTGGCAACAGACATTGGGGCGGATTGCGAATGGGGATTCTGGTGTGACAATAAAAAGCCGCCACGCGGGACACGTGGCGGCAGGTATGCGTTACTCTGGAAGAGGTCGGTAATTGAGGCGAACAACAGGTGATTCACAGCGCATCAATGGGGACAGGATGCAGGTATTACCGGGCAGAGAACGCGGGCAGAAATCGAAATCAGACAGATCCTGGCAACAACAAAACGGTCGCCAACATCAGACACAGCGCAGCAGCACCCGCCAGATCCTGTAGAAAGGTGGCACCGGGGCGCTGGATAACTTCCTTGATATCTTTCAACATTTTGGGACCTGCATCTTGCTGTTAACCGTGTTGCCACTTTGTTCTCATATGGTTAACGCAATGTAAAGAACTTTTTAGGAACATTTGAGAACATTTCGTGAAAAATGATCTAACCCACTGAAAGTAAAGAGATTGCTCTGTCCTGCTCCAGCAGCCACAATAATACCCGGGCCGCCTGGCCGCGTGGGGTTTTCAACTCCGCATCGTCATTCAACAATTTACGTGCGTCATCCCGGGCGATGGTCATCAGGCCGGGCTGCCCTTCCATGTTACCAATCCTGAATTGTGGCAACCCGCTTTGCGCATGGCCAAGCACATCACCAGCACCCCGCATCTGGAGGTCTACCTCCGCAATATGAAATCCGTCATCCGTGTCCCGTAGCGTTGACAGGCGTAACCTTGCGGATTCTGATAATGGCGCCTGATAAAGCAGCAGACAGGTTGACTCCGCATTTCCCCGCCCAACCCGTCCGCGCAGCTGATGCAACTGCGCCAGGCCAAAGCTTTCGGCCCGTTCGATCACCATGATGGAAGCCGCAGGAACATCCACACCCACTTCGATCACCGTGGTCGCCACCAGCAGCTTTGCTTTCCCGGACTGAAACGCGGCCATCGCCGCGTCTTTTTCCTCGGAGGCCATTTGACCGTGAACCAGCGCCACCTCCCCATCGCCAAAGGCTGCACGCAGGGACTTGAACCGTTCTTCAGCGGCTGTGTAATCCAGTGTCTCACTTTCCTCGACCAGCGGGCATACCCAATAGGCCTGCTGCCCCGCCGCAATGGCGGTTTTCAGATGGTCAAAAACTTCTGCGAGGCGGGATGTGGATACCATCGCCGTCCTGATCGGTTTCCGTCCGGCAGGTTTTTCGTCGAGTATCGAAATATCCATATCGCCATATTGCGCAAGCGTCAGCGATCTTGGGATTGGTGTCGCCGTCATAACCAGAACATCAACCGCCCGGCCCTTTTCACCAAGCATCTGGCGTTGCCGCACCCCAAATCGGTGTTGTTCATCAACCACTGCAAGCCGAAGGTCATGGAAAGTGACATCCGGCTGGAATACCGCATGCGTACCAACCAGGATATCTATGTCCCCCTTCGCCAGCGCGGCCAGCTTTTCCCGCCGCGTCGCTGCTTTATCGCGTCCGGTCAACAGCGTGATCTGCACCCCGGACCGCGCAACAAGCGACTGTAACCCGGCCAGATGTTGTCGCGCTAGAATTTCGGTTGGCGCCATCATCACCCCCTGCCCTCCGGCCTCTACCGCGACCAGCAGCGCCAGCAGGGCGACCAGCGTCTTTCCGGCCCCGACATCGCCCTGCAAAAGCCGGTTCATCCGCGTTGTTGCAGCCATATCAGCGGCAATTTCATCAGCAGCCCGATGCTGCGCGCGGGTCGGCTTATAGGGTAACGCGGCGATAATTTTTTTGCGCAGGTGCCCCCCCCCAACACTGGCAACACCGCGCCGCGCGCGGCTGCGCGAACGGGCAAGCGCAAGGGTCAACTGGTGGGCAAAAAATTCATCATAGGCCAGCCGTTTCCGCGATGGGCTGTCGAGAAAATCCAGCCCCTTGGGATTATGCGCCGAAACAAGGGCATCGAGCCAGCTGGGCCAGCCCTCACGCGATAGCAGCTGCGGGTCGATCCATTCCGCCAGTGCCGGTGCCGACGCAACAGCCGACGCCGCCGCCCGCCTGATCTGTTTTTGCGTCACCCCTGCCGTCAGCGGGTAGACCGCCTCGAAGTCCGGCAACGCATCCGCCTCGTCCAACCGTAATATGTGATCAGGGTGCACCATTTGAACAACGCCATCGAAATATTCGACCCGCCCGGAAATCAGGCGGCGCTGCCCGGTCGGCAGGATGCGTTGCAGGTAATCCGGCTTGGCGTGAAAAAAGACGACAGAAAACCCTTCCTCGGCATCCTCAACCGCAACTCTGTAAGGGCGCCCGCGGGCACGTGGCGGTTGATGGGCACCGATTGTCACCTCTACCGTAATGACCGCCGGAATCTCTACGCCGCGAAGCGTGGCGCGCCGCCGCCGATCGATAACGGAATGTGGCAAGGTAAACAGAAGGTCCCGGGGTTTCTCGACATGCATTTGGGCGAAATGCGTTGCGGACTTCGGCCCAATTCCGGTCAGGCTCTCAAGCCCGGCAAACAGCGGAAACAATGTTTCCGGCCGCCCCGTCATACGTCTCTGACCAGGGCGAGCCAGCCATCCTCATCCACTATTTCAATGCCGAGGTCGGTCGCTTTTTTCGCCTTGGATCCAGCACCTGGGCCAGCAACGACAAGGTCTGTTTTTGCCGAAACCGAACCGGAAACCTTGGCACCAAGCGCCTCTGCCCGCGCCTTGGCCTCTGCCCGCGTCATTTTTTCCAGTGTCCCGGTAAAGACCACCGTTTTCCCGGCCACCGGGCTGTTGGCTGCCTCCGGCGCAGCAACGTCCTGAATGTCGAGTTCCCTGACAAGCCGGTCGATAGAGTTGCGTTCGGCATCCTGCTGGAACACCTTCACAACAGAGGCCGCCAGCACCGCCCCGACGCCGTCTATTGCAACCAGATCTTTCCAGGCTGCCCCCTGCCCGACTTCGGCAGATGTCATCGCCGCGGCAAAAGCCGCCCAGCTTCCGTAATGCTGCGCCAGAAGTTTCGCGGCACTTTCCCCGACATGGCGGATACCAAGCGCGTAGATAAACCGGTTGAGCGGGATTTCACGGCGCGCATCAATCGCCGCAAACAGGTTTTCGGCGGATTTTTTTCCCCAACCGTCGCGATTCCTAAGCTTGGAGAGGTTTGTTGAATCCCGTGCAGCCAGGGTGAATATATCCGCTGGCTCCCGTAGGGGAAGCCTGTCATCCGAATAGAAAGATTCAATCTGTCTGGCGCCCAATCCTTCGATGTCAAAAGCGGAACGTGACACGAAATGTTTAAGCTTTTCAACAGCCTGCGCGGGGCAAATTAACCCACCTATGCAACGGCGGACAGCGTCCCCCCCTTCGCGCAGCGCGTCTGATCCACATTCCGGGCATGTTGTTGGAAAAACAAACGGGATGGTCCCTTCCGGGCGTTTTTCAAGGTCGACATCGGCAATTTTTGGAATGACATCCCCGGCGCGATAAACCTGCACCCAATCACCAACACGGATATCCTTGCCATCCCGAATGGTTTCACCACGGGAATCCAGCCCTTTTATATAATCCTCATTGTGCAGCGTGGCATTTGACACAACCACACCGCCAACCGTCACCGGCTGAAGCCGGGCCACTGGCGACAGCGCCCCGGTGCGCCCAACCTGTATGTCGATCCCGTCGAGCCGGGTCCAGGCAAGTTCCGCTGGGAATTTATGTGCAATCGCCCAGCGTGGTGTGGTTGAGCGAAAACCCAGGCGCGCTTGCAAAGCCAGATCGTTTACCTTGTAAACCACCCCGTCAATATCATATCCGAGGGTCGCGCGCTGTGCTTCGATATCCCGGTAGCAAGACAGAAGTTCCGCCGGCCCGGCACATAGCCGCGTAAGCAGGTTGGTCGAAAACCCCAGCGCCGCAAGCCTGTTGACCGCATCCATCTGCGTATCCGCCAACGATTGTGACAACGCGCCCCAGGCATAGGCAAAAAACTTTAGCGGGCGGGCCTGGGTAATGGTGGAATCCAGCTGCCGCAGGGAACCGGCAGCGGCGTTTCTGGGGTTGGCAAATTGCTTTTCCCCGGCGCTGACCTGGCGTTCATTCAGCGTGAGGAAATCATCATGCGCCATGTAAACCTCACCACGCACCTCCAGAATATCCGGCGCACCAATCAGGGATTCGGGAATATCGGAAATGGTGCGGGCATTCGCGGTGACATTTTCACCAGTGGTACCATCGCCACGGGTCGCGGCCTGAACCAGCAGGCCGTTTTCATAGCGTAGCGACAGGCTTAACCCGTCGATCTTCGGCTCTGCCGTGTAATGCAGCGTCTCCTCCGGGTTCAGGCCAAGATATTTGCGAATACGCTGGTCGAACTCAGCAACATCATCATCGTCAAAGGCGTTCCCAAGGGATAGCATCGCAACCTGATGGGTCACTTTGCCAAAGCCGGACTGAACCGCCGCACCAACTTGTTCGGTTGGGGAATCTTTGCGTTTCAGCTTGGGAAACCGCGCCTCGATTTCCGCGTTCCGCCGCTTCAGCGCGTCGTAATCCGCATCCGAAAGATCGGGGTCATCATCACGATGATAGGCCAGATTGGCCGCATTCAGCAGCTGCGCCAGACGATCAAGTTCAACCTTGGCTTCTGTTCCTGTCAGGTCTTCAACTGGTGTTGATGAAAATCCCGGCATTTCGCCCTCCGCAGATACTCCCCAAGTGATAGGAGTGTTCTGCGATCAGGTCTAGGGTCAGGACGCACGCCCTGACCCTGGCAAGGATGGAAAACAACCATATGGTCAGGCGCCAAGCGCAACCTGGGCCGGCATGGTTTCCACTTCCGGGTCGCGCAGCACATAGCCGCGGCCCCAAACCGTTTCAATGTAGTTTTCGCCGCTAGTCGCCTCGGTCAGCTTTTTGCGCAGCTTGCAGATGAAAACATCAATGATTTTCAGTTCCGGTTCATCCATCCCCCCGTATAGATGGTTCAGAAACATTTCCTTGGTCAGGGTTGTCCCCTTGCGCAGGGAAAGCAACTCCAGCATCTGGTATTCTTTCCCGGTCAGATGAACGGTTTTGCCACCAGCATCCACGGTCTTGGCGTCCAGATTGACATTGATCTGGCCGGTTTTAATGATGGACTGACTATGCCCCTTTGATCGCCGGATAATCGCGTGAATCCGCGCCACCAGTTCTTCACGATGAAACGGTTTCGTCAGATAGTCATCCGCACCGAATCCAAAACCCTTAATCTTGTTTTCGGTGTCATCCGCACCGGACAGGATTAGGATCGGCGTTTCTATCTTGGCAAGCCGCAACTGGCGCAGCACATCATGCCCGTTCATATCAGGCAGGTTGAGGTCAAGCAGGATCAGATCGTAGTCATAGAGTTTGGCCAGATCTATCCCTTCCTCACCAAGGTCGGTGCAGTAGACATTCAGGTTTGCATGGGTCAGCATCAATTCGATGCTTTTCGATGTTGTGGGGTCATCCTCGACGAGTAGTACTCGCATTCGTGCTTCTCCGCTATTTTCCCTTCGTCTGCCCCACACAATTCATAATAATGGTTAACCTCAGGTTACTATCGCTTAACGTGTTTAGTTGATGATCCCACGGGTATTTGTTGCCAGAATGCAACCGGAGCGGCACATTTTGTTTTATCTTTGTTTTCAATGTGTTCCAAAGCATCCGCCATGCGGCAAAAGTGGGGCGATTATCGCATGTTTTGCAGTCGCGTTGCCTTGAGGCCGGTCTCCCCAAAGTTTTCTACGGCCCATTTCCAGCTGTTGAATTCTTCTTCACTCAACCCCCAACGGGTTAATGCGTCCGCCAGGGGAATCAGCCCGTAACACACCCCTTTGACAACCGCAGCCTTGCGCGAAGCGACCCAACGCCGTGTATCAGCCGGCGGCAAATCTGCCAGTGAAAACACCGTACCATCGGGCAAGGTTACCGCCCGCGGGCCATCCACTTTCTTCAGGAACATCGTTCACCCCTCTCATTTGCTTGCGCCACCCTGTATCAAACAGCGTTAAAGGAAGGTGAAACCGCCCCCTTGTTAGTCGCTCGCATTTTCCTATATTCCGCTCGATTGAAAGGAGCCGCCATGGCGCTCGACCAGCCAACCACCAAACTGAACTCTCTCGGCTTTGCAAAAACGCCGGGCGAAACGCGCGTGGTTGTCGCAATGTCGGGCGGTGTTGACAGCTCCGTTGTCGCCGCAATGCTCGCGGAGGAAGGGTATGATGTTGTTGGCGTCACCCTGCAACTTTACGATCACGGGGCGGCGCTCGCCAAAAAGGGCGCCTGCTGTGCAGGTATCGACATCCACGATGCGCGCCGCGTGGCAGAAGAAATGGGCTTTCCCCATTATGTGCTCGATTATGAAAACATATTCAAAGACGCGGTGATTGACGAATTCGCTGACAGCTACCTCGCCGGGGCAACCCCTGTGCCCTGCATTCGCTGCAATGAGCGGGTCAAGTTCAAGGACCTGCTGGAAACCGCGCGTGATCTGGATGCCGATTGCATGGCCACGGGGCACTACATCCAACGTGCCATGGGGCCGAACGGGCCGGAACTCCATGCGGCGGCCGATGCCAACCGTGATCAAAGCTATTTTCTGTTTTCCACCACGCCGGAACAGCTGGAATATTTGCGCTTTCCGCTCGGCCATCTGAAAAGCAAGGATGAAACCCGCGCGCTGGCGGCGAAATACGGGTTGGCGGTGGCTGACAAACCGGACAGCCAGGACATCTGTTTTGTGCCGGATGGAAACTACGCATCGGTCATCGAAAAGCTGCGCCCGGGTGCTGCGGAACCTGGTGACATCGTGCATGCGGATGGGCGCGTGCTGGGGCAGCACAACGGGGTGATCCATTATACGGTTGGCCAGCGGCGCGGCCTTGGTGTCGGCGGGCTGGCGGAACCGATTTATGTGGTGAAGCTTGACGTTGACAACAAACGCGTTGTCGTCGGCCCGAAAGAGATGCTTGCAACCCGCAAGGTGCCGGTGCGTGAAATCAACTGGCTGGGGGACGCGCCCTTTGACAGCCGCGACGAATGGCATCTCGGCGTCAAGGTCCGTTCCACCCGCCCGCCGCAAGACGCCGTGATCCGGCCGCTTTCGGCCACGGAGGCAGAGGTTGAACTGCTGACCCCGGAGGAAGGGGTTTCCCCCGGACAGGCCTGTGTGTTCTATGATATGGACAGCCCGCGCATCTATGGCGGCGGCTGGATCTGGCGCGGCTACTGACGACCAAGCGTTTCAAGGGTGGCCTCCGCCTCCTGATCCGCCGGGAACATCAGCTCAAGTTTC
>CAYTUW010000027.1:0-18725 GCA_964441435.1 uncultured Rhodobacterales bacterium
AAGGAACGCCATGTATCGTCTGTTGACCTCGGCCCTCTTGTGGATGAGTTTTGCGTTTTCGGCCGTTGCGCAAAGCGATGTGCTGAAGTTGACAGAGCTGCTCCGCATTCCGGAAATTATGGATGTGATGCGCGCGGAAGGGCGCACCAACGGCGACGAAATGGCTGCAGAGATGTTTCCGGGCCGCGATACGGGCTGGTTCAGCGATCAGATCGACGCGATCTATGATGTTGATTGGATGCTTGAGACCTATGAAGCTGCGTTCTCGGACGCCATGGCGGGGGCGGATTTGTCGGAGGCGATAGTCTTTTGGGAGTCTGATCTCGGTCGTCGGATTATCACTCTGGAATTGACGGGTCGGCAGGCGCTTCTGGAAGATGCCGTATCCGAGCGGGTGGTCGACAGCTACCATGGCGCTGTTGAACACGATGACCCACGGCTTGACCTGATCCGGCGCTATGTTGTCGCCAATGCCCTGATCGAACAGAACGTCGAAGGTGCGCTGAATTCCAATTTCGCCTTTATGGCCGGACTGTCCGGGGCAGGCGGGTTTGGTACCGATCTGACCAGCGATCAGATGCTCAGGGATGTCTGGTCGCAGGAACCCCAAATACGGGCCGATACCGAAGAATGGCTAATGTCCTATCTTTTCATGGCTTACCGCCCGCTGACGGACCAAGAGATTGAAGCCTATATTGCATTTTCGCTGACTGATGCGGGGCAGCGCATGAACGCGGCGCTGTTTTCGGCCTTTGATACGATGTACAATGATCTGTCTTATGCACTGGGGGAAGCGGTCGGAAAATTCTCCCAGGGTGAAGATATCTGATCAGCTTTCAGGCAGAAGATCGCCCAGTGCGGCAAACAGTGGCTGAAGCTCTTTTTCATAGCGTTTCCAGCCTTTGACCGAGGATTTGTAAATCGGCTGACGCACCTGGTAGAGCGACAGAGTATCAACCCGACGTTTGTTCTGATGGAAGTTCAGACAGGCATCTTCCCAGTCCAGACCGCAGGCGTCGATCAGAGCACGTGATTGAACCTCTGGGTCTGCGATCAGATCTTCGTATTGGATTTCATAGAACCTGTCTGGCGCAATCCCACGCCAGAAGTCGATCATTTCAACGAACATCCGGTAATATTGGCCAAGGTCGCTCAGGTCGTTGGAATAGAGATGCGATCCTTCAGGGAAGACGTTTTTATAGATCGACAGCAGATTGTCACGCGGGTCGCGGCGTACAACGACAATCCGTGCCTTGGGCAAAGCAAGCCAAACGAACCCCATCATGAGGTATGTCTGGATCGACTTGTCGGTGACACGATCGGAACCGGGTAGAAGTTCACGCATGAACTGTTCATAGTCCGCAGCCACGGCATCGACATCCGCAGGGGTCAGCTTATCTGCAGGCAGCAGGTCGCCGGGTTTCATCATAAGCGCATAGGATTGACGCGACAGGCGGCCAACCTCGCCGCCGCCGGTGACGGTTGAATGACTGGAAATGATTTGCTCCACCAGCGTTGTCCCGGATCGCGGCATCCCGGTCACAAAGATCGGTGCGTAATCGCTGCTGCCGGTTGCCGGATGGCCGAGGGGGGTGAAGTTTACAAACAGGTCTTTGACCCGGTCGATTTCCTTGCGCCGCGATTTGATGTCGTAGGGGTATCTTTCGCGGATCATCGTGTTTGATCGGCTGAGGTGCTCAAAGGATTCTGCATAGTTTCCACAGTCTTCCAGTGCCTTGCTCAGCGCAAATCCAAGCGACAGGCGGTCGATGTCTGGCAGATTGTCACGGCTGATCACATCTTTCATCGTGGAGATTAGCGGGTCATCGGCAGTGAATTTATGGGACGCTGCATATTGGCGATAAAGCGTGCCCGCAGTGGGGGATTGTTCTATCGCCGACAGAAAAGCGTCCTTGGCACCGTCAAAATCCCCTTGCGATTGCAGGATGGAGGCCTTCGCTTCCAGGATCGCGCTGTCTGACGGCCCCAGTTTGCGGGCGCGTTCCAGGGTCCGTAGCGCGGTTTCACCGTCACCGGAGGCATTTTCGATTTTTGCACGCTTGACCAGAACGTCACTGTTACGCAAGCCCAGTGCCTCGCATTTTTTGATATCTGTGAGCGCCGATTTTGGGTCGTTATTCTGATAGTGCAGCCATGCACGCGCAAGGTAAAACCCGGCGTCTTTCGGATGGTGCCGGATGGCGTCGTTATAAACCTCGATCGCCTGACGGCGTTGAGACTGTGCTGCATAAGCTCTGCCAAGCGCGGCGAGGTTGGGTTTTGACTTCGGCAGGAGCGATCGGGCGATTTCGAGTTGCCGGATTGCCTCTGCCTGATCACCCTGCTCCGCAAGCATCCGACCATAGTTGGTGTATGCCTCGCCGTAGTTGCCATCAAGCTTGATCGCATTGCGGTAGGATTGGGCGGCCTTTGCCATGTCCCCCTTCGCCTGCAAGGCACCGGCAAGCAGGTTATGGGCCAGGGGCAGGTCCGGGTTTCGTTTCAAAACGGCACGCGCGCTGCGCAGGGCCTTGTTTATGTCACGTGAGTTCAAAGCATTCACGATGGCCTGAATTTCGGCCGGGTCGGCGTTACCGGTGCTGATTTTGGTGGCGGTTCGCTGGCCTGACAGGCGTTGCCGTAACTCGGCTTTGGCTTTTGTCGACAGCGAAAGAGAGGCGACCACTTCAAGCGCCTTGGCCGTAACCTCGGGATCTGCCGCCTTGGTCACTGCGGAAACCAGAGTTTTCCACAAAGCATCTTCCCCCGGTTTAAGGGAAATGGCGCGCATTGCGGCCTCTGACGCCTTTCGATAATCGCCAGAGGAAAGATGTATCTGCGCGATCTGGAAATGTACTTCTGCCAGGTTGGGGCGGGCGTTTAGGATTATTTTATAGAGGTCAAGCGCTTTTGTGAACTCCCGCTTTTTCTGATGTGACCGGGCGGTCTGATAGAGCTCGGGAATCTTTGACGGGTTAAGGGGGAGCATCACTTGCACCTTTTGCGGCTTTGTTGTGCTGTCTATCGAAAGTTTTCGGCTGCTCCAAGCGGGTTTCGAAAAGGGCAATACAAGACCAGTATTGGCTTGACTTTATACGCCATCCCACAGATAAGCGCGGCTTCAGGCGGCAATGCCGTCTGTGTTATCTATGGAATACGCTGTAAAAGCGCGCTGTTTAAGGTGCCAGAGGGCAGAGACACCCGGAATGATCCGGGGGCCGGAGAACGCGAAAGTCGAAGGAAAGACAGATGTTTGCGGTTATGAAAACCGGTGGCAAGCAATACAAGGTCCAGTCGGGCGATGTGCTGCGTGTCGAAAAGCTCGCCGCTGATGCGGGCGAAAAGATTCAATTCAACGAGATTCTGATGGTTGGCGCCAAAGTTGGCACGCCGACCATTGAGGGTGCTGCTGTGCAGGCCGAGGTGATCGACCAGATCAAAGGTGAGAAACTCATCCACTTCGTCAAACGCCGCCGGAAGCATTCCTCCAAGCGCACAAAGGGCCACCGCCAGCAGCTCACGCTTCTGCGGATCACCGACATCCTTGAAAAAGGTGGCGACAAGTCCGGCGTGAAGGCTGCGATTGGCGCAGGATCGGTATCTGCTGCTGCAATCGAAGCACCAGCAAAGAAAGCTGCCCCGAAGAAGGCGGAGGCCAAAGCCGAAACCAAACCTGCGCCGAAGAAAGAGGCCCCGAAAAAGGCCGCAAAAGCCGAAGCTGACGATCTGAAGCAGCTTTCCGGTGTTGGCCCGGCGCTTGAGAAGAAGCTGAATGAGGCAGGTGTCACCACCTTCGCTCAGATCGCCGGATGGAAAAAGGCCGATATTGCGGAGTTCGATGAAAAGCTGAACTTCAGAGGCCGGATTGAGCGCGAGGGCTGGGTTGCCCAGGCCAAGAAGCTCGCAAAGTAAGGAGAGACTGATATGGCACATAAAAAAGCAGGCGGTTCCTCCCGTAACGGGCGCGACTCAGCCGGTCGTCGCCTTGGTGTGAAGAAATACGGTGGCGAACACGTCATCCCGGGCAATATCATCGTGCGTCAGCGCGGCAACAAATGGTGGCCGGGCGAAGGCGTGGGTGAAGGCAAGGACCACACCCTTTTCGCCACCGCCGAAGGCCGCGTCTCTTTCCGCAAAGGGTTCAAGGGCCGCACCTTCATTTCCGTGATGCCACAGGCGGAGGCCGCGGAATAAGCCGATACCTTAGATAGGCATATCATTTCAGGGGGATCGGCAGCGCCGGTCCCCTTTTCATTTGGAGAAAGGCCACAACATGGCCGTTGCAACAGGTAGCTTTATGATTTTCGCCGCCAGCCAGGTCGGCACGCCGGGGCCGGCCAATATGGCGCTGATGGCGACTGGCGCGCGGTTTGGCCTGCGTCGGGCCCTGCCTTTTGTGGCGGGGGTGGCGCTTGGCAAGCAGCTGATCGTCTGGCCGATGGGGTTTGGCCTGCTCGGGTTGGCAGAGACAGTGCCCATGCTGTTTGAGGCGCTGAAGTGGATCTCTGCGGCCTATATCTGCTGGCTCGCCTGGCGGGTGGCCAATATGCGGTTGGATGTGGGCGCTTCTGATGGGGCTGCTCCCGGATTTCTGGCCGGGCTTGCGGTGCATCCGCTCAACCCCAAGGCCTGGGCGATGATCACAGCCGGGTTCACCACTTTCACCACCTCTGGCACCCCCCCCTTGCAGGCCACAGCCGTGATCGCCATTTCTTTACTATCTTGTCAGATCATACTGCACCCGATCTGGACATATGCAGGGGAAAGAATCGCGCGCAGCCTCGCCGGGCGCGCTGCGGAACGGTATTTGATGTGGGCGTTGGCGGCATTGACCGTTGCAAGCGTCCTTTATGTGCTTTTCGGAGGAGCGAAGGCATGAAGATTGACACGATAGTCAACCAGCAGACCATTGAAACGGAGCGTTTTACCCTGCGCCCGTTGCGAAAATCAGATTCTGGTCTGATAGAGCTTTACGCTGGCGATGAGCGGGTGGCGATGAACACCTCATCCATTCCACATCCGCTCCCACCCGGGGCGACGGATTCCTTCCTGCATCGCGCCTGGGCAGAGGGCCGGACAGAGGACATCTGGGCCATGGATGGCACCAAATCCGGCCATGCGGAGGTACTTGGCCTGATCAGCCTTGATCGGATGGATATGGGCAACAAGACGCACCGCCAGTCCGAAGTTGGCTATTGGGTGGCGCCGGCTTTCTGGAACACAGGGCTTGCGTCCGAAGCGGTGGAAGCGCTACTGGCTGCAAACCCGCATGATTGTGCGACAATTTTTGCGCAGGTGTTTCAGGATAACCCGGCTTCGGCCCGCGTTCTGACCAATGCGGGGTTTGAATACCTCGGGGACGCGGAAACCCATTCTGTTGCACGAGCCGCCAATGTCGCAACCTGGACATACATCAAGAAGATCGCCTAGGCTGTTGATATGATAGGTATAAGAGATAGCCAAACGAAAAATAGGACTGGCCGTTCGGCATGGCCAGCCCGGCCGTAGGGTTGAGCAAACCCAAAATACCCTTTATCGCCCGCATAACCTGTCATAAGGCCCTGACCACATGAAGTTCCTCGACCTTGCCAAAGTCTACATCCGCTCTGGCGGCGGCGGCGGCGGCTGCGTCAGCTTTCGGCGTGAGAAATACATTGAATATGGCGGCCCTGATGGGGGTGATGGCGGGCGCGGCGGCGATGTCGTGGCAGAGGCGGTGGACGGGCTGAACACGCTGATCGATTTCCGCTATCAGCAGCATTTCTTTGCCAGGAACGGCGTGCCGGGTATGGGCAAGCAACGCACGGGCGCTGATGGGGATGATATCGTGCTCAGGGTACCTGTGGGCACGGAAATCCTTGATGAAGATCAGGAAACGGTCATTGCAGACCTGACGGAGGTTGGACAACGGGTTGTGTTGGCCAAGGGCGGCAATGGCGGCTTTGGCAACCTTCACTTCAAATCCGCAACCAACCAGGCACCGCGCCGCGCGAACCCCGGTCAGCCAGGGGTGGAGCGCACACTTTGGCTGCGCCTGAAATTGATTGCGGATGTGGGGCTTCTGGGGTTGCCGAACGCTGGAAAATCGACCTTCCTTGCGGCGACATCCAACGCACGCCCAAAGATCGCTGATTACCCGTTTACCACGCTGCACCCGAACCTTGGCGTGGTTGGGGTTGATGGCGTTGAATTTGTCATTGCCGATATTCCGGGGCTGATCGAAGGCGCGCATGAGGGCAAAGGGATCGGGGATCGTTTCCTGGGGCATGTGGAGCGCTGCTCGGTCTTGCTGCATCTGGTCGATGGCACTTCTGATACGGTGGTGGAGGATTACCGCACCATCATCGGCGAGTTGGAAGCCTACGGCGGCGCGCTTGCCGAAAAGCCGCGGGTGACGGTTCTGAACAAGGTTGATGCGCTGGATGATACGGAACGCGATGAGCGGAAAGAAGCACTGGCCGAGGCCATAGGTATGCCGGTTCTGCTGATGTCGGGTGTCAGCCGTGAAGGGGTGACTGACACGCTGCGTGCGCTGCGGGCCGAAATCGACGAGGATCGCCTGCGTATTTCCAAAGGCGCGGAGGAGGATCCTCCGTGGCAGCCGTGATACCGGAACTTGGCAAGGCGCGAAGGCTGGTCATCAAGATCGGCTCTGCGCTGCTCGTGGATCCTGAAACCGGGCAACTCAGGCAGGATTGGCTGCGTAGTCTGGCCGAGGATACCGCGCACCACCACAAGCGGGGGGCCAAGGTGGTTCTGGTGTCCTCCGGTTCGATCGCGCTCGGGCGCAGGGTGCTTGGGCTGCCGGCGGGGGCTTTGTCCCTGGATCAGTCGCAGGCCGCTGCAGCCGTCGGGCAGATACGTCTTGCCCGCGCTTATGAGGAGGCGCTGGCACCGCATGGTATCGTCACGGCGCAGGTTCTGGTCACACTGGAAGACAGCGCCAATCGGCGGCGCTATCTGAACTCAAGGGCAACGCTTGAACAGCTGCTTGGCCTGGGTGCCCTGCCGATTGTCAATGAAAACGATACGGTGGCCACGGATGAAATCCGCTTTGGCGACAATGACCGCCTTGCTGCACAGGTGGCGGTGACGATAGGTGCGGATCAGCTTGTGCTGCTGTCCGATGTCGACGGGCTGTACACCGCCAATCCGCAGCATGACACCAATGCAACACGGCTGGCGATCGTGCCCGAGATTACCCCGAAGGTGGAGGCGATGGCGGGCGATGCGGCCTCCGAGATGGCGCGCGGTGGGATGCGCACCAAACTGCTGGCCGCCAAAACCGCTGTGCGCGCGGGTTGCGCGATGGTGATCGCAAAGGGGGCGGTGGAAAATCCGCTCCGCGCTATAGAACACGGTGCCGCAACCACGTGGTTCCTTGCCCAGACCACACCACAGGCGGCGCGCAAAGGCTGGATTACCTCGATGAAGCCCAAGGGTGCGCTGACGCTGGATGCAGGGGCAGCTCGGGCGCTTTCGGGCGGAAAATCACTACTTGCTGCGGGTGTAACCGGGGTCTCAGGTACATTCGAACGCGGCGACCCGATTGATATTCTTGATCCGGATGGCAAAACCCTGGGCCGGGGGCTGGTCGCCTATAGCGCAGCCGAAACGCTGCAGATCAAGGGGCGAAAATCCGGAGAAATCGCCGCAATCCTTGGCTATCAGGGACGCCCGGCTTTGATCCACCGCGATGATATGGCACTTTGATGTTTCATCTTGCTGAAAATACTCCCGCCGGAGGCTCCCGATATTTCCACAAAGGCCAAATCCATGAATGATATGACCAACATCCCGAATCTGATGGCCGAAATCGGTACGCGGGCGAGAGCGGCCTCTGCGGCGCTGGCCCATGCAAGCGCGGAACGCAAACATGCGGCGCTGATCGGTGCAGCGGATGCGGTCTGGCACGCGCGCAACGACATCTTAGCCGCCAATCAGGACGACCTCGCCTATGGCCGCGACAAGGGGCTGACGGAGGCGATGATGGATCGGCTGATGCTTGACGAGGGGCGCATTCGCGGTATCGTCGATGGGCTGCGCGCGGTTGCCGAACAGCCTGATCCCGTTGGGGAGGTGCTGGCCGAATGGGACCAGCCGAGCGGGCTTAATATCCAGCGTGTGCGCACGCCGCTGGGCGTCGTCGGGGTGATCTATGAAAGCCGCCCGAATGTGACGGCGGATGCGGGCGCACTCTGCCTTAAGGCTGGAAATGCGGTGATCTTGCGTGGCGGGTCGGAAAGTTTTCATTCCTCCCGTGCGATCCATGCGGCCATGGTGCGCGGGATCGAACAGGCAGGGCTGCCCGGCGATGCGATCCAGCTGGTACCAACAAGGGACCGTGCCGCTGTCAGTGAAATGCTGACGATGACCGGTGTGATTGACGTAATTGTGCCGCGCGGGGGCAAGGGGCTGGTTGGTCTTGTCCAGCGGGAGGCCCGCGTTCCCGTCTTTGCCCATCTCGAAGGGATCTGCCACATCTATGTTGATGCTTCCGCCGATCCCCAAAAAACACTGGATGTGGTGCTGAACGCCAAAACCCGCCGTCCCGGTATCTGTGGTGCGGTCGAATGCCTGCTGGTGCATGCGGAGGCGGTGGACCTTGGGCAACAGGCCATCAACGCCCTGATTGAAGCAGGGGTTGAGGTGCGCGCGGGCAGGGGGCTTCGTGGCTCCGCCGTGGCAGAGGAGGCTGATTTCGGCCGCGAATATCTGGATATGATCATCGCGGCGAAAGTGGTCGCTGATGTCGATGGCGCGATAGACCATATTGGCACCTATGGATCGGACCATACGGATTGTATCCTGGCAGAGGACAGCACCGCCGTTCAGCGTTTCTTTGAACGCGTAGACAGTGCGATCCTGATGCACAATGCCTCCACCCAATTTGCCGATGGCGGTGAATTCGGCATGGGTGCGGAAATCGGCATAGCGACCGGCAAGATGCATGCCCGTGGTCCGGTGGGGGCGGCGCAGTTGACGAGTTTCAAATACCTCGTGCGCGGCGATGGGACCGTGCGGAGCTAGAACTCCGCGCGGATACCGATACTTTCGCTTATCTCAAGTCGGATCTGGCGCCCCAGTGCAGACAATGCTGGCCGCAACAGGCCGAAGTGAACCTCGGCCGGGGTCAGCACATGTTTGGCCGCCGGGTGGGAAAGGTGTTCCCAAAGCGCCATGTTGACCTTTACCTTTTCGGCGCGTGCTTCAACCATCCAACGGTCCTTTGCCGAGGGGCTGATGGTGACAGCCCCACCAAAGGGCAGCGCTGTTTCCATACATTGGATCAGCAGAAAAGCGGCCCGCACCATTGCGCGCGGGATTCCCTGGTCGATCTGCCAGTCTATTGATACGCGTGCACTGTTGACATAGGCCTTGAGGATATCGCGCACCTCTGTCGGTGCCATTGGTGCGCCGGGGTCGGTAGGATCCGCAGAGGCGGCACCAAACGCGACGCGAAAGAACTTTAGTCTGGCATTGGCACTTTCGACGCTTTCGCTGATCAGGTTAAGTTCTGCGCCTTGATTGCTTCCTCCGGTCATGGAAAGAAGTTCCAGCCCGTTGCCAATGGCACCAAGAGGGCTGATAAGATCATGACAAATACGCGAACCAAGCAAGGTGCTCAGCTGGTGTTCAGGGTTGCTCATTTCTGATCCTTTGGGACGATCACATGGAAAATTTCAACGAAAGCCTAACCCCCGGAATGCTGGTACGCCACCCGTTGAAGCCGGAATGGGGCCTTGGGCAGGTACAATCCAATATACATGGTAAATTAACCGTTAATTTCGAACAGCACGGGAAAGTTGTGATCAATGGGCACAAGGTTGCGCTGCAGTTGGTGTTTGACCAATAGCTCCGCCGAGGATACTTGCAATTTCAGGCCATGGTCCCTAGGAAAGCGCGACACGTCTCAGGAATGATCTGCGCCGCCTATGCCCCCCCGAACACCAGATTTCAAAGTAAGACTTGCCGAAAGCGAAGGGGATCTTCGGGCTGCGCAACGGCTGCGCTATCGTGTGTTTGTCGAAGAACTGGGCGGCGACGGGGAGCTTGTCGACCATGAGGCCAAGCTTGAACGTGACAAATTCGACCCGCATTTTGATCATCTGTTGCTGATTGATGAAACAGCGGATGAAAACGATGGCATTGTTGGTGTCTATCGGGTCATGCGGGATGATCAGGCCCGCGATGGTTTAGGGTTTTATTCGACCACTGAATATGACTTGTCCGCATTGGAAGGCTCTGACCGACGTTTGCTGGAACTTGGTCGGTCCTGCCTGCACGCGGATTATCGCGGTGGAATGGCGATGTTTCATCTTTGGAACGGGCTGGCCAGCTATGTGCTTGATCATGGGATTGAGATTCTGTTTGGAGTTGCCAGTTTCCACGGCACAGATATAGCGGCGTTGAAAGCACCGCTTTCCTATCTACATCATCATCACCTGGCGCCAGAAGACCTGCGAGTCAGGGCGCAGGCCGACAACTTTCAGCCGATGGACCTGCTCCCGATTGACGCCGTTGAACGCCGTGCGGCGATGGTCGATACACCTGCGCTTATCAAGGCCTATCTTAGGCTTGGTGGTTTTGTCGGGGAGGGCGCCTTCATTGACCATGACTTCAATACCACGGACGTCTGCCTTTTGATGGACACGAAACGACTCAACGAAAAACAGACCGGGCTTTACACGAAGGGTCGACAGCGGTGAACGCCACCTGGCGCGACCGGAAGGAGCCGGGACTCGGCCGCATTGGCCCCTTCGGCTGGGGCTTGGTGATCCTGCGAGGTGCAGCTCTTGGTACTGTGACCTTTGGTTGTCTCGCGCTGCTTTTGCTGGTGCGCCTGGCGGAACGCCCGATCTGCGGTGCCCGGCGGCCTATCACCCCGTTTATCACCCAATTTGTCTGCCGATCTGCCTTTGTGATTCTCGGCATGAGTTACCGTGTGGTCGGAGAACCGATGAAAGGGCGCGGGGCCGTGGTGTCAAATCATGCAAGCTGGCTCGATATCTTTGCGCTGAACGCGCGCAAGCGCATCTACTTCGTGTCCAAATCCGAAGTTGCCGGTTGGCCGGGGATCGGCTGGCTTGCGCGGGCGACGGGCACCGTGTTTATCACCCGGCATGCGCGGGATGCAGCGGCTCAACGCGGCCTGTTGGAATACCGCCTGAGTATGGGGCATAAGTTGCTGTTCTTTCCTGAAGGAACCTCGACTGATGGATTACAGGTTCTTCCTTTTAAATCAACGCTTTTTGCGGCGTTCTTTACACCTGAGCTGCGGGATAACCTGCTTATCCAGCCGGTCAGCCTCATGTATCGTGCGCCAAAGGGTCGAGAGCCCTATTTCTACGGTTGGTGGGGTGAGATGGACTTTGGTACCCATCTGTTGAAAACGCTGGCAAATTTGCGTCAGGGGGCGGTCGAAGTGCACTATCATCCGCCGGTGAAGGTCGCGGATTTTGCGGATCGCAAGGCGCTCGCCAGATATTGCGAAGAACAGGTGCGCGCGCCGTTTGATAAGTAGCTGTCAAGTCGTAGCCAGTTGGAGCCTCCGCGGCGTCAGCGCATCGCAGCTTGCAGGGTTAGCAAGGCTTGAACCGGATCGTCCTGCGCCCAGATTTCTTCTCCGATTCCAAAGAAATCCGTATGCGGATAAAGGTTTGCGATAAGCTGTTCATCCAGAATGCCTTCTGCGACAACTGGCACTTCGATCATCTGGCTCCACCATTGAAACAGTTCCGGCTCTGCCCTGGTGCCATCCCCGGTCAGAGTGTCACCCAACGGGCCAAAAGCGATGTAGTCCGCGCCTGCTTCGCCTGCGTTCATTCCGTCATGCCGTGACGCACCACAATGCGCACCGATGATGGCGTCGGCACCCAGGTCTTTTCGGATCTTGCGCAATCCGCGCCCGCCGTCCGGCAGATGGACACCATCAAGGCCAAAGGGCTCCACCATCTGAACATGGCTGTCGATGACCAGTGCGACGTCTCGCGCATGGCAGACCTCGCGCAAAATGTCGGCCGCCTTACCCAGCCGTGTTGCATCCGTCGTGGCGAGCGCCATACGCACGCAGGCGATTTCCACCCCGTCCAGCACACGGGCCAGTCGGTCAGGAAAATCGGAAAGTTCGAATTCCGGCGGGGTGATCAGGTAAATTTGCGGCGTTGGGTTGTCGGCCATCGGGCGCTCCGGTCTTGTCTTCGCGCCGCTATAGCGGGGATTGCCGGGCTTGGCCAGATTTCGCGTTACTTTGCAGGCAGGGCGGAGACAAACTCAAGCGCCAGAGCCAACAACGCTCCGCGACGTGCATCATCACCAAAGGCACCCTCATCAACGTCAACCATGCCGCCCATTTTCCGCCCAGTGAATGTCATGTCACCTGCGCCTGGGATCGCTTTGGCCTGGGATTCTCGTTCCTTGCCAACCCGGAACATGCCTCCGCCGGATTTTCCATGCACCCCGCAGAGCATGTTGCCGTTCAGCATGAAACACAGCCCGCCGAACATCTTCTTTTCCTCAATGCCGGGCTGGTCGGCAAGATCGCCGCGCAGAAGTTCTGCTAATCCTTCGTCATAGGCCATTTGCACCTCCCTTGCGTCCGGCTGGCTGCAATCGTAACAGGGCGCAGACCATTGCCAAAAGGAATTACCGCGTGACACCGAACGCTCCTGACAGTTCAAGATCCGCGCCGCAGCCTGCTTTTGTGCTGGTGCGCCCTCAGATGGGGGAAAATATCGGGGGTGCTGCCCGTGCGATGTGGAATTTCGGGCTGGATCGTATGCGGATTGTCGATCCGCGTGACGGCTGGCCCAATCAGAAAGCCGTGGCAATGGCCTCTGGCGCGGGGCGGCTGCTCGATGAGGCCATGTTGACAACCACTGTCGAAGAGGCGCTTGCCGATTGCACCTATGTCTTTGCGACCACCGCACGCCATCGTGGGCTGACCAAACCCGTGGTGACGCCGGAACGTGCGATGGAACAGGCCCGCGCCATGGGCGCTGAAGGGCAAAAGGTGGCCGTGCTGTTTGGCCCCGAACGCGCCGGGTTGGAAAATGACGATGTCGCCAGGGCGAATGCCATTATCTCGGTCCCGGTGAACCCGGAGTTTGCCTCGCTGAATCTGGCGCAATGTGTGTTGCTGACAGCATATGAATGGCGCCGGCAGGGGGCGGGTATCGTGCCAGAGGTTATGGAATTTGCCAAAACTGAATTCGCCGAACAGATCGAGGTCGAAAAGCTCGCCGATCACTATGAGGAACGGCTGGATACGGCGGGGTTCTTTTTCCCGGAAACCAAGGCTGAGGGGATGAAGCTTAACCTGCGCAACCTCTGGTCGCGGATGCCGCTGACGCGCGCAGATGTGCAGACACTGCATGGGGTGCTGCGGCAAATGGTGCGTTGGAAGGAACGAGGGGATTGAAGCCCACCAGTGCCGCACATACTGTCCTGCCAGGAAGGAATGAAACATGAGCAAGCCGCGCAGTATTTTTGAGGAAGTTTCCGGCGATCAACCGAAGGCACAGGCACCTTCACCGGGTGGCATTGACCGTGGCAACAAGGGCGCGCGGGGTGCAATCCGCCTCTGGCTGATTGTGTTGTTTGCGCTGGTAGCGGTGATGATCCTTGTGGGCGGGCTGACACGACTGACGGATTCCGGCCTGTCGATCACCGAGTGGGCCCCGATCACCGGCGCACTGCCCCCGCTGGGAGAGGCCGCCTGGCTCGCGGAATTTGAGAAATATCAGGCCATCCCGGAATTTGAGATCCAGAACAGCCAGATGACCCTGGCGGAGTTCAAATCAATCTATTGGTGGGAGTGGGGCCATCGCCAGTTGGGGCGTGTGATCGGGCTTGTCTGGGCGCTGGGGTTCCTGGTCTTCTGGCTGGCGAAACGTATTCCTACGGGCTGGACCGGGCGGCTTTTGATGCTTGGCGTTCTTGGTGGCGCGCAGGGGGCGATCGGCTGGTGGATGGTCAGTTCCGGCCTGACCGGGCGCATGGTGGATGTGGCCTCTTACCGATTGGCGATCCATTTGGGGCTGGCATTTGCGATTCTTGGGCTTATCGCCTGGCATATCCTGTCACTTGGGCGCAGCGAGGCGGCGCTGATGCAGGCCCGCCGTGGGCGGGAGGCAAAGCTGTTTTCCATGGGCACGGGGCTGATGCATTTTGCCATGCTGCAGATCCTGCTTGGCGCGCTGGTTGCAGGCATTGACGCCGGGCGTGGCTATGTTGACTGGCCCTTGATGAGTGGGCAAATCGTGCCCGATGGGATGTTTGCCCTCAGCCCGTGGTGGAGCAACTTTTTCGAAAATCCGGCGCTGACGCAGTTTCTGCACCGGGTTGCGGGCTACCTGCTGCTGGGGTTTGCCTTTGTCGTCTGGCGGCGCGCGCGGGGGGCCGGAAATGCGGCGGTGCGCGGGGCCTTTACAGCGGCCTTCCTTATGCTGATCCTACAGGCGGTGCTTGGCATTGTGACGGTGATGCATGCGGCCCCGCTGGGGTTGGCGATCCTGCATCAGTTCGGCGCAATCGTGGCCTGGGTGCTGATCATCCGGGCGCGCCACAACGCACAATATCCATTGGACCAAAGCATTAGAGGAAAAGCCGCATGAGCTATAATGATATGATGGCCTATCAGCGCGAAACGGAAGCGCTGGCAGAGGTTGCCGGGCGCTTGGGGTGGGATCAGGAGGCGATCATGCCCCGTGGTGCCGCCCCCCAACGCGGTGAAGAAATGGCCGCGCTTCAGTCCGTGCTGCATGCGCGGCGCACAGATCCGCGCCTGGGTGACTGGATTGCAGCGCTTGATGGTGCCGATCTGACACCGATTGAGGCGGCAAACCTGCGCGAAATCAAGCGCGGCTATGAGCGGAACACCAAAGTGCCGACCGCACTCGCGGCAGAAATCGCCCGCGAAACCAGCCTGGCCCAGGGCATCTGGGCGGAGGCACGTGCCAATGAAGATTTTGCAGGCTTTGCCCCCACGCTGGAAAAGGTGCTGAAACTGCGCCAGGCAGAGGCGGACGCGCTGTCGGATGGCGGCGATCGCTACGACGCGCTGTTGCAGGATTATGAACCGGGTAGCACCGCAGCGGAAATCAAGGCGCTGTTTGATGGAATGCGCCCGCGGATCGTGGCACTTCTGGATCGGGTGCGCGGTGCGGCGCATCAACCGGATGCTCTGAGCGGCACCTATGACGACAAGGGCCAGATGGCCCTGGCCACGGAACTGGCGGCGGCCTTTGGTTATGACTTCAACCATGGTCGGATTGACAAGGTTGTGCATCCTTTCTGTTCGGGGTCAGGTCTCGATGTGCGCATTACCACGCGCACGGCACCCACTGATCCGTTCAACTGCCTGTATTCCACGGTGCATGAGGTTGGACATGCCGCCTATGAGCAGGGAATTGATCGGGCCCATCTGTTGACGCCGCTCGGGCATGGCGTGTCAATGGGCGTGCATGAAAGCCAAAGCCGGATTTACGAAAATCAGATCGGCCGCAGCCGCGCCTTTACCGGCTGGCTGTTTGCCCGGATGCAGGATGTTTTTGGCGATCTTGGTATTGCGGATGCGGATGCGTTTTACGGCACGGTCAACAAGGTGCGCGAAGGGTTCATTCGAACCGAGGCAGATGAGCTTCAGTATAACCTCCATATCATGCTGCGCTTTGACCTTGAGCAGGCGATGATCGCCGGGGATTTGCAGGTCGCGGATCTGCCCGGCGCCTGGAACGAACGGTTTGAGGCGGATTTCGGCTTTGCCGTCGACAAGCCGTCAAACGGCTGTTTGCAGGATGTGCATTGGTCGGTCGGCCTGATGGGATATTTCCCGACCTATAGCCTTGGCAATGTCTATGCAGGGTGCCTTAACCGGGCGATGCGGGTGGCGCTGCCGGGTCTTGATGACGACCTGGCCAAAGGCGACACATCTGCGGCGACAGGCTGGCTGCGGGAAAACCTGCAACAGTTCGGCGGTTTGCGCATCCCGCGTGACACGATAGAGCACGCCTGCGGCGCAGCCCCGAGTGAGCTGCCGCTTCTGGACTATCTGGAAGAGAAATTCACCGCGATCTACCGACTTTAATTGATGTGGCTTGGGTGCCCTTCGCCGGGTCACCCAAGCTGACATTTATTCCCAGTCCGGCGCACGTTTTTCAAGAAAGGCGGCGATCCCTTCCGCGGTGTCGCGCTCAAGCATGTTCTGAACCATGACATCGCCAGCATAGGCATAGGCCTCTGACAATGGCATGTCGATCTGATCATAAAAGGCCCGCTTGCCGATGCGCACTGCGGATGACAGCTTTGAGGCAACGGTTTCGGCCAGTTCCTGCGTGGTGTTGCACAGCGCGTCCTGCGGCACCGCGCGGTTGATCAACCCAAGCGTCAGCGCCTCTGTTGCATAGATGAAGCGCCCTGTGGTCAGCAATTCAAATGCCTGTTTGCGCGGAATATTGCGGGACAGGGCGACCATCGGCGTCGAACAGAACAGCCCGATATTGACGCCATTCACCCCGAAACGGGCATCCTCTGCCGCGACCGCCATATCGCAGGAGGCAACCAGCTGACAGCCAGCGGCGGTGGCGATGCCCTGCACCTCGGCAATCACGGGCTGGGGCAGGCGGGTTATGGTCATCATCATATGCGCGCAGCGGTTGAAGAGATCGGCGAAATAGGCGGCCCCGCCGTCATCCGTAGCGCGCCCTGCGGTCATTTCCTTGAGGTCATGGCCCGCGCAAAACGCCTTGCCAGCACCGGCAATGATCACGGCGCGGATGGTGGTATCTTGGGCCAGCGCGTCCAGTTCCGTCTGGAGCGCTGCAAGCAGGGCATCAGACAGCGTGTTCAGCGCTTCGGGCCGATTCAGCGTCAGCCGTGTCACGCCGCCCTTATCTTCGCGCAAAAGCAGGTCAGCCATCTTGCCCTCCGGTTCAAATCAAGCCAACTCTAGGGGTGCAAGGGCAGGAGGGAAAGTATGAGTTTTGCACTGGATAGGGTTGCGCTGTCAGCGTACCTCGCCGAAA
This sequence comes from uncultured Rhodobacterales bacterium, assembly GCA_964441435.1. GTDB lineage: Bacteria > Pseudomonadota > Alphaproteobacteria > Rhodobacterales > Rhodobacteraceae > CAYTUW01. The sequence continues at coordinate 17,025 of CAYTUW010000027.1, forward strand.
TATTCCCGCAGGTGTGGGATGATTTTGAGGTGGAACAGCTTGAGGGCGACCTCACCGTTTTACGCCTGAAGGTGAAAGAGCACCATCTTCGACCCGGCGGAACGGTGTCTGGCCCTTCAATCTTTGCGCTTGCCGATTGTGCTGTCTACGCCGCGATCCTTGCGCGGCTCGGTAAGGTGCCGCTGGCCGTGACCACAAATTGTGCGATTGACTTCATGCGCAAGCCTGCGGCGGGTAAGGACCTTCTTGGTGAGGCGCGCTTGCTGAAAACGGGGCGTGTATTGGTTGTTGGGGATGTGCTGATCCGCTCCGCCGGGGAGGAAAAACCCGTTGCGCGCGCCAGCCTGACCTATTCTATCCCGCCAAAATAGGGGAAATATGTGGGGTATTTTAATACCGTATTTATATCTAATTGAATTTGCTCAGTTAAATCGCGACAGATGCACTTGACTGTGCCGCCATACCCTTTACAACCCGCCCATCGAATTAGGGCATGCCATCTATGGTGGCAGCCAGGACTGAACCAAGGGTTAAAGATATGAAAACCTTCACCGCTACCCCGGCGGATATCGAAAAGAAATGGATCCTGATCGACGCTGAAGGCGTTGTTCTGGGCCGTCTCGCCTCGATCATCGCCATGCGCCTGCGCGGCAAGCATAAGGCGAGTTTCACCCCGCATATGGACACCGGCGACAATGTGATTGTCATCAATGCGGACAAGATCCAGCTCACTGGCAAGAAGCGCAGTGACAAGGTCTACTATCGCCACACCGGCTATCCGGGCGGCATCCGGTCACGCACGGCTGAGGAAATCCTCGAAGGGGCGCATCCGGAACGTGTGGTCACCAAGGCCGTGCAGCGCATGCTGCCGGGCAACAAACTGTCCCGTCAGTTGATGACCAACCTGCGCGTTTACGCAGGAACCGACCATCCGCACGAAGCGCAGGCACCCGAGGTGCTGGACGTTAAATCCATGAATTCCAAGAACACGCGGAGCTGATCATGGCCGAAGAAATCAAATCTCTTGATGAGCTGAACGAAGTCGCCGAAGGCACTGTTGCCGAGGTTGTCGTTGAAACTGCGGAGCCGCGCGAACCCGTTCGTGACGAACTGGGCCGTTCCTATGCCACCGGTAAACGGAAAGATGCGGTTGCCCGTGTCTGGATCAAGCCAGGCTCTGGCAAGGTCACCGTCAACGGCAAGGAGATGGACAAATATTTTGCCCGTCCGGTGTTGCAGATGATCCTGCGTCAGCCGTTTACGGTTGCCGGTGTCGAAGGTGAATTTGACGTCCAGGCCACCGTAAAGGGCGGCGGGCTGTCCGGTCAGGCTGGTGCTGTCAAGCACGGTATTTCCAAGGCGCTCCAGCTTTATGAACCTTCCTTGCGCGGCGCGCTCAAGGCGGCTGGCTTCCTCACCCGCGACTCCCGCGTGGTGGAACGGAAGAAATACGGTAAGCGCAAAGCGCGCCGGAGCTTCCAGTTCTCCAAACGCTAACTGCGAACGAACAAAATACACAATTAAATCAAACGCTCGCATTAATTTGCGGGCGTTTTCTTTTGTTAGAGAAAATGAGCATCTCGTTGAATCTGTTGACGTTTATGCTAGCGACATCAGCATAATTTTGGGGTCGTATCCGGGCCTGTAAAAACGCTCAAATGTAGATTCTGCTGCCTCCGTGTATGGCGATAAGTGAGTGGC
>CAYTUW010000028.1:0-18701 GCA_964441435.1 uncultured Rhodobacterales bacterium
AGCAGGAGCTTCCCAAGCTTAAGACGAGGGTTCGATTCCCTTCACCCGCTCCATCATCCAAACCGCTGCACTTGCGCCTGTCCCGATACTCGGGCAAACCGACAGGATGACCAACTACCTGATCCCCCTGCCCCCCAATGAAATGGCACCCTACGGCGCAGAAGGCCACTGGCCTTTCGGTTACGTCGACAAGGTGCGCTTTCATGAACTTGACCCGCTCCAGCATGTCAACAACAAGGTCTATTTCAGCTGGTTTGAAACGATCCGAATCCGTTACCTCGATGCGCTTGGGCTTTATGGCACCGACCCGACCCTGCCGCGCATCGTGGTGAAATCCGTTTCATCCGATTTCCGCCGCGAAATGGTTCTGGGGGAGGATTATCTTGTAACCGCCCGCACCGCATCCTTCCGTAGCACCAGTTTTCGCATGGAATATGCCGTCTGGGCGGGCGATCTGCGCACAACCGGCGATGCGGTGGTCGTCTTTCTGGAACCTGATGGCAGCGCAAAACGGGCCCTGCCGGACGATCTGAAACAGCGATTTGTTGAAGTTGACGGTGCGACAAGCAACTAAGCTAACTCTGAGTATTCGGGCAGTTCAGTAGCGGATCAGCTCGTGCCGGTTTCCCGTAGGAAGCGGACCAGTTGCCGTGTGGAGCCGTCCTTGTCCGCGCCGTCCTGTTCGCCCGCAACGACCGGTTGCAGCGCAAGCGCCAGCTCCTTGCCGAGTTCCACCCCCCATTGATCAAAGGAGTTGATGCCCAGAATCGCCCCTTCGACAAAGACCCGATGTTCATATAGCGCGATGATCTGGCCCAAAGCCCCCGGCGTCAGTTTTGGATAGATCAGCGTGGTTGACGGGCGGTTTCCGGGGAACACCCGGTGGCGGGCCTGCCGTTCAAGCTCCGCCCCTGTCAGCCCTCTGGCCGCCATACGTTCCCGCGCTTCGTCAAGGGAACGTCCCCGCATCAGCGCTTCGGACTGGGCAAGGCAGTTTGAAACCAGCAATTCATGCTGATGGGCAAGATCAGGTTCATGCCCGTCGGCGGCGAGCATAAATTCACAGGGGACCACCCGCGTGCCCTGATGGATCAGTTGGTAAAAAGCATGCTGTCCATTGGTGCCGGGTTCGCCCCAGACAACCGGGCCAGTGTGAACAGGCACATCCGCACCATCCATCACCACGCCCTTGCCGTTGCTTTCCATCTCAAGCTGCTGAAGGTAGGCCGGAAGGCGGCTCAACCGCTGATCATAGGGCAGCACGGCGCGGCTGGCGTGGCCCAGCCCCTGATTGTGCCAGACACCGCTAAGTGCCAGCATGACGGGCATGTTTTCCGCCAAAGGTGCCTCTCTGAAATGGCGGTCCATGGTCTGCCCGCCACGCAGGAATTCATCAAACCGTTCTGGCCCAATCGCCATCATCAGCGGCAGGCCAATCGGCCCCCAAATCGAATAGCGCCCGCCAACCCAATCCTCAAATCCAAAGACGCGGGACGGATCAATGCCGAAGGCGGCGGTCTTGTCCTCCGCCGATGACAGGGCGGCAAACTGTGCACCCGTGTCAGTCACTTTCCCCGCCATCCATTTCTGCGCCGTCCGCGCATTGGTCATCGTCTCAATCGTGGTGAAGGTTTTCGAGGCGACGATCACCAATGTGGTTTCCGGGTTCAGCCCTGCGAGCACATCGTGGATATGCGCGCCATCGACGTTGGAGACAAAATGCGTGCGCGGCCCGTCGTGATAGGGGGCCAGCGCCAGCGTCGCCATTGCGGGCCCCAGATCAGAGCCACCAATCCCGATATTGACGATGTCGGTGAAGGCCCCGCCCTGCCCTTTAATGATGCCACCGCGCACCGCATCTGAAAAATCCCGCATCCGTTCAAGCGTTGCCCGGACCTCCGGCATGACGTCAGTGCCGTCAACCTTGACCGGGCCGCCATCAAGGTTGCGCAGGGCCGTATGCAACACGGCACGCCCTTCGGTTTCATTGATTTTTTCACCCGTGAACATGGCATCACGACGGGTTTCAACCCCGGCCTCTTCCGCCATTGTCAGCAGCAGCTTGCGCGCTGCACCATCCATCTGGGTCTTGGAATAATCAAACAGCATCCCAGCAGCGGAAACCGAATAATCCTGAGCCCGGGCAGCCTCTTCAAAGAGGTCAAGAATACGCAGATTGCGCGCCCGCGCTGCCTCTTTTGCCAGTTGATCCCACATCTTCATTGCCCCGCTCGCTTACCCTGCCCAATGCACTTTGGCCCCGCGCCAGACAGCGCGAACCGGGGCGCTCATCTCATCCAGTTCTTTTGCCTGTTCCAGAGCATTCTTTTTCGAAGTCCCGGTGATCACGATATGTTTGGATACGGCCGCCTCAAGCACTGGGGCGGTGAGAGTCACACGTGGCTCCCCCGCCCCGTCGGCACGCATGGCCATCAGGGTTGGGGCGTCCGGTGCCAGCGCATCCGCCAAACGATCCGCGCCGGGAAACAGGCTTGCCGTATGCATGTCAGCGCCCATGCCAAGGAGGAGAACCGTCAATGGCAAGACGGCCTCAACCGCAGGCGTCAGTTGCGGAATGCCCTCTTCCGGACTGTCGGCAGGCGTGTAGAGCGGCACGAATTGTGCCACAGCCGCACGATCTGTCAGCAGGCGTTCCCGCAACAATCGCGTGTTCGAACGCTCAGAGCTTTCCGGCACCCATCGTTCATCGTTCAGAATGACTGCGACATTCGCCCAGTCGATATCTGCTGCGCACAGGACATCAAAAATCGGCCCCGGTGTCGTGCCCCCCGGCACAGAGAGCGATGCCCGCCCACCGGTCAGCAAGGCGCTTTCCAACTCTCCCGCGATCTGGTTGGCGATGTCGATCATCATCATGTCGCGGTCCGGGTATTCGATCAGTTTCATGATTTTATCTCCCGCCAGCGGCGTCCGTCGCGGTGCAGCAACATCAGGGAATCCTCCGGCCCCGAACCGCCCGCATCATAATCCTGCGGCTCATCCCCGCGATTTTCCCAGGCGGCAATGATGGGATCGGTCCAGGCCCAGGCGGCTTCCACCTCATCACCGCGCATAAACAGGGTCTGGTTGCCGCGGATCACATCCATGATCAGCCGTTCGTAGGCATCAGGGATATCTGCGCCCCCCTCGCCCAGCGCTTCGGCAAAGGACATGTCAAGCGGCACCTCGATCAGGCGCATGCCGCCTGGCCCCGGCTCCTTGATCGTGACACGCAGGTTCATGCCTTCATTGGGTTGCAGACGGATCACCAACACATTGCCGCGCCGGCCTTCCTGTTCGCCAAATATCGAATGCGGCGGATCCTTGAACACCACGGCGATTTCACTTGTGCGGGCGCGAAGCCTTTTGCCGGTCCGCAGGTAGATCGGCGTTCCCTTCCAGCGCCAGTTCGAAATATTAACCCGCATGGCAATGAAACTTTCGGTGGTGCTGTCGGGGTTTTCTGCGTCCTCTTGATAGCTTGGCGTTTCATCGCTGGCGCGATACTGGCCACGCACTATGTCGTCGGGCGTTGCCGGGTCCAGCGCGCGGATTACTTTCAGCTTTTCGTCGCGCACCGAATCCGGGTTGAAATGGCTGGGCGGTTCCATGGCGATCAGACACAAAAGCTGCATCAGGTGGTTCTGCACCATATCCCGCATCGCACCCGCCCGATCATAATAGCTGCCACGCCCGCCAACGCCGACACTTTCGGCAACGGTGATCTGGATGTGGTCGACAAACTGGCTGTTCCAGAGCGGTTCGAACAGAATATTGCCGAAGCGGACCGCCATCAGATTCTGCACCGTTTCCTTGCCAAGGTAGTGATCAATCCGGTAGATCTGGCTTTCATCAAAACTGGCCGCCAGGGTTGCGTTTAGTTCGCGGGCGGTTTCAAGATCGCGGCCAAAGGGCTTTTCCACCACAATCCGGCTATTGGGATCAGCGATTTCATAGTCGTGCAACCGCTCTGCAAGAGGGCCGAATAATCGAGGCGCGACCGAGAAATAAAAAGCCCGAACAACATCCTTCCGCATTTTTGATTTAAGCTCTTTCCAGCCCGCCTCCCCCAGCGCATCAATCGGCAGATAGTCCAGGTGGTTGAGAAAATCCTCTACCACCGCCTTCTGCTGTAACGGTTTCGGTACGAATTCCTTAATGGCGTCGCTGACGAAATCCTGAAACCCTTTGCGGTCAAGCTCCGAACGGGCCGCGCCGATGATGCGGGCCCCGTTTGGCATCTGCCCGTTCTGGAAACGACGATAAAGCCCGGGCAGAATTTTCCGTCGGGCCAGATCCCCAGTACCGCCAAAGATCACGAGGTCGAAATCATCCACGGGTATCGTGCGCGAAACCATTTTTGGCCCCCTAATTGTTAGCGCAAACATCGCCTCATTAACGGCAGTTCAGATCGGAGTCTAGCAGCACAGGCCGTCATCACAATGGTGTCAATCGCGGGATCGGTACTTTTATGACCGGGCTGTGCTGGTTACCAATCCCAAAGCAGAAAGAGGCGCTCATGGACGATCAGGCTGTAAACACGGTAAATATCGGCAAATTCACGGACCCCGAGGTCACCGTGACCGGCGAAAAACGCGCACAGGTAGCTTTGACACGGCCCGAAACACTTTGGTTCAACACGGGCACGCTCTGCAATATCGAATGCGTCAACTGCTATATCGAAAGCTCCCCCACCAATGATGCGCTGGTCTACCTGACCACCGAAGAGGTCGCCGCCTATCTTGACCAGCTGGAGGCGCGCAACTGGGGCGTGCGTGAAATCGGCTTCACCGGCGGCGAACCCTATATGAACCCCGATATGAATACGATGACGCGGGCCAGTCTTGACCGTGGCTATGAGGTCCTGATCCTGACCAACGCGATGCGCCCGATGCAGCGCAAAACCGTGCGTGAGGGGATAGCTGACCTTGTGAAAGACTATGGTGACAGGATCACCTTTCGCGTGTCCCTTGATCATTGGTCTGCAGAACATCACGATGCCATGCGTGGGCGCGGCAGCTTTGAGCGCACGCTTGAGGGCATGAATTGGCTTTCCGGCATTGGCGCTCGGCTGGCGGCGGCGGGGCGAATGTTGTGGAACGAGGATGACGCGGCCGCGCGCCAGGGCTATGCCCGGCTTTACCAGGATCGCGGCTATAAGATTGACGCCGATGACCCAGCAATGACCGTGTTGTTTCCGGAAATGGATGCCACGGTCGAAGTGCCTGAAATCACCGAATCCTGCTGGGGCATCCTTGGCAAATCGCCGGATCAGGTGATGTGTTCCAGTTCACGCATGGTGGTGAAGCGCAAAGGGGCCTCCGCCCCATCGGTGGTGGCCTGCACGCTGTTGCCCTACGCGCCGGAATTTGACCTTGGCCCGAAGCTTGCCGATGCCGAAGGCCCGGTGGCCCTCAACCATCCGCATTGTGCAAAATTCTGTGTTCTGGGCGGGGCGAGCTGTTCGGGATAATGTTCGAAACTTCGGCTCTGGCACGGGATCACCCCGCAAAGGCGCCTTGATAACCTTCACCTGACAGCTTTCCGCCCAACGCCAGCACCGCACCAAGGCGGCCAATCTCATCTGCGCCCTTGGCTCCGGCCCCATTGCCGCCCGCGAGCACTGTAAGCTGATCGGAGAGCCGATGTATCAGCGGGTTGCCATTCGGCGTATAACAGGTTGCACATGCGGCGGAAGTCACGCTCTCATACCGCAAATCCGGCATGAGCTGCCCCAACACCTCCCTCAGATGCGCGACCACTGCCTTATCGCCATCGCCCCGAAACCAATCCCTCTTGTCTGATCCATCTTTTAGTTCAATATCAACGGGATCACCGCCGATCTTCAGATAGGTTTTGCCATCAGCGTAGCGGATCGGTGGCAACAGGTAGATGTCGGAACTGCCATCCGGGGCCACATAGATGAGGCTGGGTAAATTTTTCAGCCGCGCAGCTTCATCTGCGTCAAGTTCAAAAAGTGCGATTGTCCGCGCATAGGTTGTCAGCGGGACCATCGCGGGCAATAGCCCAGGGTCCGAACTAAAGGCTCCGCAAGCAAGAATGATCTGCCCGCCGCTGTATTCGTTTCCATTTCGACAACGAACCTTCCCCGATTTGGAAACGGAGGCCACCTCCTCCCGGATCAACACGACACCGCCCTGCACCGCGCGCGCGATCTGGCAGGCGACGAACGCGCGGGGGTTGATGTAGCCAGCGCCATCCTCTTCGTAGAGCGCAGTTACGCCCGCGGGGAAGCGGAAGAACGGCAACCGCTCCACAAGCTCCCTGCCCTGCAAAATTTCATGCGGAATTGACCCCGCCCGCGCCGCAGTGATGGAGTCGCGGATGTAGCCGCCATACGGGCCATCCTGCCCACCCGCCAGAACACAGCCCACTGGATGATGAAAGCGGATACCTCCGCTTTTTTCAATCTCTGCGTAGCGGGCCATGGCACGGGATGCAAAACCACACCAATCCGGTTTTGGATCAAGCCGCCGGGTAATTCGGCCCATATCGTAATGGCTGGAAAATGCCCCATCGTGCCGGGATTTGTCCATCGGTTCATCCGGGCCAATCAGCGCAACGGCGTGGCCGCGCCCGGCCAGATGCGCCGCAGCAGAGGCCCCCCACATACCAGCGCCCACGACGATGACATCAAAATGTTGTGTCAGGCGTCCAGCTCCGTATCCCAGTAGAGGAAATCCAGCCAGCTTTCATGCAGGAAGTTCGGCGGGAACTTGCGCCCCATATTACGCAGTTCTTCGGCCATCGGCGGACGCGGCGGCTTGCGCAGTGTCATATGGGCCTGCCGCAGGGATTTTGACCCCTTGCGCAGGTTGCAGGGTGAACAGGCCGCCACCACGTTTTCCCAGCTTGTGATACCCCCGGCCGCACGCGGCACCACATGGTCAAAGGTCAGATCCCCACGTGCGCCACAGTACTGGCAGCGAAATTCGTCTCGCAAAAACAGATTGAAACGGGTAAAGGCGACCCGCTTTTGCGGCTTTACATATTGCTTAAGCACAACCACGGAAGGAATGCGTAACTCTGTCGTTGGACTGCGCACGACCTGATCATATTCCGCAATGATGTCCACACGGTCGAGGTAGGCTGCCTTGATCGCTTCCTGCCAGGGCCAGAGCGACAATGGATAGTAGGATAGCGGGCGATAATCCGCGTTCAGCACCAGCGCGGGGTTCTGTTTCAACCGCCCAGGTTCACGGGTAAAATCCGCTCTGAAATCGCCGTCCATCACCGTGACTCCGTTCCTGCCCTGCCTCACCGCTTTTGGTTTACCAGGGCGGGGAGTCCCGCCCCAGCCTTGCGAACACTATATATGGTGTTCACCTTCTGACAACCCCCACAATACCGTGGGAATTCAGCATCTTGCTAGCGCGGATCGGTGACAATGATGTGACAGGCCAAAGCCCTAGTACATCCCACCTTCGTCACGTGGGCCGTCAAGTTCGCTTGTGATCGCATCGGGGCATCGGTCGATAGAGCCGACACAGGTCACGGTGCGTCCGTTCACCTTGGTGCGATATTCGACAACAAAAACTTCGCCATTGGTGGAATCAGTGCCGGTGCGTTTGGTAATCTCATAGGTTTTGCCGCGCACCTCGATCGAGCCTGCTGGTTCGCTTTCCCAGTCAATATTGCTCGGCAATGCGGAGCTGCCAATGTTGATTCCGTTACAGGCCGAAAGTGAAAAGACGAGACCCGTCGCCAGAATGATCTGTTTCATAACCGTCCTCCTCAAAGGAAGAATTATGCCACGGATCCTCAAAAAACAAAACTATCCTGCACCAAGCCCGAACCGTTCACGCATAAACGTCAATGCAACCGACAGCCCATCCGGCGCGATTCCATGGCCAGTACCTTCCATGATGTGGGCGTATACATCGAACCCCGCCGCGCCAAGTGTTTCGCCCGCCTCGTTCAGGGATTGCGGCGGCACTACATCGTCCTGATCGCCGTGGATCAGCAAAACAGGAGGTTTGCTAACCACCTCATCCGCCAGTTTTTCCGGCTTCATCAGACGGCCGGAAAAGGCGACGACCCCGGCGATTTCATCCGCCATGCGCGGCGCGATATGCAGGCTCATCATTGTGCCCTGCGAAAAGCCAAATAGGATCAGCTTATCCGCCGTCAAAGCTTCATCCCTCAGCACCTGCGCAACATAGGCGTTAAGGTCATCTGCCGCTGCCGCCATGCCTGCCGCTGCGGCTTCTTCGCTGCTGCCGTCAATCCAGGGGATCGGAAACCATTGATAGCCCATCGGGTTTGCCGTGGATCTGTCAGGCGCATCCGGCGCGTAAAAGGCCGTATCCGGCAGATGTGGGCCCAGCGGATCAGCAAGGCCCAGCAGGTCTGCCCCATCTGCACCATAGCCATGAACAAAGATTACCACCCGTTTTGCGGTTCCAATCTCCGGCCCGCGTCGATGGCTTGTCAGTTCCCGTGTCATCTGATCCCTTCCCGGTTCTTCAGGATGCGGTAGTAGGCCCAGAGCCCGCGCGCCGCAACCGATCTCCACGGGGTCCAATTTTCCGCCATTTCACGAAAGGCGCGTTCAGAGGGGCGTTCCGGCAAATCAAACAACACCCGTGCCGCTTCCTGCAGGGCGAGGTCGCCCGGCGCAAACACATCCGCACGTCCAAGCGAAAACATCGTATAAACCTCTGCGGTCCAGGGCCCGATCCCCGGTACGGCGACAAGGGTGCGGATCACCTCCGCCGATGGCAGGTCCCGAAGCGCGCGGTAGTTGATCTTTGCCGCGACGAGCGCTCGGATATAGCGAATTTTCGGCGCGGACAGCCCCACGGCACGCAGCGCATCGTCATCGGCCCACATGATTTTGCGTGGCCCGGTCAGGCCAGCGGCTTTCATTCGGGCCGCGATAGAGGCGGCCGCCGCGGTTGATATCTGCTGGCCGATGATCGCATCCAGAAGGGCGAAAAACCCATCCGGCCGCAGCCGCAGGGGAAGTGGGCAGACCTGTTCCAGAACCGGGGCAAAGCGCGGTTCGGATTTCGCAAGCCACGCCGCCCCTTCGGCCAAACAGTCTGGCCCATGGATCACCCGTTCACTCACAGCGCCTTCACCCAGGCAAGTGCTTGTTCCGGCGTTTCTACAACCGGGGCTTCGGGATCCACCGGGCGCCGGATCATCAGTACCGGCAAGCCAAGTTCACGTGCGGCGTCGAGCTTTGATCGGCTCGGCACACCGCCTGCATTCTTGACGATCAGATGGGTCACGCCGAGTTTTCGGAACAGTGCCACCTCATCCGCCACCGAAAATGGCGGGCGTGACACCAGATATTCCCCCCCGGCAAAAGGGAAATCCGTATCCGGCGGGTCAATCTGGCGGCAGATGACACGGCGCGGTGACAGGTTCGAAAACCGCTCCAAAGTCTGCCGACCGGTGGCAAGGAAAACCACTGCCTCATTCGGCAGCAACTCTGCGGCTGCGGATTCATCGGAGATCATTGTCCAGTTGTCGCCCGCACTGGCCTCCCATGCGGGGCGGGACAGGCGCAGATAGGGGACGTTCTCTTCGCTTGCGATGCGTGCCGAACGGGCCGTGATACGCGCAGCAAAAGGATGGGTTGCATCCACAACGGCGTGCGGGCTGTGCGCGCGCAACCAGGCACGAAACCCTTCATCCCCGCCAAAACCACCGATACGCGCCCGCTCCTTCATCCGGCGCGCTTCCCGCGTTGCCCCGGCGAGCGATGCAGTGACAGAGATCCCTTCGGCCCGCATCAGATCGGATAGTTCCCGTGCCTCTGCGGTTCCGGCCAGTAACAGGATCATGCGCCCGGCCCCGCCTGTGCAATGACCCGGCCTGTGCGATCAACAACGACAACATCCGGGATGATTTGCGCATCGCGCAGCACGTCGACAACCGTCACACGTGCGCCATCTGCAATCACCTGGGCAAGTGCCGGGCCCGCGATGTCCAGCGCCTCAAGCACAGTGTTGGCCTTAGATACATCCGCCAACCCGCGTGCCCTTGCCGCTGCCCCGAGCCGTGCAAAATCCACCTGGCTGCGCGAGGAATGAAGGTCGGTTGCCCCCTGTGCCAGCTTCGCCAGCTTACCCGGCCCGCCGCCGATTGTGACGCGCGGCACCGGATGGCGGCGCAGATATTTCAGCATTCCGCCCGCAAAATCCCCCATGTCGAGCATCGCTTCGGTCGGCAAGCCGTGTAACGCCTTGACCGCTGCTTCGCTGGTGGCCCCGGTGCAGCCTGCCACGTGATCGGTGCCGCTGGCGCGCGCCACATCCACCCCGCGATGGATCGAGGCAATCCAGGCCGCACACGAGAACGGGCGCACAACGCCCGTGGTGCCAAGGATCGAAAGCCCGCCCCTGATCCCGAGGCGTCCATTCCACGTCTTTTCCGCCAGGGCTTCACCCCCCGGAATGGAGATTGTAATCGCCACATTTTCCACTTGCCCAAAGGTCGCAGCCAATTCTTTTACCACCCCACGCATCATCTGCCGTGGGACAGGGTTGATTGCCGGCTCCCCGACGTTGATGGGCAGGCCGGGCTTTGTCACCGTCCCGACCCCTTCGCCGGCGTAAAAACTTACGCCATCGCCTGCCGCCACCCGCGCTTTGATCATCGCACCATGGGTGACATCCGGGTCATCACCAGCATCCTTTACGATCCCCGCTTCGGCCCAGCCTTCGCCTGCGGCCTGATGGGCCAGCGACCAGCGCGGCGTTTCCCCCTTTGGCAACACCAGATCAACGGTTTCCGGAAACGCACCACCCCAGAGCCGCATCAACGCAGCCTTCACGGCGGCGGTGGCACAGGCGCCAGTGGTCCAGCCACGGCGCAGCTCTCCTTCGGGTTTGCGGCTCATGGGGCGGACTATAGGGCGCGGATCAGGCGCAGCCAATCGTGCATTTTGGGTCGCTTTGCCCTTTCGTTTTGCCCCTGCTTCACGCCATAAGGGGGGCATGACAGATCAAATGCTTCCACCGGGCGATTGGCCCGAATTTCAACCCGGCTGGGTCTGGCTCTGCGGCGCGGGGCCAGGGGATGCTGGCCTCTTGACTCTTCATGGGCTGAATGCGCTCAGACAGGCCGATGTGATCGTCTATGATGCGCTGGTTCAGGAAAGCGTGATGGACTGGGCGCGCGCCGATGCTGACCGAATCTACGCAGGCAAACGCGGTGGCAAACCATCAGCCAAACAGGCGGATATTTCGTTAAGGCTGGTAGAACTTGCAAAGGCGGGCAAGCGGGTGCTGCGCCTGAAAGGCGGGGATCCCTTTGTTTTTGGCCGCGGCGGGGAAGAGGCACAAACCCTCGCCCGCAACAACATCCCATTCCGCATCATTCCGGGCATTTCAGCAGGCATTGGCGGGCTGGGCTATGCGGGAATTCCCGTCACGCATCGGGATGTGAACCAATCTGTCACTTTCGTTACCGGCCACGATCAGAGCGGCGCGACACCGACGTCGCTTGACTGGGCGGCGATCTCACGCGGCTCGCAGGTGCTCGTTATCTATATGGGAATGAAACATATCGCACAGATTGCAGGCGCGCTGCTTAAGGCCGGGCGTGACCCGGCTGATCCGGTTGCCGTGGTTGCCGATGCGACGCTGGAAAGCCAACAGGTGCTGGAAACCACACTCGGGCGCGTTGTGGATGACCTCGAACAATCCGACCTTACCCCCCCGGCAATTATCTGCGTCGGACGGTCTGTCCTGATGCGGCAGGTGCTTGACTGGCAGGCCCTGATGCGTGGGGAACCTGCGCGCAACCTTGATCCGCTGGGCACATCTTGAACCGTGGGTTGATCATTGCCGCGCCATCCTCCGGCGCCGGGAAAACGACCGTAACGCTGGGCCTGTTGCGCGCCTTGCGGGACCGGGGCGTTGCCGTGCGCGGGGCCAAATCCGGGCCGGATTACATCGACCCGCGTTTTCACGAAGCCGCCTGCGCCACGCCTTGCCCCAATCTTGATGCCTGGGCGATGTCGCCTGCACGGATCAAATCCCTGGCCTCCGGCGATGGTGTGCTGCTGATCGAGGGCGCGATGGGCCTGTTTGACGGCGCACCACCTGATGGCCGCGGGGCCAGCGCCGATCTTGCCCGCCTGTTGGGCCTGCCCGTTGTGCTTGTCATTGATGCCGCACGTATGGCGCAATCCGTGGCCCCGCTGGTGCAGGGGTTTGCTGCCCATGACCCCGATGTGAGGCTTGCGGGTGTGATCCTGAACCGCGTGGGATCAGATCGGCATGAGGCGATGCTGCGCCGCGCACTATCCCCCCTGGACCTGCCAATTCTTGGCGCGCTTCGGCGGCTGGACGGGATGCATCAGCCGTCGCGCCATCTTGGCCTGGTGCAGGCCAGCGAACGCCCCGACCTTGAAGAATTCCTTACAACAGCCGGGCATGCGCTTGCCGCCGCCGTTGATATTGATACGCTGCAATCCCTTGCCAGCCCATTACCCCCCGCGGCAGATGGCCCCGTCCTTGCCCCACCTACACAGCGGATTGCCGTGGCGCAGGATCAGGCGTTTGCCTTTGCCTACCCGCATATCCTTGCGGATTGGCGCGCCGCAGGGGCAGAGATAACCACCTTCTCCCCCCTGGCCGATGAAACCGCGCCGGAGGCTGATCTGATCTTCCTTCCCGGTGGCTATCCGGAGCTTCATGCCGGGCCGATCACGGCGGCGCGCAACTTCAAGAAAAGCCTACGGGATGCCGCGAATAAAGGCACCCTCATCTACGGCGAATGCGGCGGCTATATGGTGCTTGGAAAAGGGCTGGTCGATCGGGATGGAACGCGCCATGCGATGCTTGGCCTGTTGCCGCTCGAAACCAGCTTTGCCGAGCGCCGCCTGCACCTTGGGTATCGCAGCCTCACCGCACGGGACGGGCCGTTTGCCGGGAACTGGGCCGCCCATGAGTTTCACTATGCCACCACCCTTCGGGCCGATGGCGCGCCAATCTTTTCCGCCACCGATGCCGAAGGCACCCCCCTGCCCGATATGGGGCTGATCCATGGATCGGTCAGCGGCTCCTTTGCGCATCTGATTGAACGGCGTGAATAACCCTTTGCAAATCTGATGAAATGAGGTCTGTTCCCCACGTGCTTCGTTGGAGGGTCCAAAATGATCTTTGAAACCTGGTTGGCCTATACGCTTGCCTGTGCTGTTGTCGTGCTCATACCCGGGCCAAACATCGTTTTGACTGTCAACTATGCAATCCGCCATGGCAAACGGTCAGGGCTTGCAACGGTGCCTGGGGTCACACTGGGTGCCTTTGTGGCGATGGCGGTGTCACTGGCCGGGGCTGGTGCGGTGCTTGCTACCTCCGCCTTTTTGTTTTCGCTTCTGAAAATCGCCGGGGCCGCCTATCTGATATGGCTGGCCTGGTCCCTGTGGCGCGCACCGGTGGCATCTGACGCTGAAGCGCCTGAGATTGGCGCGGAACTGCCCCTGCGCAAGCTTTTCTGGCAGAGCTTTCTGATCAGCGTGCTCAATCCCAAGGGGCCAGCCTTCTATGTCGCCTTTGTGCCGCAGTTCCTTGACCCCGCCGCCCCGCTGTTCCAACAATTCGTGATTCTGATTGTGACCTTTCTTGGGGTCGCAACAATCAATTCGCTGCTCTGGCTGGGGTTTGCCAGCAGCATGCGCGTGCAGTTTCAAAAGCCACGCGCCCTGCGCTTGTTGAACCGCGCGGGCGCATCCTGCCTGTTTCTGGCAGGGTTGTTTACGGCGCGCCTGACCCGCTAGACACCCGCAGAACAGAATCGGATGGTGGCTGTGCATTCCTGCACTTTCGCTTCGACCGCTGACAGGATACCGATGGCTGTATGAGCAGCAACCCAACGACATATCCCCAATCCCAGGCCAGCCGGAATGTGGCCATCCTGGTGGCCGCCCAGGCGATCCTTGGCGCACAGATGCCAATGATCTTCATTGTTGGCGGGCTGGCCGGGCAATCACTGGCAAGTAACATCTGCTATGCCACGCTACCGATTTCGCTGATCGTGCTCGGCTCGATGCTGACAGCCCAACCAATGGCCGCGATCATGCAACGGTTCGGGCGTCGGTTCGGCTTTTTTGTTGGCGCCGCCGGGGGGGCGATGGGGGCCGCGCTCTGTGCCTGGGCGCTGATGTTGTCGAGTTTTTCGCTGTTTCTGCTCGGCTCGCTTTTGACCGGGGTCTATATGTCGGCGCACGGCTTCTACCGCTTTGCTGCCACTGATACGGCCAGCGCCGCCTTTCGCCCCAAAGCAATCAGCTATGTCATGGCGGGCGGGCTTTTGTCGGCAATCATCGGGCCACAGCTGCAAAAGCTGACGGTGGATCTGTTCCCGGTGATCTTCCTTGGCACCTACCTTGCAGTCATTGTTCTGAATATTGTCGGCTCCGCACTGTTTCTGTTTCTCGACATACCGCGCCCCGCTCCTGCCTCAGCAGATGCTCCGCGTGGCCGTTCCCGGCTTGAGCTTCTGAAAGAACCGGTGATCATCGTCGCCATCATCTGCGCCATGGTAGCCTATGCGCTGATGAACCTTGTCATGACCTCAACCCCGCTTGCGGTTGTCGGTTGCGGATTCACCAACAATGACGCCGCCGACATCGTCATGGCGCATGTGCTGGCCATGTATGCGCCATCCTTCATCACCGGACATCTGATTGCGCGCTTTGGAGTCGAACGGATTGTTGGCGCGGGTCTGGTGATCCTGTTTGGCGCGGGCGTCATTGCGCTCGCCGGGGTAACGCTGGCCAATTTCTTCGGCGCGCTGGTGCTGCTCGGGCTTGGCTGGAACTTCGGCTTTATCGGGGCGACAACGATGCTGGCGGGTGCCCATAGCGAACAAGAACGCGGCCGGGTTCAGGGGATGAACGATATGTTCGTCTTTGGCTGCGTGACCGCCGCCTCGCTGGCATCGGGCGGGCTGATGAACTGTTCCGGCGGGGACGCGCAGCAGGGCTGGATCGCTGTCAATCTTGCGATGGGTCCGCTTCTGCTGCTCGCCGGGGGGGCGTTGATTTGGCTCGTCTTCGCTTCTAGGCCGCGTTCAGCAGCGTCTTCCTGAGCAGGATCAGCTTCTTTCGAAAGTCGGAACAGCCAAGCGTGCCATCGCCAACGCGTTCGGGGTTCCGCACCGCCTGCTTCAGGATCACACCGGCCATCCAACCGCTGCGCAACGCCGCCATCCACGGTCCTTTCGGCAGCTTGGCAGACAGCAGACGTAAGAGTGCCCTCTCCGCCAGCGCACGCACCCCTTCGGCGCGCCCATCAAGCAGTGGTATCCGCCCCCGCCCAGCAAGGGCAGGCACCGCCACCAACCAATTCGCAACCCCCACCCCATAGGCAAAATCCCGCACCGCGCCCTCTGCATCCTGCGGCGCACCGAGGGCCAAGGCCGACAGCCACATCAGATGCCCGGAGGTCCGGTCGATATGGCGGTCAAAATGCGCCTCATCCTCAAACGGATCGCGGTAGATATCCCATTGCCGCGCTGTGATCATCTGATCGAGCAACGCAGGATCAAGCGCCTTGTTGCGGATCAGATCCGTGAATGGTGCGGCGACTTCATGCGCGCGCGTTTTGCCAGCGCCCGCCTCCTCCACGACATCGCGCCAGAACTGGAGCCGCATCTCGGCAATCATCGCCTCCTCCGTCACCCAGGGCGCACGCGAAATTTCAAGGTTGAAGGCATAAAGTGTGAACAAGGCCGCCCGATCCTGGGGCCGTGCTGTCATAGCGGATAGGAATCGATCCTCATCGCCCCGGCGGACAAGCTCTGCGCAGGCCTCGATCGTCATGCCGTGCCCCCTGTAAGGTCGCAACGCTCAAGCCCGCGCGCCGTAAGCTGAAAAAGATCAGGATTGCGCAGGTTCAGCAGATCCTCAAGAGTTTGATCGGCACCAAAATGCTGGCGCATGGCTGTCAGCCAGCCACCGTGACACGCAATCACCCCTGCCCCCGGCCCGCGAGCCATGTCCGCCACAAGGGCTGCACCGCGATCACAGACCGCTTTCAGGGTTTCCCCACCAGAAGCCGCAAACTGCGGATTGCTGAGGGCGCTGCTGATATGGGCTTTCCAGTCGGCCTCGTCTGACAGGTTCAAATCCCATTCCGCTGCAGCTTCACTCAGTATCGGCGTCACCCCGGCAGAAAGACAAAAAGGCCGTATCGTTTCCTGCGCCCGCAAGAACGGGCTGGAATACACCCGGCAAATATTGTGGGCGGTCAAAATCGGCACCAACGCATCGGCCTGTCGTCGGCCTGCATCGCTCAGCGGCGCGTCTTTTGCCTGACCTGTCGCCTCGGCGTGGCGCAAGAGGTAGACAGCGGCCGTCATAACGGGCGCGCCACGACGCAGAGATAGCCGAATTCATCACGGTGGTTGCGCCAGGCGGCAATTTCACCCTCGGTTTCGTCTAAAACCTCGCCCATCGCTGGCGTTGCGTCAGGGCGCAAGGCTGCAATCCTTGCCTCCATCGGCGTGTAGTAATCTTCCCATCCCTGATCGCTCACCCGCTTTGAGCCGAGCACCTCAAACCCTGCCGCGCGTGTCCGGGCAAGGACGCCTGCCTCATCGGTCATCGCCTCATATTCCCTCCAGTTGGCACGCGACGCTTCGGAGGGCGTGTCGGTGAACCAGCAAGCCTCCGTAAAGGCAACTGCGCCGCCGGGGGCGAGCCTTGGGCGAAAGCGGTTGAGGCCCGCAGTCATCCCGACAAAGTAGATCGCCCCCGCACACCAAATGAAATCAAACGGCCCCGGCTCGGCAAACATGTCGCCTGTTTTCGTCACCAACCGATCCTGCGCGGGTATCTGTGCGATGAAAGCTGCGTGCCCGTCCACGGCAGTCACGTAACCCTCTGGCACCGCCGTCAGTAACTGCGTGACATCCGCTCCGGGCCCTGAGGCCGCGTCAAGAATACGCCCATCGGGCGGCACCTGCGCCAGCTCAAGCGCAAAGGCCAGCGTTGCCTGATCCCCCGGCCCTTCCCTCGGCAAATCCTTATGAAGTTCAAAGAATTCCGTGCGGTTCTTCATGCGGGGTTCACACCGTCGCGGATGAGTTTCCAGTTGATCGAATCCAGCAACGCTTCAAAGGAGGCATCTATGATGTTCGGATTGACTCCAACCGTTGACCAACGCCGCCCCTTGCTGTCCTCACTGTCGATGATGACGCGGGTCACGGCCTCTGTGCCGCCATCGGTGATGCGCACCTTAAAGTCCACAAGCCGTATGTCTTCGATATAGCTCTGATAGGGGCCGAGGTCTTTGGCCAATGCCTTGGCCAGCGCGTTCACCGGGCCAAGATCGGTGCCGCGTTCATCCATGCTTTCGGAAACGGACAACATCCGCTCATTGCCAATTTTCACCACAACCACGGCTTCGGACAGGCTGACCATCTTGTTGCGTTTGTTTTTGCGCCGCTCGACCGTGACCTTGTAGCGCTTGACCTCAAAGAAATGCGGCAGTTGGCCCAGCTCATCCCGCGCGACCAGCTCAAAACTGGCCTGCGCAGTGTCATAGCTGTAGCCCTGCGCCTCTTTCACCTTCACCCGTTCAAGGATGCGCCCCAGGGATGGATCGCCCTTTGGCACGTCAAGCCCGGCATCGGACAGACGTTTGCGCAAGTTCGATTGCCCGGCCTGATTGGACATCGGGATGATGCGGGCATTGCCGACCTCTGCCGGGTCGATATGTTCGTAAGTGCTCGGATCTTTCAGAATGGCAGAGGCGTGCAGCCCCGCCTTGTGCGCAAAGGCCGAGGCGCCGACATAGGCCGCCTGTTTCTGCGGCACGCGGTTCAGGATGTCATCGAGCATCCGGCTGACCGCGGTCAGGTTTTTCAGGGCCTCCCGGCTGACGCCAATGTCGAACCGCTCCGCATATTGCGGTTTCAGCAACAGGGTTGGGATCAGAGTGGTCAGATTGGCATTGCCGCAGCGTTCGCCAAGCCCGTTAAGTGTGCCCTGAATCTGGCGTGCCCCGGCATCAACCGCCGCAAGGCTGTTTGCCACCGCGTTCTCCGTGTCATTATGGGTGTGGATGCCGAGGTTTTCACCCGGGATGCCCGCTTTGATCACGGCTTTGGTGATTTCATGCACCTCGCTCGGCAGCGTGCCTCCATTGGTGTCACACAGCACCACCCAGCGCGCGCCGGCCTCATAGGCGGCAAGCACAGCCTCAAGCGCATAATCGGGATCGGCCTTGTAACCATCAAAAAAATGCTCGGCGTCAAACAGGGCTTCGCGCCCTTGTGCTTTGAGATGTTTGATGGAGGCGGAGATATTTTCCGTGTTCTCAGCCTTAGTGATGCCAAGCGCATCGCTGACATGGAAGGCGGAGGATTTGCCAACGAGGCACACCGTATCCGTGCCCGCGTTTAAGACGGCGGCAAGCACATCGTCATTTTCCGCAGACATCCCGGCGCGTTTGGTCATGCCAAAGGCGGTCAGGCGGGCGCGGGTTTTAGGCGGGGTATCAAAGAAGTCGCTATCCGTCGGGTTCGCCCCAGGCCAGCCACCTTCGATGTAGTCAATGCCAAGCCCGTCAAGCGCTGCCGCGATCTGGTGCTTTTCAGCGGTCGAAAACTGCACCCCCTGCGTCTGCTGCCCATCGCGCAACGTGGTGTCGTAAAGGGAAAGGGTTTCTTTGGTCATTGTGGTGTTCCCTCATTCAGTGTGTCCCTCCGGGTCG
>CAYTUW010000029.1:0-18567 GCA_964441435.1 uncultured Rhodobacterales bacterium
ATCCGCAATATCCAGATCACCCGCGATCAGTTGACCGGTGCGATGGGGCATCTGATTTTGCCTGATGACCTTCTGGACCACCTAGGGCCGGCGGTTGGCTCCGGTCGCTCAATTCTGATGTACGGGCCGCCGGGGAACGGTAAATCCTCCATCTCCAACGGGATTCGCGACGCACTTGGTGACAAAATCTATGTACCGCGGGCCATCGAATATGCGGGTCAGGTGATCACCGTTTATGACCCCATTGTTCATTCCGCCGCCGAAGAACAGGTTGATGACCCCAATTCCCTGCGCCGGACAGCCAACCGCTATGACACGCGTTATGTGCTTTGTGAGCGGCCTACGGTGATCACCGGTGGTGAACTATCGCTTTCGATGCTGGACCTCGTGTTCAACCCGACAGCGCGGACCTATCAGGCCCCGCTTCAGCTGAAATCCACCGGCGGCGTATTTATCGTGGATGACCTTGGCCGTCAGGAAGAACCGCCGCAGGCCCTGGTTAACCGCTGGATCGTGCCGCTGGAGGAAAACAAAGATATCCTTGCACTTCAGTCCGGTGAAAAATTCGAAGTGCCGTTTGATACGCTGGTGATCTTTTCGACAAACTTTCATCCGAATGAAATCTTCGACAAAGCGGCGCTGCGCCGGATCTTCTTCAAGATCAAGATCGACGGGCCGACCAAAGAGGATTACCTCAAGATTTTTGCAATGGTGGCGCGCAAGAAAAAGATGCCGCTTGATGAATCCACCCTGCTGTACATCCTGAAGGAAAAGTATCCGCTGATTGACAATATCTACGCAAACTATCAGCCGATATTCCTGATTGATCAGATGATTTCGATCTGTGAATTTGAAGGGATACCAACGCAGATGTCGCCAGAGCTGATTGATCGCGCCTGGGCCAATATGTTCGTCAAGGAAGAGGCGATCGTTCACTAGGCTGGCGATGAGCGGGGCGGATCACAGGTTGACTGGCTGTAATCAGCGGCCAGCAAGATAAAACGGCAGCTGTTCTGCAGCGCCGCGATACCAGGCAACGATACTTGCACGTTCTTCATCCGTGATAAAGGTCAGGTTTGCCGGTGGCATTGCCGATGTCACACCGGCTTGCAGATAGATCTGGCGCGCGGCGCGCGCTACATCGCCGTCAGTTTCCAACAGCACACCCTTGGGGGCCCAATGCATGCCGTCCCAGAACGGTTCGCGGGAATGGCACATCGAACAGCGACCAAGCATGATCCGCCTGACTTCGCCGAATCCTTCGGCGCTGACAAAGACCTGCTCTGTCGCGGTCAGTGATCGTGACGCCGCCTCTTCCTTGGTTTCAGTCCATAGCGGCGCCGTCGACAGCCACATGATCAGAATGAATATCAACGCTGAAACGAGCCAGGTCCAGGTCGGGTTGCCGGTGCGCCCATGCATCGAATTGAAATAGTGCCGGATCGTCACGCCAAGCAGGAACACAAGGCTTGCTATCACCCAGTTGTATTCACTAGCAAAAGCCAGCGGATAGTGATTGGAGAGCATCAGAAAAATTACAGGCAGCGTCAGGTAGTTGTTGTGTGTTGAACGCAGCTTGGCGATTTTACCGTATTTCGCATCCGGCGTGCGGCCAGCCTGCAGATCCGCCACAACGATCCGCTGGTTCGGCATGATGATCAGGAACACATTGGCGGTCATGATTGTCGCGGTGAAAGCCCCGAGATGAAGTAAAGCCGCACGCCCGGTAAAGACCTGCGTATACCCCCAGGCCATCGCAACCAACAGAACGAACAAAAGGATCATCAGGATGGTTGGCTTTTCACCCAGCCCCGACTTGCACAGGAAATCATAAACAAGCCAGCCGATGGTCAATGATGCTGCGGAAATCAAGATCGCCTGGAATTGATTGAGTTCAATTCTTGCAGGATCAATCAAAAACAGCTCCGCGCCCGCCCAGTAGACGATCATCAACAGCGCCGCACCGGACAGCCATGTTGCATAGCTTTCCCATTTGAACCAGGTCAGGTGCTCCGGCATTTCCTTTGGCGCCACAAGATATTTACGGATGTGATAGAACCCGCCGCCGTGGACTTGCCATTCCTCACCATGCGCCCCTTCAGGCAGGTCGTCGGACTTCCGCAACCCAAGATCCAGAGCAATGAAATAGAAAGAGGATCCGATCCACGCAATCGCGGTGATGACATGCAGCCAGCGCACACCAAAGCCGATCCAATCCCACATCGTTGCCAAGTCATACATTGCTGCGCCCTCCATGTGTTTCCGCAAGACTAGCGGCAGGGTCTTTTTCAGTGTATTCCATAAATTGCCTGAACAGTTTCAAAGATGATCGAATAATAGCGCGATGAGCTACCTCGACAATATACGTACTTTTGTCCGGGTCTATGATCTCGGCTCGATGTCTGCTGCCGCGCGTGATCAGCGGATCAGCCCGGCGGTGGCCTCAAGCCGGATTTCGCAGTTGGAGAGCCATCTCAATGTCCGGCTGTTCCAGCGCACAACCCGCAGCCTGAAACCAACGGAACAAGGCCGCATCTTTTATGATGGGGCCACGCGTGTGATAGAGGCCGTCGATGCGGCAGAGGCGGCAGTCAGTGACGTCACGCAAAACCCCCGTGGTTCCATCTATGTTGCCGCCCCCCTGGGGGTAGGTCGGCGTTTTGTTGCCCCGTTGATCCCGGAATTCAAAGCTGAATACCCGCTGGTTGACGTGCGGTTGCGCCTGTCGGATCGGCGGATTGACCTGACGCAGGAAGGGTTAGATGTCGCCTTCTTTCTGGGCACGCCGGAGGATAGCAACCTCAAGATCCGCAAGATTGCCGATTGTGAACGAAAGCTCGTCGCCTCCCCCGGTTATATCAATCAGAGAGGCATGCCAAAAAACGGCGCGGAACTGGTGTCAGACAAACATGATTGCCTGATCCTGCGCTTTCCTGGTGCAACGGAATTCCAGTGGCAGTTGATGACCGCAGAAGGGGCAAAAAGATTTGCCGTCACCGGCCCATATGAAACCGATGATGGTGACGTGCTGACGAACTGGGCGTTGGAAGGACAGGGGATCGTGCTGAAACCGGCCTTTGAGATCGTCGATCACCTGCGTTCGGGTGCATTGGTTGAAGTCGCTGGTGACACCCCGCCGCTGCCCATTCAGCTGGCTGTCCTATATGCCCATCGCCGCCATCAGGACCCAAAGGCGCGTTTGTTCATCGACTTTATGGCCGATCGGGTCAAAGCCCTGCTCCAGCAGCGGATCGCGCAAACCGGCTAAAGGCCCCTTGCCTCTTCCATCTCGCGGCGTCGACGTTTTTCGGCCCAAACCTCTGAACGTAGCACCCAGGTGTATTTCGTGTCCTCTGCGAAGGGTGTCCAGAACAGCTCTCCGGCCTGGCGCCAACCATCTAGGATGATCGACTCCTCCATGGGGGCACCCATCCGGCTGATCATCGTGGTGCTGTGTTCTATCAATATGGGGTTGAAGGCGTTTGCGATAGCGTGGTGCATCTGAAGCGTTCTGAAACCTTCAGCCTCCAGCCGATCCTGCAAGTCATTGGCCCAGTGGTAGCACAGCCCGCGTGGCTTGATCCCGAGGTTAACCTTGGTGTTATGCGCGAGTGGAGAATCTTCTATCTGATACTCCAGCGCAAGTTGATGAGTGTATTCCATCGCGATCCGGGCAGCACGCGCAGCCTCTTCCGGGTCAACATCTGATCCAAGGTTAAGAATCGCGGCTTCAAGTGCCGTGATGCCGCTTTCGGTTGGCGGGGGCGGTGGCCCGTCACGATGCGAAAAACCGCAGGCAGAGACAAACAAAACACATAGGAATGCAACAGTACGAAGCATCTCAGCCACCCCTTTCAATCCAAACACAAGCCGCTTGTGATTAGGCGGCGGGTTTAGTCTAGCTGCCGCGATATGTCGAGTAACCAAATGGCGAAAGCAGGAGAGGGACATGGTAATGGCTGGCCTCGCTCATGCCAAACCGGATTGGGATAACATCGAGAAAACGTGGATCTTCACGCGGAACGCCTGCCGCGTCGAGATAAGCCCCCGCATGGAAAACCAGCTCATACGTGCCGCATTCGAATTCGTCAGCCGGAAGAATCTGGCTGTCCGTCCTGCCATCATCATTGGTTTCAAGTGATCGAAGAAGCCGCCGCGCGTCCTCCTCAATCCGGTAGAGGTCAATCTTCAGCCCCTCCGCCGGACAACCCCGAGCAGTATCAAGTACATGAGTCGTCAGATATCCGGCCATTTGAAACCTCCCTTGCATTACCCAGAAATGCCGCAAGTCCTGCCAGCGGGAAAGGTCCGCTGCAATAAAACTGTTTCAGTGATTTTTTGAAGGTGCAATACATTCGTTTGCTGTATAGAAAAATAGATAAGATACGGACACATATTGTGTTCGACTATGCGAGCAGGGGCATATTAAGTGGTTCGTTCCCCACGTGACATGATCGGCTATGGCGCCCGGACACCTGACCCGAAATGGCCGGGCGGGGCAAATATCGCCGTGCAATTCGTTGTGAACTACGAAGAGGGCGGCGAAAACAACGTCCTGCATGGCGACAAAGCCTCCGAAGCATTCCTGTCCGAAATCGTTGGGGCGGCTGCCTGGGAAGGACAGCGCCACTGGAACATGGAATCGATCTATGAATACGGCGCCCGCGCCGGATTCTGGCGGCTCCATCGGCTTTTCTCTGAACTTGACGTGCCCGTAACCGTTTATGGCGTCGCAACCGCCCTTGCCCGATCCCCCGCACAGGTTGCCGCGATGCAGGGCGCGGGTTGGGAAATCGCCTCCCACGGGCTGAAGTGGGTTGAGTATAAGGATCATGACCGCGCAGCCGAAAAGGCCGATATGGAGGAAGCCATTGCGCTTCACACTGCGGTTACCGGTGAAGCCCCGCGTGGTTGGTATACCGGGCGCTGTTCGGTCAATACGGTATCTCTGGTCACGGAACACGGCGGGTTCGACTATGTTTCCGACAGCTATGCAGATGACCTGCCCTACTGGCATCACGAAGCGGGCCGGGATCAGCTGGTCATTCCATACACGCTGGACGCCAACGACATGCGTTTCGCCACGCCACAAGGGTTCAACAGCGGTGACCAGTTTTTTGCCTACCTCAGGGACAGTTTCGACGTGCTCTACCGCGAAGGGGAGGCCGGCGCCGCAAAAATGATGTCCATCGGCATACACTGCCGACTGCTGGGTCGCCCCGGCCGGATCGAAGCGCTGCGCCGTTTCATCGAATATGCACAAAGCAAACCCAAGGTCTGGTTTGCCCGCCGCAAAGACATTGCCGAACATTGGCACAATGCGCACCCGCCCAAGGCCTGGGATCGGCCCTCTGAGATGTCGCGTGCTGATTTTGTCGCCCACTTTGGTGGCGTTTTCGAACATTCGCCATGGGTTGCAGAAGGCGCCTTTGATCTTGAACTCGGCCCCGCGTTTGACTGTCTCGAAGGGGTACACAACGCGCTCTGCCGCGTGTTCCGCACGGCCAGCGGACCACAACGGCTGAAGGTACTGACCTCTCACCCCGATCTGGCGGGCAAGCTTGCGGCGGCCAAGCAGCTGACGGCAGAATCGACGTCTGAACAGGCCTCCGCCGGGTTGGATGCGCTGACGGATGAGGAACGCGAAATCTTCACCCGGCTCAATAGCGATTATGTTGCCAAACACCGCTTCCCCTTCATCATTGCCGTGCGCGATCACAACAAACCGTCGATCATGGCGAGTTTTGAACGGCGGATCGGCAACGATACGGAGGCCGAATTCGAAGAAGCCTGCCGGCAGGTGGAACGCATTGCCTGGTATCGCCTCTCTGACATGTTGCCGAGCGCGCTATGAGCCGGACCATTGAAACCGAGCCGCTGACGGCAGAGGCCTTCGCCCCCTTTGGCGATGTGCTTGAAATCACCGGATCACCGGATGTGATCATCAACCAGGGCAAATGCGGCCGCTATCACGATAAGGCGCATCTCGATTACCCTGGTGGGCGGCTTGGGATCAGCCTGTTTGACGCCGAACCGCGCAGTCTGCCCTACAGGCTTGAGATGATGGAACGCCACCCACTGGGTTGCCAGACGTTCATTCCGATGACGCATGAGGCGTTTCTTGTAGTTGTGGCGCCGGACGACAACGGAAAACCCGGCACGCCACGCGCCTTTCTGACCAAATCCGGACAGGCCGTGAACTATTTCCGCAACACCTGGCATGGGGTTTTGGCACCACTCAGCACACCGGGGCTTTTTGCTGTGATCGACCGGATCGGTGAGGGCGATAATCTTGAGGAACACTGGTTTGAGGAGATCATAACGATCACCTGAACAAGACCATAAGAGTCGCAAAGAAGCGGCCACTTTAGAGGAACAGTCACCAAGGGAGGAGAAACCAGATGGCTGATACTTCACTCGGGACCCCGGAACAGCTCCGGGATCCGAATTACACGCCCGGATTGGGCAAGGCGATCCCGCTTGGCATTCAACATGTGTTGGCGATGTTCGTTTCAAACGTGACGCCTGCAATCATTGTCGCAGGTGCTGCCGGTTTTGGATTTGGCTCTGATGCCGGCGCGAACGGCTTCCCGGATATGACCTATATGATCCAGATGTCCATGCTCTTTGCGGGGCTGGCTACACTTTTGCAAACCATTGCCATCGGCCCGGTAGGCGCGAAGCTCCCGATCGTGCAGGGGACAAGTTTTGCTTTCCTGCCAATTATGATCCCGCTGGTAGCGGGCAAGGGCCCGGATGCTCTTGCGGTACTGTTCACCGGGGTGTTGCTGGGCGGCTTATTTCATGCCTGCCTTGGTCTTTTCATTGGCAAGATACGGGTGGCATTGCCGCCACTTGTGACAGGATTGGTTGTGACCATGATCGGGTTGGCCCTGGTCAAGGTCGGCATCCAATATGCCGCAGGCGGTGTCCCTGCCATTGGCACGCCCGAATATGGTAGCCTCGGAAACTGGATCATGGCTCTGGTTGTGGTTATTGTCACGCTTGGCTTGAAATTCTTTGCCCGCGGGATGCTGTCGGTTTCGGCTGTTCTGATCGGCCTGATTGTCGGTTATGTCTATGCGCTTCTGTTCACCGATGCCCTGACTATGGAAGCTATCGGCAACAACTGGTCGCGCGCGGCATGGTTTGCCCCGCCGATGCCGTTCAAATATGGTTTCGAATTCTCGCTGGCCGCCCTTGTCGGCTTTGCCTTGATGGCCTTTGTCTCTGCGGTAGAAACCGTGGGGGACGTTTCAGGGATCACCAAAGGTGGCGCTGGCCGCGAGGCCACGGAAAAAGAAATCGAAGGCGCAACCTACGCCGACGGTTTCGGCACGGCAGTTGCGGGCATCTTCGGTGGCTTGCCGAATACCTCCTTCAGCCAGAATGTCGGCCTCATTGCCATGACCGGAGTGATGAGCCGCCATGTGGTGACCTGTGGCGCGATCTTCCTGATCATCTGTGGGCTGATCCCCAAAGTTGGCGGTGTCATCCGCACGGTACCGATTGAGGTTCTGGGTGGTGGCGTGATCGTGATGTTCGGCATGGTGGTTGCGGCCGGTATCTCCATGCTGTCCGATGTGCAGTGGAATAGGCGCAATATGGTGATCTTTGCCATTGCTTTGTCGGTCGGGCTCGGGCTGCAGCTTGAGCCGGGCGCGGTGCAATACCTGCCTGATACCATACGCATCCTGATGACTTCGGGCCTTCTGCCTGCAGCTCTGATTGCGATCGTTCTGAACCTCATCCTGCCAGAAGAACTGGCCGAGGAGGCGACGGAAGAAGTCTCCGGTGGGATGGCCGGGCACGGCAAAGGATCCTTGCCTGAGTAGCAACTGCTTACGGTAAACGAAAGCCCCGGTCATGTACCGGGGCTTTTTTTATACGCCATTCGGCACGCCACAATTACCGACAGTGCCGCGCGATCTCTCGCGTGCGCAACCCGGTCTCGACCAACTGGCAACGGTCGCGCGCCTCATAGTAATAGCCGCGCGCATACCACATGACCGCCTCATCCATATTCCCGTCTGAAACCAGCCACGCCCCGCGCAGGTATTTCACCGCCCAGCGCAGGTTTGTTTCCGCATCAAGAAGCGCCTCCGGTTCCCCCCGAAAGCCCATATTCGCGGCCGTTTCAGGCAGGATCTGCATCATGCCGTAATAGGGGCCGTTGCGCGCCTGTGGTCGGTAGTCGCTTTCGCGCTGGACAACCTTGTGAACCAGTGCGCGCGGCACCTCGTAGTGATCCGCATATTGATTGATCAGCAGTCGCAGTTCGGCGGTTTCACCAGGGTAAAGCGCAGGCTGGAACGCCGGAGGTTCATCGCGCGACGAACAGGCCGCAATGAGCAGCAGAAAACTGAAAGAAATCAAACGAAGGGTCATGGCCAGATGCGTTCCTGATTGCGTTCAGGACACTCAGACCCCGAAGCCCGCCCGGGGGCAAGAGCTATTGTCTGACCCGGCGAAAATCCGCGCCTTCAGAGTGTCAGCGACGGGTGCCGGTTCACATCTTTATAGAGCAGATACCGGAACCGCCCCGGCCCCGCGGCAACACAGGCCTGCGGGCAGAAGGCGCGCAGCCACATGTAGTCCCCTGCCTCGACCTCCACCCAATCCGCGTTCAGCCGGTAGACGGCCTTGCCTTCCAGCACATAAAGCCCGTGTTCCATCACATGGGTTTCGGCAAAGGGGATCACACCGCCGGGTTCGAAATTCACGATGTTCACATGCATGTCGTGGCGCAGGTCATCACCATCGACGAACCGCGTGGTTGACCAGGCGCCATCGGTGTCCGGCATCACATCCGGGGCGATATCCTGTTCCCGCACAACAAAGCTGTCCGGCGCGCGGATCCCGTCCACCGCCTGATAGGATTTGCGGATCCAGTGGAATACCGAGCGAGCCTTGGACGCATTGGCCACTGCCCATTCCGCACCCGGCGCGACAAACGCGTAGCTGCCCGGCACCATGTCATGTTGCACGCCGTCAATCGTCAGTGTGAAACCACCTTCCACGCAAAACAGTACCGCCTCAGCACCGGCGTCAGGTTCCGGGCGCTCGCTGCCGCCAGTAGGTTCCAGTTCCATGATGTAATGGGCAAATGTTTCCGCAAACCCGCTCAGCGGCCGCGCCAGGATCCACGCCCGCGCGCCTTGCCAATGCGGCAGATGGGAAGTCACGATATCCATCATCGTGCCCTGCGGAATGACCGCGTAGGCTTCTGTGAATACCGCGCGATCGGTCATGATTTGCCGCTGCGATGGAAGGCCGCCTCTGGGCGCGAAATAACATGTGTCAGACATATGGGTTTTCCAGACTAAATGTATCGCTCATTGAACCCGGAATCGCCCAAAAACCCAACGCCAAACCTCTTCGAAAAGGGCACAAGCACCTGATTTTATTTTTTGAAAGTCGGGCAGGCGTTGACAGACGCAGGTCAATCCCCCAAGGCTGTCGAAAGCGCTGGCTGGAGGTGAGGCAATGAAAGTGGCGATGATCGGGACGGGCTATGTCGGGCTTGTATCCGGGGTCTGCTTTTCTGATTTCGGCCACGAGGTGACCTGCGTCGACAAAGACCCGGATAAAATCGCCAGCCTTAACGCCGGCGAAGTCCCAATCTATGAGCCGGGGCTTGAGGATCTGATTGCCAAGAATGTCGCGGCCGGAAGGCTGTCCTTTTCAACAGATTTGGCCAGTGCGGTCGCTGATGCCGAAGCCGTATTCATCGCGGTCGGCACCCCAACCCGGCGCGGTGATGGCCATGCCGATCTCACCTATGTTTATGCCGCGGCAGAGGAAATCGCCGCGTCGCTTGATGGCTACACCGTGGTGGTGACCAAATCGACCGTGCCCGTCGGCACCAATCGCCAGGTCAAGCAAATCATCCGCAAGGCCAACCCGGAGGCCGATTTTGATGTCGCATCAAACCCGGAATTCCTGCGCGAAGGGGCCGCGATCGACGACTTCATGCGTCCTGATCGGGTTGTGGTCGGGGTGCAGAGTGACCGCGCTGGTGAAGTGATGGAGGATATCTATCGCCCCTTGTTTCTGCGGGATTTCCCGATTGTGACCACGGACCTAGAGAGCGCCGAGATGATCAAATACGCCGCCAATGCTTTCCTGGCGACCAAGATCACCTTTATCAATGAAATCGCAGCCCTTTGCGAACGCGTCGGCGCGGATGTGAAACAGGTGAGCAAGGGCATTGGGCTTGACGGGCGGATCGGCAATAAGTTCCTACACGCCGGTCCGGGGTTCGGCGGCTCTTGTTTTCCTAAGGACACCAAGGCCCTGGCGCGGATCGGTCAGGAAAATGGCCTGCCGATGCAGATCACGGAAACGGTGATCCGCGTCAACGATGAGATCAAGCACCGCATGATTGAAAAAATCCTTGATCTGTGCGGCGGAACTGTGAACGGCAAGGTCATCGCCGTGCTAGGTGTGACGTTCAAACCCAACACAGACGACATGCGCGATGCGCCATCGCTGACGATCATTCCTGCACTCGTCGGTGGCGGCGCCAAGGTGCGCGTGGTTGACCCCCAGGGCTACCATGAGGGAGAGGCCCTGCTGCCCGGCGTCAAATGGGAAGAAAATGCCTATAAAGCGGCGCAAAATGCCGAGGCGCTGGTCATCCTGACCGAATGGAATGAATTCCGGGCACTTGACCTGAAACGCCTTGCGCGGCGCATGGCAACGCCTGCACTGGCGGACCTGCGCAATATCTATTCGGCGAAAGATGTGAAACAGGCCGGATTTGCAGCCTTCGTCGGCGTTGGCAAACCGGGTTTTGGCATAGACCCGTAACTGTTAGTGGGCGGCGTTCCTGTCTGCCCCGCCCGGGCTGGCTATTTGGCGCGTGCGTTTTCCAGCGTGGCAATGCGTTCTTTCAGCGCCTCGTTTTCCTCGCGCGCCTTCTGGGCCATGGCCCGCACCGCTTCGAACTCCTCGCGGCTGACGAAATCCCGGTCTGCAAGCCATCGGTCAATCCAGCTTTTCATCGCTGTTTCCGCCTCATCCTTTGCCCCCTGGGCCACACCCATGGCATTGGTCATGAGCTGGGAAATATCGTCAAACACCTTGCCCCTGGTCTGCATGGAACACTCCGTTAGCTGATTTGGCCTCTATATGGGCGCTCACGCACGGATTCACAAGGTTGACTTCCCGGGGGTGTAGCGAAACAAAGCGGTCATGACAGGCTACATCCCCTTTCCCGAGATCGGCCCTGATATCTTCAGCTTCGATCTTTTCGGCTTCACCCTGGCGCTGCGCTGGTATGCAATGGCCTATATCGTTGGCATCATCATCGGCTGGCGCCTGATTGTTGCAGCGGTTGCGCGCCCCGCGCTTTGGGGGCAGGACGGCCCGGCAATGACGCGCGAACAGGTCGAGGATCTGCTGACCTGGATCGTGCTTGGCATCATTGGCGGGGGGCGGCTTGGCTATGTCCTGTTTTATCAGCCTGGCTATTTCATCGAGAACCCGGTGGAAATCCCGATGATCTGGCAAGGCGGGATGAGCTTTCACGGCGGGTTCCTCGGTGTGATTGCTGCGGTTTATATCTATTCGCGCCGCCACAGCCTGCGGATGTGGTCCGTGGCGGACCTGCTCGCACTTGGCACGCCCGCAGGGCTGCTGCTCGGCCGGCTTGCGAATTTCATCAACAATGAACTCTGGGGGCGCGCGACGCTGCACCCCTTTGGCGTGGCTTTCCCGGGTGCTGCTGCACAGGATTGCCCGGCG
Source organism: uncultured Rhodobacterales bacterium (assembly GCA_964441435.1). Taxonomy (GTDB): domain Bacteria; phylum Pseudomonadota; class Alphaproteobacteria; order Rhodobacterales; family Rhodobacteraceae; genus CAYTUW01. The sequence continues at coordinate 11,749 of CAYTUW010000029.1, forward strand.
AGTCTGCTGCACCCCGATGGGGTCTGTGCGCGGTTTCCCAGCCAGTTGTTTGAGGCCGGGATCGAAGGGCTGGTTCTGGGGACCCTTCTGGTCTACCTCGCCTTTCGGCGTGGCGCGTTGAAACATCCGATGCTGCTGACCGGGCTGTTCTTTGCGAACTATGGCATCGCCCGGTTCATTGTCGAATTCTTCCGCCAGGCGGACGCGCAATTCATAACTGCGGCCAATCCGATGGGTTACATACTGCAAATCGGTGATGCGGGCGTGACCATGGGGCAACTGTTGAGCCTGCCGATGGTTGTGATCGGCATTACGCTGCTGCTGATCCGACCGCGCCCATGACCGCGCTTCTGCCGCATCTGCTGCGCCGGATCGCGGCGGATGGGCCGATGAGCGTTGCGGACTATATGACCGAATGCCTGCTGAACCCGGATTATGGCTATTACGCCACGCGCGATCCTTTCGGCACCGGAGGGGACTTCACCACCGCGCCGGAGATCAGCCAGATGTTCGGCGAATTGCTTGGTCTCTGTCTCGCGCAAAGCTGGCTTGATCAGGGCGCACCCGCCCCCTTTACCCTGACCGAACTTGGCCCCGGTCGCGGCACCCTGATGGCCGATGTACTGCGCGCGACAAGGCCCGTGCCAGGATTCCACAACGCGATGCGCCTTCACCTGGTCGAGGCCTCAGCGCACCTGAAAACCATCCAGCGCGAAACCTTGAGTGACCATAACATCACCTGGTGCGACAGCGTTGACAACCTCCCTGCCCTGCCGCTGTTCCTGCTTGCCAACGAATTTTTTGATGCGCTGCCGATCCGCCAGTTTGTGCGGCGCGGGGCTGGTTGGGCCGAACGGCGTATTGGTGCACGGGATGGTGCGCTTGGCTTTGGTCTGTCCGCCCCGCTGCCCGTTGCGGCGCTCGACCATCGGCTGGAGGACACCACAGAGGGCGATATCGTCGAACATTCCCCGATGTCCGGAACGATCATGTACAGCATCGCAAACCTTGTTGCGGAAAAGGGCGGTGCGGTGATTGCTGTTGACTATGGTGGTTGGCGTTCGCTGGGGGATACGCTGCAAGCCCTGCACCAGCATAAACAGATTGATGTGTTCGCCCATCCCGGTGACAGCGATCTGACAGCCCATGTCGATTTCGAAGCCCTCGCTCGCGCGGCACGCCCCCTGTCCGCAACAGGGATGACACCGCAGGGTGTGTTGCTTGAACGGCTAGGCATAACCGCGCGCGCCCAGCACCTCGCGCAGAGTTTACGTGGAACGGCGCTGGAAACCCATATCGCCGCCCATCGCCGCTTGACGCATCCGCAGGAAATGGGGACGCTGTTCAAAGCCATTGCCTTTCACCCCAAAGGCACGCCCCCACCACCGGGGTTTGATCCAGCCGGAGACTCCGCATGACTCTGGAAATTCTGACCTCTGACATCTTGTCGCCGTTCCGGCACGGTTTTTTCACACGGCGCGGCGGTGCCTCCTCCGGCGTGTTTGCGGGGCTGAACTGCGGATTTGGCTCCTCTGACCAGTCTGACAGCGTTGCGATCAACCGGGCACGTGTGGCAGATGCGATGGAGGTCACGCCAGAGCAGCTTGTCACGCTGCATCAGGTGCATTCTTCCGATGTCGTCACGGTCACCGGGCCACACGGGCCGCCACTGCCCAAGGCGGATGCAATGGTGACCACGGTGCCCGGCCTTGCGCTCTCTGTATTGACGGCAGATTGCCAGCCAGTGCTGTTTGCCGATGCCAATGCCGGTGTGATCGGTGCAACCCATGCGGGTTGGAAAGGCGCCCTGGGCGGCGTGCTGGAAGCGACAATCGACGCGATGGAGGCCCTTGGCGCAAAGCGCGAAAACACCTGTGCAGTGATTGGCCCGACGATAAGTCAGGCGGCCTATGAGGTCGGGCCGGAATTCTTTGATACCTTCATGGATGACACCCCCGAAAACAGCCGTTTTTTTGCGAAGGGTCGGGAGGATCACATGATGTTTGATCTTCCAGCGTTTGGGCTTCACCGGCTGCGGGCGGCGGGCGTGGCCAAGGCTGAATGGCTTCGCCACTGCACCTACAATGACCCTGAGCGGTTTTTTTCCTATCGGCGCGCCACACATCTGAAAGAAGCAGACTATGGACGCTTGATTGCCTGTATCCGCTTGTGACTGTGGCAGGAGTTTGTCCAGCGCGCGCCTTATTTGCCTTATTCAGCGGAAACAATAACCCCTTTCAGTCCCTGATTGCCCACTGACGCGCAGGTAATTGTCAAGTTTGCAAGGCGATGGCGAAATTCCGCCTACACCCCCCGTAATCCGCGCCTCATTAGGCCGGTTTTCCCATCAAATGCCTAACCCACGCCGCATTGCACAGACAGGATATTCGTTGAAGGAAACGACATCCCGGGCGAACCCCAAAGGCAAGAGGCTGAAAATGAGAAAGCAACGCTGGATCAAAAACACGATTGAAGCTGCGGCAAAAACCGACGTCAAAATGCCGTGGGAACGCGGCGCACGGCGGCTGGATTTTATCGCCCGTCGTCGCTCTCATAAGCGCAGGGCGCGGGCTTGAAACACCACCAAAAGTTCGAATCCACTTAAAAATGAATCAGGCCACCCAACCGGTGGCCTGATTTTCATCTGAAAAGGACATGTCTAAAAAGACACATCTTAAAGTTGTGTGGAACGGGGATTAGTCTGACCCGCCGAAACAATCGGAACCTCATCCCCATAATTATTGTTCATACGCACCCGAAACATTTCGTTTCTTTGACATAAACAACCCCGTTCATCCTAATTTCATCATTCTCTCTGCATCGGTGGGGGCCGCGCAGACAAGAAAGCGTCGAAGGATGTACGCTATGCATATGCCGATTGCCGGCACAGGAATGACTCCATATCGGCGTCAGTTCCCTGGGCCATCAGTACCCCAAAGAATCGCTACAAGGGCGGTTCCAGTTATGCGCCGTTACACGGTGTCCTATCTTAACAATGAAAACCAGATTATTGACTTTCAGAAAGCCGCACCGGCGCTTCCTCTGTTTGAAAACGGATTTTCTGCTTTTGCACGCGGAACCTTGATCATGACCGAATTCGGTCCCTGCGCGATCGAGGATCTGCTGCCAGGAACCCGGGTTCAGACAGGGGAAGGAAATTACGAAACGCTTCTCTGGCGGGGCGGGATGACGATCATCCCAAATGCACCAACCCCACAGGCGGCAAAACAGCATTTGACGCGCGTTTCCATGGATCGCCTCGGATCGGGGATTGGTGGACCCGATCTTTTGCTTGGCCCGGCGGCACGAATTGTTCAACAGCACAACCGGTTCTCTGCAAAGGCCGGGGTCGATGAAATATCCGTTCCCGTCGGAAGCCTTGTCGATGGAGAGACCGTCATTGAGGTAAACCCGGTTTCGGCGGTGGATGTATTTCACCTGGCCTTTGGCCGCCACACAACAGTGCGAGTCGGCGGATTAGTCTGTGAAAGTTATCACCCCGGCCCCGATGCGCGGATTTCGCTGAGCCGGGAATTGACACCTATCTTCCTGTCATTGTTCCCTTTTGTCAGCAATTTCGGTGATTTCGGCGCGCTTTCCTGCGCCCGAATGTCATCGGACGATGCGCGCAACATGGTGGCAGCATAATTCCCAGGCACCTGATCTTTCAGGGGCAGGGCCGGATCGCATTAATTTCCTTCCCAGGGCGATAGCGATCCGGCCCGAATTATCAAACCATCTAGGCGTCTTTGCGCAGCCGATCTTCCAAAACTTCAAACGGCACACCCGGTTCATCCTTGGCACCGCGGATCACAAGCGAAGTTTTGACCGAGGCCACGTTTTCCGCCGCTGTCAGTTCCTCTGTCAGAAAGCTTTGAAATGTTGACAGGTCAGGGGCCGCGCATTTCAGGATGAAGTCGACCTCCCCGTTCAACATGTGACACTCCCGTACCAGCGGCCAGTTCTGACAAAGCGCCTCGAACGCGGCAAGGTCAACCTCGGCCTGGCTGACCAGCCCGACCATCGCAAAGACCTGCACTTCAAAGCCAAGTTCCCGGGCGTTCACATCTGCATGGTAGCCACGGATATAGCCCGCCTCCTCTAGGGTTCGGACCCGTCTGAGGCAAGGTGGCGCCGAGATGCCAACGCGTTTGGCCAGTTCGACATTGGTCATTCGGCCATCCGCCTGAAGTTCCGCCAGGATCATCCGGTCAATGGGGTCAAGTTTGGAGCTTGCCATGGGTCACCTTTTACAATTTGACAAATCTTAGGCGATCCGCCGCGTTTCAGCAATAATGTTTCAAGAATGCGCAACTAAGTTATGATCACATCCGCTTGCAAGCGAAAAACGCAACCCTGCCATGACACCCCTTTTCCCCTGCCGCCCCCGCGTCTATATCGGGTCGGACAGGCAAGACATCGGGGGATTCCAAATGGCTGACACGCGGCACACCAAGGTTCTGATCATCGGCTCCGGCCCGGCAGGATACACCGCAGGCGTATATGCGTCACGCGCGATGCTGAACCCGATCCTGGTGCAAGGGATGGAACCTGGCGGCCAGTTGACCACCACCACCGAAGTGGAAAACTGGCCCGGTGACACTGAGGTTCAAGGCCCGGATCTGATGGTCCGTATGGAAGCCCATGCAAAGGCCATGGGCACAGAAGTCATCTCTGACATCATCACGAGCCTGGACCTGTCAAAACGTCCCTTCACCGCGCAATCCGACAGCGGCACGGTCTACACCGCCGATGCGGTGATCCTTGCGACCGGAGCGCGCGCCAAATGGCTTGGCCTCGACAGCGAGGAAAAATTCAAAGGGTTTGGCGTGTCGGCCTGTGCAACCTGCGACGGGTTCTTTTATCGCGGGCAGGAAATCGTTGTTGTTGGCGGCGGCAATACGGCGGTGGAAGAGGCGCTGTTTCTAACCAACTTCGCCTCCAAGGTCACGCTGGTTCACCGCCGCGATGAATTGCGCGCCGAAGCCATCCTGCAAGACCGGCTGATGAAGAATGAAAAGATCGAACCGCTGTGGTTCCACACGCTGGAAGAGGTTGTCGGCACCGAAGATCCGCTAGGCGTTGAAGGCGTGCGTGTGAAACACGTTGAAACCGGCAAAATCACCGAAATCCCGGCCAAGGGCGTATTCATCGCCATTGGCCACGCCCCGGCAAATGAATTGGTCAAGGACACGCTTGAAACCCATATGGGTGGCTATGTGGTGACAAAACCCGACTCAACCGCGACATCCGTGCCCGGTGTCTTTGCCGCCGGCGACCTTACCGATCATAAATACCGCCAGGCCGTGACCTCTGCCGGGATGGGCTGCATGGCCGCGCTGGAAGCGGAACGGTTTTTGGCGGAAGAAGAAGGATAACATTCCGTTTCTGTCCCGATCTGCGGATTTTCAGCCGCATTTTCATGAAAAAACCCCGGTGCAGCTTGAACTTCGTCCCATTCCGGGGCTAGAGCGCGCGCAAAGGTGTAAAACAGCACCTGAGCAGTCATGCCTAGCTTGAGAGTAACCCATGTATAGCCCCAACCTCACGCCGATCCCGGAGCTTTATGTTTCCTACGAATCCGCCCAGAAGCTGAAACTTGAAGCCGCTGATCTGACCTCCCACGATCTGAGCCCACGCCAGATCTGTGATCTGGAGCTTCTGATGAACGGCGGGTTCAACCCGCTCAAAGGGTTTCTGGGCGAAGAGGATTACAAATCCGTCGTCGACACCATGCGGCTGGCGGATGGGTCGCTCTGGCCGATGCCGATCACGCTTGATGTCAGCGAAACCTTCGCCGAAACGGTCGAACTTGGCCAGGATATCGCGCTCAGGGATCAGGAAGGAGTGATCCTTGCCACGATGACCGTCACCGACAAATGGGAGCCAAACAAGGCGCATGAGGCGGAAAAGGTCTTTGGTGCGGATGATCAGGCGCACCCCGCGGTGAACTACCTGCATAATGTGGCGGGGAAAATCTATCTCGGCGGCCCTGTGGTCGGCATTCAACAACCCGTCCATTATGATTTCCGCGCCCGCCGCGATACGCCCAATGAGTTGCGCGCCTATTTCCGCAAGCTTGGCTGGCGCCGCGTTGTGGCATTTCAGACCCGCAACCCGCTGCACCGGGCGCATCAGGAACTGACGTTCCGTGCTGCCAAGGAAGCACAGGCCAACCTGCTCATCCATCCGGTGGTTGGCATGACGAAGCCTGGCGACATCGACCATTTCACCCGCGTGCGCTGTTATGAGGCGGTGCTGGATCAATACCCAAGCGCCACCACGACGATGAGTCTTCTGAACCTCGCCATGCGGATGGCCGGCCCGCGCGAAGCGGTCTGGCACGGGTTGATCCGCAAAAATCACGGCTGCACCCATTTCATCGTTGGCCGTGATCATGCAGGCCCCGGCAAAAATTCAAAAGGTGAAGATTTCTACGGCCCCTATGATGCGCAGGAATTGTTCCGCGCCCATCAGGAGGAAATCGGCATCGAAATGGTCGACTTCCGCCATATGGTCTATGTGCAGGAACGCGCGCAATACGAACCCGCAGACGAGATTGCCGATAAGGACGATGTGACGATCCTGAACATTTCCGGCACGGAACTGCGCCGCCGCCTGTCCGAAGGGCTGGAAATTCCGGAATGGTTTTCCTTCCCCGCCGTGGTCAACGAGCTGCGCAAGACCAAGCCGCCACGCGCCCAGCAGGGGTTTACCGTGTTCTTCACCGGGTTTTCCGGCTCCGGCAAATCGACCATTGCAAACGCACTGATGGTCAAGCTGATGGAGATGGGCGGGCGTCCTGTCACGTTGCTTGAC
>CAYTUW010000030.1:0-18470 GCA_964441435.1 uncultured Rhodobacterales bacterium
GGCCGGTGTGCTTCAGGGTGACGTGAAGGACGTTGTTCTTCTCGACGTGACGCCGCTGTCGCTCGGTATCGAAACGCTGGGTGGCGTGTTCACCCGCCTGATCGACCGCAACACGACGATCCCGACGAAGAAATCACAGATCTTCTCTACTGCCGAAGACAACCAGAACGCTGTGACGATCCGGGTGTTCCAGGGCGAACGCGAAATGGCTGCGGATAACAAGATCCTTGGCCAGTTCAACCTTGAAGAAATCCCGCCCGCACCGCGCGGTCTGCCGCAGATCGAAGTCACCTTTGACATCGACGCCAACGGCATCGTCTCCGTCGGCGCGGCTGACAAAGGCACCGGCAAGGAACAAAAGATCACGATCCAGGCCTCTGGCGGGCTGTCCGATGAGGATATCGAAGCCATGGTCAAAGACGCCGAAGCCAATGCCGAGGCGGATAAGGAACGCAAGGATCTGGTCGAGGCGAAGAACCAGGCCGAAAGCCTGATCCATTCGACCGAAAAAGCGCTTGAAGAACACAAGGACAAGGTTGACCCGACCACGGTCGAGGCAATCGAACTTGCGATCTCTGCGCTTCAGGAAACGCTCGAATCCGAGGATGCGGACAAGATCAAATCCGGCATTCAGAACGTGACCGAAGCGTCGATGAAACTGGGTGAGGCGATCTACAAGGCCCAGGCCGAAGAGGCCGGCGAAGCCGATCCCGCGGACGAAGAGGTTGCCGGTGTGGACGATGATATCGTTGACGCCGACTTCGAAGATATCGACGACGACAAACGCGCATAAGGGCCCACGGCTCTTGACCCGGCCTGACATTCCGTTCGGGCCGGGTTCCTGCGTTCCCAAAGGGGACTGAACATGGCAAAGCGCGATTATTACGATGTTCTGGGCGTTGGCAAAGGCGCCACCGCAGAGGAAATCAAAAAGGCCTACCGTGGCAAGGCAAAAGAACTGCACCCCGACCGCAATGCCGACAACCCGGATGCAGAAGCGCAGTTCAAGGAAGCCAACGAAGCCTATGAAGTGCTGAAGGACGCCGAAAAGAAAGCGGCCTACGACCGTTTTGGCCATGCGGCGTTTGAAGGCGGCATGGGTGGCGGTGGCGGCCCGCGCGGCGGTCAGGGGGATTTTGCCTCTGCCTTCTCCGATATTTTCGACGATCTTTTTGGCGGTGCCGGGTTTGGCGGGGCGCGCGCTGGCGGCGGTCGGCAACGGGCAACCCGCGGGTCTGACCTGCGCTACAACCTTCGGGTGTCGCTGGAACAGGCCTATTCCGGGCTTCAGAAGACGATCAGCGTGCCAACCTCTGTTGCCTGTGACGAGTGTAATGGCACTGGCGCCGAGAGCGGGGCCGAACCCGTCACCTGCCCGACATGTTCTGGTATGGGCAAGGTGCGCGCGCAACAAGGGTTCTTTGCCGTGGAACGCACCTGCCCGACCTGTCAGGGCGCGGGTCAGACGATCAAGAACCCATGCAAAAGCTGTGGCGGGGCGGGGCGCCAGGAAAAGGAACGCTCTCTCTCTGTCAATATCCCCGCCGGGGTCGAAACCGGCACGCGCATCCGCCTGTCTGGCGAGGGCGAAGCGGGCTTGCGCGGCGGGCCGTCTGGTGACCTCTATATCTTTATCGAAGTAAGTGAACACAGTCTGTTCCAGCGCGATTCCGAAAGCCTTTATTGCCGGGTGCCGGTTTCCATGGCCTCCGCTGCCTTGGGTGGCGACATCGAAGTGCCAACGATTGATGGCGGCCGCAGCCGGGTGAAAATCCCTGCCGGCAGTCAATCCGGCCGTCAAATGCGCCTGCGCGGTAAGGGGATGCCAATGCTTCGCGGTGGCGGCACCGGTGACATGTTCATTGAACTGGCCGTCGAAACCCCGGTAAACCTGACAACACGGCAAAAGGAAATCCTGCGCGAATTTGACGAGATTGCCGCCGACAACAGCCCCGAAAGCGCCGGATTCTTTAACAAGGTGCGGAGTTTCTGGGATTCAATGAAAAGCTGAGCAGACACTCATCAAGCCGACCCGGCTTTCTTCGTGAGAAAGGCCCGCAGGGCCTGCCGAACGCAGGGTTAACGTAGCTTAACCATTTCTTCAGGGATTCGCCGGCATTTTAGTTGCATGACCCGCGAAACTGCCTTTGCCGAATTGCCCCTGCCGCTCTTTGAGCAGGATGAAGCCACGCCGGAAGCCCTGCCCACAGGGCGGCTTCCGTCCTATATCCGCGATCATCGGCAAAGACTCCGGAGCCGCTTCATGGCCGGGGGTGCGGCCGCCATGCCAGATTATGAGATGCTGGAGCTTATCTTGTTTCGCGCAATCCCCCGGCGTGATGTCAAACCGCTTGCCCATGAATTGCTTAACAATTTCGGCGATTTCAATCGGGTGGTTGCCGCCCCCGTGGACCGACTGCGGGCAATCAAAGGGGTCGGTGATGCCGTCATTCAAGAACTGAAGATTGTGGAGGGGGCCGCCCATCGCATGGCGCGTTCCCGCGTGATGCAAAAACCCGTCGTTTCCAGTTGGGATCAACTTGTGGATTACTGCCATACCACAATGGCCCATCGGGAGGTGGAGCAGTTTCGTGTGCTTTACCTTGATCGCAAAAATGTGCTGATCGCGGATGAGGAACAGGCGCGCGGCACGGTCGATCACGTGCCGGTTTACCCGCGAGAGGTGGTCAAACGGGCGCTGGAACTCAACGCCTCTGCGCTGATCCTCGTGCACAACCACCCCTCAGGCGACCCCACCCCTTCCGAGGCTGATATCGCCATGACTCACCAGGTGGAGGATGCCGCCCAGGCGCTGGGGCTTACCCTGCATGATCACCTGATCGTCGGAAAAGAGCAGGAATTGAGTTTCCGTTCCAGTGGCTATCTTTAACGGTCCGGCCGGGGCGATCGCAGCCAAAGCTCTACCCGCCGGTTCGCACGCCTGCCCCATTCCGTATCATCACATGCAATGGGCATGGCTTCACCAAATGCGTGTACGGTTAGCCTGATCGCCTGTTCATCAAGCATTGGCGCCGTTTCCTTTATAGCATTCACGACGGTCTGGGCCCGGCGCAATGCGATCTGGCGGTTGGCCTCCACCGCACCATCACCATCGCTGAATCCAACAAACATCAGCTCCTGACCATCGTAGTTTCCAACCTCAAGCATATGGGCCAGGTGGGACAAATTCGCCCGGCTCTGTGCATCCAACATCGCCGACCCAGTTTCAAAACGAAAGGACATGGTCAATCGCCGTGCTTCTTTCAGTTCACGAATCATATCCTGCAGATCCGTCAGAAGAACCTCGCTGCCAGCGCTCAGCACCGCCGCCGAAATCCGCTGCCCCTGATCCGCCATAGAAATTTCATCCGGGATCTGGTCGGTATAGCCCGCCTGACGCACGGCCATCTGCGCCACATCGGTTGCAAGAAATCGCAGAAATTCACGTGTCGTTTTCGGAAACCGCCGCGCCGGCAGATAAAGAAACTGCGGGCGCGTCAACGGGTAATCTTCGGTCTTGATCGCCGCCGGAGTCGCCGGAAACTCAAACCCGCACTGATCCGCCAAGGGAAGCACGCGGGCAGACCCCGTTTCCGACACTCGGGTAACGCCAAGCGCAAACGGATCCCGTGTAACTGCATCCGTCAGATCGGCGCTGGTACCATGTTCTGTCGTGACATCGTGCAAATCGGAAAACAGCGGGCCTGCCATCGCAGCAGGCCCGGTTTCCCGGCGCGGCAGATGAAGGACAATGGGCGCATCTATCCCGCTGAGTTCCTGCCAGTTCCGCACCCTTCCAGACAGAATATCCCGCAACTGTTGTAACGACAGCGCGGAAACCGGATTGTTCGGTGAAACCACCGGCACAAGCCCGTCCAGGGCGATCAGACGCCCTCCGCCGGGACGTGAAAGGTCGCCCAAACCAGCCGCGCGCGCGCGTTCGACAAAGGGTTCCGCAACCTCCCGAACGGAAATTACCATATCGGCCTGATCCGCAATAAGCTGGTTGAATCCGTCCTCTGATGTCGACAGGGCAAAGGAAAATTCCGCGATATCCGAATTTCCGCGGAAATTTCGCAGCAGATAAGTGAAATTATGATCATCCGTTACTCGTCGCAGCAACCGGTACCCTTGCTGCGCAGCAAAGGATTCTATCAGCTTTGGAAATAGCGTTTCACCCAGTTCCGCCGCCCCGGCTATCCGCACACGTGCAACATATCTGCCCAGCTCCGGGCACCCTGGCCCGCGACAGACCACACCCGTGCCATCCAGAGTCAAGATGCCGAATTCTGTTTCTACTCTGAAAAACTCGCCGTCATAGGCGATGAGGGTCCCGCTGATATCCACGGCACCATCGCGTGACGTCAGCGTGACATCCTGCGCCAGAACCCTGGCACTTCCGATAAAGAAAAGCAGCGCTGTGACCAACGCTGCGCGGAATGCGCACATTCCCAGGATCCGGTCTGGTTTCAGTTCTGTGCGAGTGTCATATCTTGGAGCAAATTATTCAACACCAGAATATGCCCCAGTGCATCACACTGCGGAACCACAAAGCTCAGATCAACGGGGGGTGCACGATGGCCCTGGCGAATTTCCGTGGTCTGGCCACCAACCTCTCGTCCGCAATTCTGCTCAGTAACTAGAAGCTCCACCTGCAACCTGACCGAACCATTTCGCCCGGTATCATTGGGAAAGGAATAGATTTCCGTCCTGCTGCCCGGTCCGGAGAGGACGGAAAGGAACCCCCCCTGACCAACGCCGCGCGCCGTACGGCGACCAGGCGCATCGCGCCAGATGTGGCCCGGTTCTCCCGGACCTGCGGCAAACTCAAACGCATGCAACGCTAGGGATGCATCAACCCCGGCGGTCAAAACGATACGGTTAAAACGTCCCAGATCCGGCACAGACCTCTGTTCCTGCAGGGTCATCCCGCTCGAAAAGGTGACTTCCACCTGAGCCGGGTCCGCCAGGGCCGGCACTTCTACCGCTGCTTTGCCGGACTCGGGGATCAAGCGGATGGTGGACAGCCCCGCGTGGCGGATCGTTACCGCCTCACCCGTCTGACAGGGGGCCGCAATGTCGATAGACAGCATCGCCCCTTCGACAACGTCAATATGTACCTCTGAGGTGCATTCAAGCCCGTAGGCGTTCACGGCTGGTGGCTTCACCGCCTCCTGGTTGAGAGTATTCTCATGGACATGATTTTCAGGCAGCCCCGCGCCCTTAAGCACAGGCAGCGCCTGTTGTAACGCGACGGGCGATCGCGGTAGCGCAAATGGCCGTTCATGGGCATTCTGATCCGGCAACGTCGCAGAGGCGAGCTGCACATTGCGCGCGCCTTCAATTCTGTTTTGTTCATGCTTCAGCGCAAACAGCGCAGCCGTTGCAATCCCCAGCGCAACAGCACCTGCGGAAACGATAAATATATTTCCTCTCAATACAGCCAACTCATGACCCTCGTTTTACACACGACGATACCCTCGCATGAAAAATTGTCAGGAACCGGGCCTAATGCAGGCATCTTTAAACAAGGTTAATGGCGCCTGGCCAAAACCTACCTGCGCCCAAGGGACATTTCCAGCGCCATTTTCCCGCGGGGTCAGGCCAGTCTGCCATGGCAATGTTTGAACTTCTTGCCGGATCCGCAGGGGCATTGTTCATTCCGGCCGGGGTTGCCCCAGGTTTCCGGGTTGGATTCGTCAAAACCGTCCGCCGCCGCCGGGGTTTTTGCCTCAGCCGGGGCCTGCATTGCGGCCTGTCGCTGCGCCATCTGGGCGAGCATTTGTTTTTGTTCTTCTTCTGTCAGCGGTCGGATCTGCGCCAGCTTTTGAGTCACCTCTTCGCGCAGCGTATCGAGCAGGTTTTCAAACAGCTGAAACGCCTCTGACTTATATTCGTTCAGCGGGTCGCGCTGGGCATAGCCGCGGAAACCGACAACCGATCTGAGGTGTTCAAGCGTCAGCAGGTGGTCACGCCATTTGCCGTCAATCGTCTGCAATAGTATCTGTTTTTCGATATTGCGCATGTTTTCCGGCCCGAACTGCGCGGCCTTTGATGCCATTTGTTCGTCGCTGGCTTTTTCCAGGCGTTCACGAATGATGTCATTGTCAACGCCATCTTCCGCCGCCCAGTCGACGACGGGAACGTCAACACCAAGCTGCTGGATTACCGCAGCATGAAGTCCCTCTGTATCCCATTGATCCGCATAGGATTTCGGAGGCATATACTGATCGACCAAATCATCTATCACCTGGTGGCGCATGTCCTGCACGATTTCTGACAGGTCTCCCACTTCCATGATCTCACGCCGCTGGCCAAAGATAACCTTCCGCTGGTCATTCATCACGTCATCGAACTTCAACAGTTGCTTGCGGATGTCGAAATTCCGCCCCTCAACCTTGGCCTGCGCCCGTTCGAGCGATTTGTTGACCCAGGGATGCACAATCGCCTCGCCTTCTTTCATGCCGAGGGTCGACAACACCTTGTCGAGCCGTTCAGAGCCGAAAATCCGCATCAGATCGTCATCGAGGCTCAGGAAAAAGGCACTACGGCCCGGGTCGCCCTGGCGGCCCGAACGACCACGCAGCTGGTTGTCAATACGGCGGGATTCATGGCGTTCGGTGGCCAGGACAAACAGGCCGCCGGCCTCCAGAACTCTTGCTTTTTCATCGGCGTGATCGGCTTCGATCTTTGACCGCAGGGCTTCAGGATCAGCATCAGGATCCGCGGCCAGCGCTTCCAGAACTTTCATTTCGACATTGCCGCCAAGCTGAATGTCGGTGCCCCGACCCGCCATATTTGTCGCAATCGTCACCGCGCCGTACTTGCCCGCATCGGCCACGATCTCCGCCTCTTTTTCGTGTTGGCGGGCGTTAAGGACATTATGTTTGACCTTTGCCTTGTCCAGCAGCCCAGACAGGAATTCTGATTTCTCGATCGAAGTGGTGCCAACCAGGATCGGCTGGCCGTTGCTGTTTGCTTCTTTTATTGTCTCGACGATTGCGTCGAATTTCTCCTGTGCAGTGCGGTACACCGCATCATGTTCGTCAACCCGGGCAATCGGCATGTTGGTCGGAACCTCAACTACGCCAAGCCCGTAGATTTCCTGGAATTCTTCGGCTTCGGTCAGGGCCGTGCCCGTCATGCCGCCAAGTTTGTCATAGAGGCGGAAATAATTCTGGAACGTCACCGAGGCGAGCGTCACGTTTTCCGGCTGGATGGCAACGCCTTCCTTCGCCTCAAGCGCCTGATGCAGCCCATCCGAAAGCCGCCGCCCGGCCATCATGCGGCCAGTGAATTCGTCGATCAGCACCACCTCATTGTCACGTACGATGTAATCCTTGTCGCGCTGGAACAGCTTATGCGCGCGCAGGCCCTGGTTTACGTGGTGAACGATGGTTGTGCTTTCCGGATCATAAAGCGTCTGCTCCTTCGGAAGAAGCCCTTCAAAATGCAGAATTCTTTCCAGCTCGTCATTGCCCTCATCGGTGAAGGTGACGTTCCGGGTCTTTTCATCCAGCGTGTAGTGGTCTTCGTTCAGTCGCGGGATCAGCTTGTCGATGGTGACGTAAAGTTCGCTTCTGTCCTGCGCCGGGCCAGAGATGATCAGCGGCGTCCGCGCCTCATCAATCAGGATCGAGTCGACCTCATCGACGATCGCGTAATTATGCGGCCGCTGGAACATCTGGCTGAGTTCCGATTTCATATTGTCGCGCAGATAGTCAAACCCAAGCTCATTGTTCGTCGCATAGGTCACATCGCAGGCGTAGGCTTCTTTCTTTTCCGCTTCGGGCTGCTGCGGATAGACCGCACCGGTTGTCAGGCCCAGCGCGGCAAAAACCTTGCCCATCCAATCCGCATCACGTCGCACCAGGTAGTCGTTCACCGTCACGATGTGGACACCCTTGCCGGTCAGTGCATTCAGATAGGCGGGAAAGGTTGCAGTCAGGGTTTTACCTTCGCCGGTCTTTTGTTCTGCGATGTTCCCCTGATGAAGAAAGATACCGCCCATCAGCTGCGTATCAAACGCCCGAAGGCCCAGCGCACGTCGCGCGGCCTCCCGGCAGTTGGCAAAGGCTTCTGGCAGCAGCGCGTCTAGGCTTTCGCCCCCCATCGCTCGTTTGGCGAGCTCTTCGGTCTTTTGCTTCAGCCCATCGTCCGACAGCGCTTCGAACTCCGGCTCCAGCGCGTTGATTTTCGCCACAACCGGGCGGGTTGCTTTGATCTTGCGGTCGTTCGGCGTACCGAAAACCTTCTTCGCCAGAGTTCCAATACCGAGCATATTTTCCCCGCCTGATGCGTTGCTGACGTGATCGTGCGCCATGGTGCCTTGTGAAGCCACGCTGCGCGCCATAGAAGGTTAGGCAAGAACGCCATGAACCCCAAAGCTTCAAGCGATGTAAGGGGCTGGCCTAACAGTGTCAACGTCACGCGGATCAGCGTGCAGATTGAAGGAAACAAAGATGTCACTTCGCCATAAACTTCTCACCGCAACCGTGTTCATGGGAACAGCCCTGTCACCTGCGTTTGCAGAGGAGCCGTCAGCGCAAACCGTCATCGCTACGGTAAACGGGACTGACATCACGCTTGGCCATATGATCGCCACCAAGCAAAGCCTTCCTGCACAGTACCAACAGATTCCCGATGAGGTTCTTTTTGACGGCATTCTCGATCAGTTGGTTCAACAAACTGTGCTGTCGCAATCGCTCGGCAATGAAATTTCGGAACGCGCAGCCCTGACCGTGGAAAACGAATCCCGTGCGATTCTGGCGGGTTTTGCGATTGATGCTGCAGCCCAGGCAGCTGTGACAGAGGAAACGCTAACCGCCGCCTATGACCAACAATACGCCAATGCGGAGCCAGCAACGGAATATAATGCGTCGCATATCCTTGTCGAAACTGAAGAAGAGGCGCAGGCGCTTGTGGTGGAACTTGGCGGTGGTTCCGACTTTGCCGAACTTGCCCAGGAGCATTCGACCGGCCCGTCTGGCCCGAACGGCGGTGCCCTGGGTTGGTTCGCCGAAGGTATGATGGTTCCCCCATTTGAGGCCGCCGTTGTCGCCCTCGAAGTCGGAGAGGTGTCCGACCCCGTGGAAACGCAATTCGGCTGGCATGTAATCCTGCTGAACGAAACGCGCCTGAAAGATACCCCTTCGCTTGATGATGTGCGTGATGAACTGGCCGCTGGTATTCAGCAGGCAGCCGTCGAAGGGATCATCGCCGCGCTGACCGAAAACGCCGATATCACCCGCGCGGATACGGAAGAAATGGAGCCCTCCGTGTTGTCCACGATCACGCTTCAGGACTGAGTCATGATCTCTCCGCTTGCGCCGAAAGGGGGGTTTCCCGATCTGCCCGTGATCCCCGGCGTCCGGTTTTCGGCAGTCGAGGCAGGCGTGCGCTACCGGGGACGCAAGGATGTCATGCTGGCCACGCTGGCACCTGGGTCGGTGATCGCCGGGGTTTTCACCCGATCAGCAACCCGGGCGGCCCCCGTGCTCGATTGCCAGGCAAAGATTGGCATGGACTCTGACTCAGGCGCAGCGATCCTTGTCAATTCCGGGAATGCCAATGCCTTTACCGGCAAACATGGTATGGATTCTGTCGCCCGAATTACGGCCGCTGTGGCTGCGGCAACCGGGGTGCCGGCGATGCGTGTGTTTACCTCTTCGACCGGTGTGATCGGGGAGGTGCTGCCAGATCAGAAAATCACCGACGCGATTGCAGCCCTCGTCAGGGCGCAGGATGAACGGGCGATCGGGGGTGCCGCAGCGGCGATCATGACCACCGACACTTTCCCCAAAGGGGCCAGCGCGGAAACACCGTCAGGGATCAAAATTGCCGGGATTGCCAAAGGGTCCGGCATGATCGCGCCGGATATGGCCACAATGCTGGTTTATATCTTCACCGATGCCCGGATCAATCGCGCAGTCTTGCAGGACATGGTGTCCGATTTGACCCGAAAAACCTTTAACTGCATCACCGTTGATAGCGACACATCGACCTCTGACAGCCTGCTGGTGTGCGCCACGGGGAAGTCTGAAACACCTGAAATAGAGTCTGTTTCTGACGCAGGTGGCGCGGCGTTCAAAGCGGCACTTCATGAGGTCATGCTCAACCTTGCTCATCAGGTCGTGCGCGATGGGGAAGGGGCAACCAAGTTTCTTGAAATCCAGGTGACAGGTGCTGACAGCAACGATGACGCCCATCGCTGCGCCATGGCGATTGCCAATTCTCCATTGGTCAAAACCGCCGTCGCAGGGGAAGATCCGAACTGGGGCCGGGTCGTGATGGCAGTCGGCAAGTCAGGCGCCAAGGCGGACCGGGATCGGCTCTCCATTCGTTTCGGCGATATTCAAGTAGCCGAAAACGGCTGGGTTGCAGATAGCTACCGTGAAGAAGACGGTGCCGCCTATATGAAGGCTGAAGACCTGGTGATCTCTGTCGATCTTGGGATTGGCGAGGGTAAGGCCACGGCCTGGACCTGTGATTTCACCAAACGCTACATCGAAATCAACGCGGATTACCGGTCGTGAAAACACTTCTGGTATCCGCCGTCGCGCTGATCGACGTGGATGGCCGTGTGCTGATGGCCCAGCGGCCTGAAGGCAAATCCATGGCCGGGCTTTGGGAATTCCCCGGCGGCAAGGTGGAAACGGGCGAAACCCCGGAATCGGCACTGATCCGTGAGCTTGATGAAGAATTGGGGATCAACACCTGGCAAAGCTGCCTCGCGCCGCTGACCTTTGCCTCCCATTCTTACGACAGTTTTCATCTGATCATGCCGCTTTTTGCCTGCCGCAAATGGGACGGCACCCCCACCGCGCGCGAAGGGCAGGTTCTGAAATGGGTGCGGCCGCGTGACATGCGTGACCTGCCGATGCCGCCTGCGGACATACCGCTTATCCCGATCCTCCGTGACTGGTTGTAAAAAGAAGGGGAAGGCGCATGACCCTCCCCTGTTATTGCGTTCTGATCGTTGCGTTTGGGCGGTGATCAATCGAGCTGGCGCTCAACCTCTTCCCGCTCAAAGATTTCGATCACGTCACCGACACGGATGTCATCGTAATTTTCAAAGGCCATCCCGCATTCCTGCCCGGACTGAACATCCTTCACTTCATCCTTGAACCGCTTCAGCGTTTTCAGCGTGCCCTCATGGATCACCACATCATCACGCAACAGGCGCACCCCGGCGGACCGGCGCGCAACCCCTTCGGTCACAAGACACCCGGCGACACGGCCAATGCCCGTCACCTTGAAGACCTCGCGGATTTCCGCGTAGCCGATAAATGTCTCTCGGATCTCAGCCGACAGCAGGCCAGAGGCCGCCGCCTTCACATCATCCACAAGGTCGTAGATGACGGAATAATAACGGATTTCCACGCCCTTCTGGTTCGCGGCATCGCGCGCCTTTGCGTTGGCCCGCACGTTGAAACCAAACACCGGAAGCTGTGACGCCTCCGCCAGGCCGATATCGCTCTCGGTAATCGCGCCAACACCGGAATGCAGCACGCGAACGCGCACCTCATCATTGCCGATCTTTTCCATCGCCTGAACGATGGCTTCGGCAGAGCCCTGTACATCCGCCTTAACAAGAATTGGCAATTCAGCGAGGTTTTCGTTTTCCTTTGCCTGCGCCATCAGCTGTTCCAGCGTCGTCGCGGCGCCAGCGGCAGCGCGTCGGTCTTTTGCCGCCTGTTCCCGGTATTCCGCGATTTCGCGTGCCTGGGCTTCGGTATCAACCACATTCAGAACATCGCCCGCCTCAGGCGTGCCGTTCAGGCCAAGCACCTCAACCGGAACCGAAGGGCCGGCTTCTTTCACACGATCGCCCTGGTCGCTGATCAACGCGCGCACCTTGCCCCATTGCTCGCCAACCACAAAAATATCGCCGGTTTTCAACGTCCCGTTCTGGACCAGAACAGTGGCAACCGGACCGCGACCCACATCAAGCTGTGCTTCAATCACCGCGCCGGACGCAGCGCGATCGGGATTGGCCTTGAGTTCAAGGATTTCCGCCTGAAGCGCGATCGCATCAAGCAGTTCATCAAGCCCCTGCCCGTTGATCGCGGACACCTCGACATCCTGCACTTCGCCGGACATCTTTTCGACAATCACCTCATGTTGCAGCAGATCGGTGCGCACTTTGTCAGGATCGGCTGCAGGCAGGTCGATCTTGTTGATCGCAACGATCATCGGCACCTCAGCGGCCTTGGCGTGATTGATCGCCTCAATCGTCTGCGGCATGACCGCATCATCGGCGGCCACGACCAGCACAACGATATCCGTGACCTGAGCCCCACGCGCCCGCATGGAGGTAAAGGCCGCGTGGCCGGGTGTGTCCAGGAAGGTCAGTTTCTGACCGTTCTGTTCCACCTGATAGGCACCGATATGCTGGGTGATGCCACCGGCCTCCCCTGCAACGACCTTTGCATTGCGGATCGCATCAAGCACGGATGTCTTGCCATGGTCGACATGACCCATCACGGTGATGATCGGCGGGCGCGGCTTCAGGTCTTTTGCCTTGTCCTCAACCATGTCGATCACGTCTTCAACATCAGCATCAGACACGCGCACGATTTTATGGCCGAATTCCTCGATGATGAGTTCTGCCGTATCGGCGTCGATGGTCTGGTTCTGCGTCACCATCATGCCCATGTTCATCAGCGACTTCACCACATCGGCGGCACGTTCGGCCATCCGGTTCGCCAACTCCTGTACGACGATCGCTTCAGGCACCTGTACATCGCGCACGATTTTTTCGCGCTCGGCCGTTGCACCCAGCGCCTTTTGCCGGGCACGTTCCTGTTTGCGGCGCATCGCCGCGACGGAGCGTTGCCGCCCCCCTTCGCCACCGGATAGCGCCTGGTTCAGCGTAAGCTTGCCCGAACGACGACCATCATCGCGCCCTTTGCCACCCTTGGGCTGGCGTTGTTCGCGGGTGTCACGTTCCGTTTTGCGCGGGCCGGAGGATGGCTTTGCACTGCGCGGCGCTTCGATATCCGCCGGTGTCGGGGCAGGTGGGGTGTCAAGCGCACGTTTGGTGGCTGCTGCCGCCTCTTTTGCCTCACGTTCCTTGCGTTCGCGTTCTTCCTCGCGCGCCTTCGCACGCTCTGCGCGTTCCCGCTCTTCCTGTTCCTTGGCTTCGGCTTCGGCGCGACGGCGGTTGCGTTCTTCTTCGCGTGCCTTTTCTTCGGATTCCCGGCGCTTGGCGTCATCGGCTTCCTGTGCCTTTGCCGCTTTTAGCGCTTTCATCCGGCGTTCCAGCTCCGCATCGGAAATACCGGCAGGGCGTTTGGATGGATCGCCTTTTACAGTGCCACCACCAGGGCCTGCTTTTCCAGCCGCACCTGCTTTTGGCACCACAACGCGTTTGCGTTTGGTTTCCACCACGACATTCTTGGTCCGGCCATGACTGAAGCTTTGCTTCACATTGCCAGCACGCGGTCCGCCGCGCAGCCCAAGAGTTTTCTTGCCGTCATTTTCACTCATGTGGTCTCAAACCTTTCCGGTGGGTTGTCCACCGCCGTTTTCGCGCACGCCGTTCAGACGTTTGGCTTCCTCTACAACACGGTTGCTGAGTCCGCCAGCCGCAAGCGCGCCATGTATCACATTTTCCCGCCCGAATGCCAAACCCAATTCTGAAGCGGTCAGAATGCCGATGAATCTGTCCTCACCGCGGGGTGGGCGCAGTTTTGATTTTCCGCGTTCCGACCCGTCAGAGGCCTGGATCAAAACCTGGGCCTCTTCCGTCAGCAGCCAACCCTTGACCTTTTCGTATCCTGCAATCGCAGCCCCGCTTTTGCGGGCCAGCGAAATCAGGTCCACCAGATGGCGCACCAGTGCCGATTCCACCTGACCAATCAGGTCGGCGGGCAGGTTCACCGCCTGTTTGGCCCCGCGCGCGAACAGCTTCTTCGCTACCGCCTTGTCAAGCGCCTTGCGATCCGCCGCGACCCAGATACCGCGCCCTGGCAGCTTTCCCAGCACATCCGGCACGATCAGATCATCCGGCCCGACAACAAAACGGATCAGCCCACCTTTCGGTTGCACCTCACCCGTAGCAATACAGCGCCGTTCCGGCGTCTCACGGGTTTTTGTCCGGCCACCACGTGCCATGACGCGCAAACAGGAGGCCTGAAATCAGGCCTCCGCCTCCTC
The DNA here is from genome assembly GCA_964441435.1 of uncultured Rhodobacterales bacterium. Lineage (GTDB taxonomy): Bacteria > Pseudomonadota > Alphaproteobacteria > Rhodobacterales > Rhodobacteraceae > CAYTUW01. The sequence continues at coordinate 14,161 of CAYTUW010000030.1, forward strand.
GGTGGTTTCGCTTTCGCTGCCGTCTTCGCCTTCGGTTTCCTCCTCCTCGGAAGCAAGATCCGCAGGATCGACCCAGCCAAGCTGAATGCGGGCGGTCATGATCAGGTTTTGTGCCTCCTCAAGGCTCATGTCGAATTTTTCAAGCACGCCGTCATCCTTCACGCGCTCATCATTGACAGTGGTCCAGCCGCCGGCGAGTTCCCAATCGGCGCAGGTGGCGAAATCTTCCAGCGATTTCACGCCATCTTCGGCCAATGCCTCGATCATCTGGGGTGTCAGCCCGTCAAATTCAACCAGGCTGTCCACGACGCCCAGCGCGCGGGCGTTGTCGAGCGCCTTTTTGTTCTGCGCTTCAATGAAGTCGCGCGCCCGCGCCTGCAATTCGCCTGCGGTATCTTCGTCCACCCCGTCGATGACGAGCAGTTCATCAACTTCGACATAAGCCACCTCTTCGAGGTTGGAAAACCCTTCGGACACCAGAAGCTGGGCAAAGAATTCATCAAGATCGAGCGTATCCATGAACAGTTTGGTGCGCTCGGCAAATTCCGCCTGACGCCGCTCGCTTTCCTCGGCCTCGGTCATGATGTCGATATCAAGGTTGGTCAGCTGGCTGGCAAGGCGCACGTTCTGACCGCGCCGCCCGATGGCCAGCGAAAGCTGTTCGTCAGGCACGACAACTTCGATACGCTCGGCTTCTTCGTCCAGCACAACCTTGGTCACTTCGGCCGGTTGCAGCGCATTCACAAGGAACGTCGGCTGATCATCATTCCACGGGATGATGTCGATCTTCTCGCCCTGCAACTCATTCACAACCGCCTGAACGCGCGATCCGCGCATCCCCACACAGGCGCCAACCGGGTCAATCGAGTTGTCGTAGGAAATCACCGCGATTTTCGCACGGCTGCCCGGGTCACGGGCCACGGCCTTGATTTCGATGATGCCGTCGTAGATTTCCGGCACTTCCATTTTGAAGAGTTCGGCCATGAATTCAGGTGCGGTGCGCGACAGGAAAATCTGCGGCCCGCGTGTTTCGCGGCGCACATCCTTGATGTAGCAGCGAATACGGTCATTCGGGCGATAGCTTTCGCGGCCGATCTTGTCATTGCGGCGGAGGATCGCTTCGCCCGCACCGACATCGACGACGACATTGCCGTATTCCTCGCGTTTGACGACACCATTGATGATGGTGCCCGCGCGGTCTTTGAATTCTTCGTACTGGCGGTCGCGCTCAGCTTCGCGGACCTTCTGCAGAATCACCTGTTTGGCGCTTTGCGCCGCGATCCGGCCCATTTCAACCGGCGGCACCTCTTCGACAAGCGTATCGCCAACCTTCGGATCCTCAAGATACTGTTTGGCTTGTTCAACGGTGAATTCCGCCTGGTAGTTTTCCAGCTCGTCATCCTCAACCACAGTGCGCACGCGGGTAAAGGTCGCCTTGCCGGTCTTGCGGTCGATGGACACGTGAATATCCATTTCCGCGCCGTAGCGCGATTTGGCCGCCCGGGCGAGGCTTTCTTCCATCGCTTCGATGACCAGTTCCGGGTCGATCATCTTTTCGCGCGCTACGGCCTCTGCGGTTTGCAGCAGCTCTAGCTGGTTTGCACTGGTGATTGCCATTGTCAGTCCTCCTCAGAACCGGCGTCGGTTTCTGTTTCAATCTCGTCGAATTTTTCTTCGTCCACGATGCCCGCGGCTTTGCGTGCGCGCAGCATTTCACGGATCAGGTCGTCGGTCAGCACGAGCTTTGCCTCGGCCAGCCAATCAAATTTCAGCCCGATGGTGCCTTCGGGAATGGTGATCAGCACCTCTTCCCCCTCAACGCCCGCAAGCTGGCCCTTGAACCGTTTGCGCCCGTCGATCAGCTCGCTTGTTTCAAGCTTCGCCTCATAGCCTTCCCAGCTCTGAAAATCTTTCAGCCGGGTCAGCGGGCGGTCGATGCCGGGGCTCGACACCTCAAGCGTGTAGTTGTCTTCAATCGGGTCCTCGACATCGAGCAGCGCGGACACCGCAGTTGAAATCTCCGCACATTCATCGACCTCGATCCCGCCATCCGGGCGCTCAGCCATAATCTGCAGCGTCGCTGTATTCCCACCCATCAGGCGCAGGCGGATCAGCTCAAACCCCATGGCCTCAATCGCCGGCTGCACAATGGCAGCAAGACGTTTGTCGATGGGCGCTTTGGCGATGAGATCGGACATCTGTTCCTCAAGCACAAAAAAACGGGCGCGCGGCCCGTTGGTGTTTCCCGGTGGAGCGTTGGGGGTGGAGGCCAACACGCCGCTGTTGAGGGGGATATACGTATGTTTGACTGAGTCTGCAAGGGGGGTGACATCAGGTTCTGACATGAGCCATGTAGCGCCTGCCCGTGGGGTGGTGCCCGGTGGCATTGATTAATCGGTTTATGGTGCAAATTCCGCAAATAACATGAGCGGTGCGCTTACCTCACCAAAGCACCAGCCCGTCGGACGGGCAGGTGCTGCACGGCGCCTTCGGCTTGATTCCGTGCAAATTCAATCCAAACCCGCTTACCTATCCTTCCACCCCTCATCATGATGCGTGCCATCGCAATAGGGTTTGTTGCCCGACAGCCCACAGCGGCAGAGGACGTATTTCTTTTCTGTCGATCCCTCTGCCTGTTTCGGGTTCAGGATCGGGACGTCTGAGATGCGGTAGGGGCCGTTTGGTTCGACCGTGATCTGTGGCGCTTCGGGGAATGCATGTTCCGCCGCGCCGCCCGGTTCGGATGCCCGAAGCGCACCGGAGGGACAAGCCGCCACAACCTCCCGGATCATCGCCGCATCCCCATTGTCGGGCTGCACCCAGGGCCGTTGTTTCGGGTCAAACACCGCAAGCAGGCGTTTGCCGCATTCCCCGGCATGGGAACACAAGAGCTTGTTGTAATGGACGGTAATCTCCGCGCCTTCATAGCTATAGACCCGATCCCGGTGTGACGTGTCATCACGCGCAGAGGAAAACCCGGTCTCTTTGTGTGATCCATCGCAAAACGGTTTGTTCTTGCTCTGCCCGCAGCGGCACAGCGCCATCACCGGCTTTGCCTCAAGTGCCACACCATCGGAACCGACAATCGAGCTGATTCCCTTCACCACAAGCGGGCCGTTTTCGCGTTCTTCGATGATCGGGGTCTGGTCGTCTGGCATGGCGGGCTCCTTAATCCGGGCTGGCTGGGCTCAGTCTGCCCGCCCGGCCCGTGTCAGGTCAACGCCGCGCCTGTGCGTAAGCGCGCACCGCCTCTGCCAGGGCGGCGGTGATTCCCGGTTCAGATAGTGCGTGGCCCGCAGCGGGAATCATCCGAAGTTCCGCCTTTTCCCAGACCTTCGCCAACGCATAGGCAGAGGTCGGTGGGCAGATCATATCATGCCGTCCCTGCACAATGATGCCGGGAACATGGGCAATCTTTTCAATATCGCGCAAAAGCTGCCCTTCCTCCATAAACGCATTATTGACGAAGTAATGGGTTTCCAGCCGGGCAAAGGCGCGCGCGTAATCCGCAGGCATATCATGGGCCACCCCGTTGTTGCCTATCGCCGCAAGCGCGTTTTCCCAGGCTGTCCAGACCCGCGCATGCTGCAACGCGACCGCTGCATCATCACCAAAAATGCGGCGATGATAGGCGGCGATGAAATCATCCTGTTCCTCCGCCGGGACAAGGGATGTGAACCTATCCCAAAGCTCCGGCCAGAACCGTCCGGCCCCGCCGCCGTAGAACCAATCCAGCTCCTCCTGACGGGCAAGGAAAACACCCCGCAGAAACAGGTGATCAACCCGCGCCGGGTGTCTCTGTGCATAGGCCAGCGCCAGTGTCGCGCCCCAGCTGCCGCCAAAAACGGCCCAGCGGTCAATGCCGATCATTTCCCGGATCGCCTCTATGTCGGACACCAGATGCCAGGTCGTATTGTTCTCAACACTGGCATGGGGCTTTGACCGGCCACAGCCGCGCTGATCAAACAGGGTGACATGAAAAACCTCCGGATCGAAGAAGCGCCGCATGATCGGACTACAGCCCCCGCCGGGGCCGCCATGCAGCACCACAACCGGCACACCGCCGCGCTTGCCACATTGTTCCACATAGATCTGATGCCCGTCCGGCGTTTCCATCAAACGGCGGTCAAAAGGTTCCACCGCCGGGAAAAGCGGCTGATCTGCGCTGATTTGGCCTGCGGTTTTATCCATGGAATGCCTATATACTGTCTGGACCCACAAAAACATATGGAGTCAGAATTGCAAGCAACAGCGGAAAAACCTGGTGGCACCTATGACGCCGCAGAAGTGGCAAAGTTTGAGGCAATGGC
>CAYTUW010000031.1:0-18405 GCA_964441435.1 uncultured Rhodobacterales bacterium
CAATGACGCCAGAGCTGACCGCAGCGGTTGAACGGGTGGCTGAGAATTGCGAACCTGCGATGTGTTCGGTCCTGTTCATGGGCGGCGCGGGGGGGAGCCTGCGCGCGGGGGTGACGGAAAATCCGGTGCGGCTCACCCGGTCGGTGAAAGACTCCCTCACCTATGTTTCCTGTGGTGGTGCGCCCGCCTATGTCTGGCCTGGTGGCGGGATCACCGTGATGGCGGATGTACTTGATATGCCAACAAATTCATTTGGTTACGTGCCGACCCCGGCGCTGGTTGCCCCGATTGAGTTCACGATGGCGCGCGAAGATTACGCGCGCCTTGGTGGCCATGTGGAAGAAATCAAACAAATCGCTGATGTGCTGGGGGCAGAGGCGCGCCGCGTCGACCAGCCCGACCAGCATCCCTGGCCAACCGATGCCCGCAACTTCGCGGCAAAGAAAGGGGCGGGAGGATGAAGCCGCAGGCCAGATACCTGCCCGGCAATCGCCTGCACCTCAATCACGGGCCGATTGATCTGGTGATCGGAGCGGAAGGTGAACGTGAGGCGGCGTTTCAGGCTGCCACGCGTCGCTTTGACGGCTTGCTTGAGGAACTGGTCGCCGAACTTCCGGCGCTGCGCCAACCTGATGCGCCACTTAGCGGGCCGATTGCCCGGCGCATGGGGACCGCAACAGCCCCGCATCCGGAATTCATCACCCCGATGGCGGCGGTAGCGGGGGCCGTGGCGGACGAAGTGCTTGCCACTATGACGTTCGAGGCCAATCTCACCCGTGCCTATGTGAACAACGGCGGCGACATCGCGCTGCACTTGACGGGGGCGGCGACATTCACCGTTGCGATGGCCACAGATACGGCCAGTGATCTTGGCCGTGTTACCATTACCGCCGATGATCCGGTCCGTGGTATTGCAACCTCCGGCCGGGGCGGGCGCAGCCTGTCGATGGGGATTGCCGATAGTGTGACCGTGCTTGCCGATACTGCCGCCGGGGCAGATGCCGCTGCAACACTTATTGCCAATGCGGTTGACCTGCCGCGCCATCCAGCGATCCGCCGCATGCCCGCCGCAACGCTTGATCCCGACAGCGACCTTGGCGCGCGCGAAGTCGTGACAGATTGCGCGCCGCTGTCTGCAAACGACAGACAGACAGCGCTTGTCGCGGGCCTCGCCCGTGCTGAAACCATGCGCCGGGCGGGTCTTATCCATGGTGCTGCCCTGTTTTTCCAAGGTGCCGCCATGGCCACCGGTATCCAAACGAAAGAATTGACCCATGCCTGATGTGATCATTCGAAAACGCGCGCTATTGCAGGAGGAAATCTTTCACGAAGGAGGCCCGGTGGCATCCGGTCCCCTGCGCCGTGTCGCGGCACTCGCCGTCATCCACAATCCTTTTGCCGGGCGCTACGAGCCGGAGATTGCGGGCTTTATGGATGATCTGAAACCGCTTGGCCTTGATATGGCGCAGCGGCTTGTGGCGGCCCTGGGCGGGGCGGATCAGGTCGAAGGCTATGGCAAAGGCGCGATCGTGGGTGCAGGCGGGGAAATCGAACACGGCGCGCTCTGGCATGTGCCGGGGGGCTGGTCGATGCGCGAAGCACTGGGCGATTGCATGGCGATTGTGCCCTCAACCAAGAAGGTCGGTGCAACCGGCGCCCGGCTTGATGTCCCGATCACGCATATCAACGCCTCCTACGTGCGCAGCCATTTTGACGCGATGGAGGTCGGGCTGAATGACGCGCCAGCGGCGAATGAAATCCTGCTGGTTCTGGTGATGACATCCGGGCCTCGGGTACATGCGCGCGTTGGCGGGCTTCAAGCGGATGATATTGAAGGGAAGGACGGCTTGCGATGAAGGCTGAGATCAGAAAAATTGTTGTATCTGTGGAGGATACACTGCGTGAGGCAGGCAGGGATATTGCCCCGCCAACGCGCAAGGCCGTGGCTGTGGCCGTGATCCGCAACCCCTTTGCCGGCGGATATACAGAGGATCTGACCCCGTTGATGGAGATCGGCGCCGAACTCGGCGGGTTGCTGGGCGGTAAATGCGTTTCCGCCCTTGGGATCACACCGGATCAGGCGGAAAGCTATGGTAAGGCCGCCATGGTGGGCGAGGGGGGGGAGCTTGAACACGCTGCCGCGATCCTGCACCCGAAACTTGGCGCGCCGCTGCGTCAGGCGGTGGAAAAGGGCGCGGCCCTTGTACCCTCTTCCAAAAAGATGGGCGGGCCGGGGCAGGTGCTTGACGTGCCGCTTGGCCATAAGGACGCGGCCTATGTCCGGAGCCACTTTGACGGGATCGAGGCACGGCTGAATGACGCGCCGCGCGCGGGGGAGATCATGGTTGCCGTTGCGGTGACAGACAGTGGCCGCCCCCTGCCGCGCGTCGGCGGGCTGACCCATGCGGAGGCCGAAGGCAAAGACGGGCTGCGCTGATCGCTCATCAAGCCCAGTGCGGGCTTTCATCGCGAAGAAGGCCATAAGGGCTGATGAGCGTCCCCTCCGCCCCTTGGCGCGCCTTCATCGTTGGTGTAACAACGGTTCACCATGTCAGTTACACCGTTACCTCAAATGGCCACGTCAGAATACCTTCTGGATGAACAGGTCGGGTATATCCTGCGACTGGTCAGCCAGCGCCATGCGGCAATATTCCAGGCCGGGGTGGTTGAGGGGCTGACCCCGACCCAGTTTTCGGCCCTCGTGCGCCTGGGGGAGGTCGGCACATGCAGCCAGAACCAGCTTGGCCGCCTCACCGCGATGGATGTCGCGACAATCAAGGGGGTGGTCGATCGGCTGTCCCGCAAGGGGCTGGTCACGCTTGAGCCAGATCCGAATGACCGCCGTCGCCTGATGATTTCGCTGTCGGACCAGGGGAATGCGCTGCTTGGCGATCTCCATCGGACCGGCCATCAGATCACGCGTGATACCCTGGCGCCGCTCACGGCTGAAGAAGTACAGACATTGCTGACTCTGCTCGGGAAATTAGCCTGAGACCACTTCGGGCAGGCGTTGGGCCGGTGGGGTGTTGCGGCTCCTGTGGCTTCGAATTTCCCCATCAATCACAGTCATGCCGACACCGGGCAGATTGCCAAGCTGAACCGATTCCAGAATATCCTTGCCCGGCGCGTGCTGGGCCTGATCCATCAATACGAAATCGGCGGCGCGCCCGACTTCGATAATCCCGCAGTCAAGGTCACGTTGGCGGGCGGTATTGCCATTGGCAAAACAAAACGCTTGTTCGGCGGGTACATTGCCAAGGCTCGACAGCATCGCAACCATGCGCAGAATGCCGAGCGGTTGAACGCCCGATCCCGCAGGCCCATCAGTGCCAAGGATCACCTGGTCGAGCTTTTTCAGCTCCCGCGCGGTGTTCAGCGTCAAGAGGGCCGCACGTTCATTGCCGTTGTGCACGATTTCCAGCCCCTGCGTGCAGCTTTCACACAGGCAGACGATCTGATCATCCGGTAGCGCCGAATGGCCGCCATTGATATGGCCGACAACATCGGTCCCGGTTTCGAGCACCATATCCGCGTCAATCAGGCCGGAGCCGGGGATCGAAGGCCCGCCGGTATGGATGGTGGATTGAATGCCGTATTTGCGCGCCCAATTCACCATCTGCTGCGCGGTCTTGCCGTCCTTCACCGTGCCAAGCCCGACCTCCCCCAGATATTTGACGCCGGCCTCCGCGAGGTCCTTGAAATCCTGCTCTTCCATCCCGTGTTCGATCACTGGCGCGCCCGCCAGAACCTTGACGCCGGAGGGGCGGAAGTTTTCGTACCAACGCTGCGCCGCAATCGCCATCGCCTTGAGGCCGACAATATCCTTGGGCCGCCCCGGCATATGCACCTCGCCTGCGGAAATCATCGTGGTGACCCCGCCATTCAGCGTTGAATCGATCCAATGGAGCTGTTGCTGGCGCGGCGTGTAATCCCCGACCACGGGGTGCACATGGCTGTCGATCAGCCCGGGGGCAAGGGTCACGCCATTCGCGTCGATCACCGTGTCCGCGCCTTCGGTGTCGAGGTCTTTTTCCCGGCCCCATTCGGTGATCCTGCCATCTACAGCAATCAGACAATCGGCCTCAAGGATTGGCTCTTCCAGCTTGCCGGAAAGCATCAGGCCGATGTTGCGGATGACGAGTTTCTTGGCGGTTTCGGACATGGTGTGGCCTCCCAGAACTTTGTTAGCAGGCTAACATGTTTCAGTCGCCACACAACCCATCTCAGCCGCCCGGGGCCTATCAGTTCTGCCGAACAGCCATGCGCACTTCGGCCGCCTGATCATCCGTGACATAGGCACGGTGGTCATTGGTATAGAGCATGACTGAAATCACATGTTCCCCCGGCGGCAAGGCGCCGATCCATGCCTCCGGTGTATAGAGCCGACGCAGCTTGACGCCATCGACATAAAGATGCGCATGGCCGTAACCCGGCACATGGCCAAGCCCTGCAATGGGTTCGGTAAAGGTGAAATCCTCCGTGGTGAGGCGCAGCAGCCAGCCATCGCCATCCGCCGTGATGCTGGCGGATACCGTCGGCGCAGGTTCGCCTTCTCCTGTACGACAGAGCGCGCCGATGCCAAAAACGCCGGCCTCCGCCGCGTCGCCCGGGGTGATGGGCGCTGCGATGCGGGCACGAAAGCTTTCGCGCTGACCGCTGGAAAATTCAACGGTCACGGGGATCAATCGCCCCTGTTCCAGCGCGCCTTCAACCCCGTTCAGGACCAGATGCGCCCCGTCGGCGGCAAGAATCGCACTGCCCCCGGCAGGCAGCGGTATCGTGGACAGGCCGACTGGGGTGAACAAGTCCCCGCTGGCAGCATCACCCGAATGCACTGCGGTAATCTGATCCGGGCCGCCGCGGTTTGAGAGGTTGAGGAACAGGCGCAACGTCGCGTTCTGTCCTTCCACCGGGACGGCCAAGGCCTCTGCCACCTGGATCGCCCGGCGGTCCGTGAAACCCTGCCAAACTACCGTCGCCACCAGGGCAATCAGGAAAACCAGTTGTAGAAGTCGCCGCATTTTGCTTTCATTTCAATCAAATGGCCGGGTGGGGCCGGGGACAGGGACCATGTTTCGCATCAGGATGATCAATCTTCAATCCGTGATGGGCGTATTTGTTGCATTCTTCGCCCTGCGGGCAGAGGCCCATCCGGCAGAGCAGGGTCTGGTTCTGTTACTGCCAACGGGCATTTATACGCTGGCAGGGGTTTCGGCGGTGGCGCTGACCGTGGTTCTGTCCACGATGATCCCATCGGCAACTGCACGCCTTGCCTTTCTGCCGCTGCAACTGCCTCGTATTTCGGGCCATGTCAGCCTACGTGTCGGGTTGAGCCTGCTTTCCTTTGTGATCTTGACGGCGTTGATCCTGGCCGGGCTTTACGGGCCGTCCGATCCGCTCAGCAATCCACTGCCATTGGTGGTGTGGACGTTGTTTTGGATTGTGCTGCCTATTCTGCACGCAATGTTCGGCAACCTCTGGGTGTGGCTGAACCCCTGGTCCGGCGTTCAGGCTTTGCTTGTTGGGCGGCGCGAGGGGATCATGGCTTTGCCGCTCTGGTTGGGATGCAGCCCGGCGATTCTGCTATTCGTGCTGATCAACAGCTTTGCGCTTGCCGATCCTGCACCGGATCAACCCGCGCGCCTTGCGATGTTCCTTGCCGGGTATTGGGGGCTGACCATGGCGGGGATTTTCCTGTTTGGTGAGACCTGGTTGAAACGCGGCGAAGCCTTTGGCCTGTTCTTCAACCTTTTGGCACAGCTCTCACCAATACGCTTTGGCCGATATGCAGGTGTCGGATTCCCTGGCTGGCGTATTCTGCACCGTCCGGCACCACCGCTGAGCCTTGCGGCATTTGCCATCGTAATGCTTGCCTGTGGCAGCTTTGACGGGCTCAACGAAACCTTCTGGTGGCTGGCGCAGATTGGCGTGAATCCGTTGGAATTTCCCGGCCGCAGTGCGATCATCGGGGAAACGGTCACAGGGTTGGTGCTGGCCAATGCGTTTTTGTTTGCGATGATCCTTCTGACCTGCCTTCTGGGATGGGTCTGGGCCGGGCGCGGCATTGCTTTTCGTCCCTATTTCGCGCGTATGGCCCTGACATTCCTGCCGATTGCACTTGGCTACCACATCGCGCATTTCCTGCCCGCATTCCTCGTTAATATTCAATATGTTCTGGTGGCGATTAGCGATCCCCTGGCGATGGGTGCAGATTATCTGGGTCTGGGCGAATACTATGTCAGCACCGGGTTTTTCAACCGGACCGATACGGTGCAGGTGATCTACTTCACCCAGGCCGGGGCGGTGGTGATCGGGCATGTCGTAGCGATCCTCTTGTCCCATGGCACGGCGGTGCAAAGCTTTGAAGACGGCCCCGCGGCCTTTAAAAGCCAGGCACCAATGGTGGCACTGATGATCGCCTATACCTTCCTCGGGCTGTGGCTTCTGGCAACCCCGCGCGGAGCGTAAGCAAGGAAACACTGGACAGATTGTTAGTATGCATACAAACTGACAAGGTAACGAATAAGAAAACCGATCACCAGACAGATCACCAACGGGGGGATTTATCCATGACGAATTTCAAGAACACCAGTGGTTTAACACGGCGTGCGGCCCTTGGCGCCATGGGTGCGGCGGCAACCCTGCCTGCGCTTTCAGGCTTTGCTCAGGCGCAAAGCTCCGCCCCGATCAAGATCGGCTTTCAAGTGCACCGCACCGGAATTGGTGCCGCCTATGGGCGCTGGTATGACCGCACAACGCAGGCGGCCGTCGCGCGGATCAACGATATGGGCGGGATCAACGGGCGGCCCGTTGAAATCATTGCCGAAGACGACGGCACAGACCCCAAGCGCGGTGCCGAGGTGGTGGAAAAATTTGCGACCCAGCATGAATGCGATATCGCCTTTGGTACGCTGTTTTCCCATGTTGTTTTCGGGTCCGCCCCGCGTGCCGGGGAGCTGAAGCTGCCGTATTTCGTGGTGTCCGAAGGGCATCATGTCGCCTCTGGCGCATTGAATCGCTACACGCTCCAGCCCGGCATCACGGACGTGAAAAGCCAGGTGCAGGCGATGGCCCCCTTTGTCGCGGGCAACCTCGGCAAAAAGGTCACGATGATCTTCCCCGACTTTGCCTTTGGCCACGATCACCGGGATTATTTCACCGCAGCGATTGAGGCACAGGGCGGCGAGGTCGTCGCCCATATCGCCATTCCGCCGACCGAAACCAGCTTCACCAGATATTTCCCGCAGATCCCGCGTGAAACCGAAGTGATCTATCACGTCATGGTCGGCCCGGCGGTTCTGACCTTTGTGAAGGAAATGGGCGAGTTTTTTGGCCCCTCGCGCCCCGAAATCTTTGGCTTTATCGACAGCCTTGAGGCCGTGGACATGTCTTCGCCGGGTCTGGAATTCCTCGAAGGCACCTACTTCTGGGAGGGCAACCCGCGTTATGCACAGGCCGATCAGACCAGCCATGATGCGGCCTATCGTGCGGCGGTGGGTGTGGATGAAAACGGTGCCTCTGTCAGCGATCCGGCGGATGTGTCGACCTATGCCCATATGTTTGGCTGCTGGGAAACACTGAATATTGTCAAACGCGGCATGGAGGCCGCCGACTATCAGGGACCAGGCGATCGGGCCGCGCTGATTGAGGCGGTCGAGGCCATGACCGACATGCCGCTCTCTGACGATCATCCGCAGGGCGCTAAGCGGTTTAACGGCAAGACCCACCAGACCTTTGGCCACCAATATATCAGCAAGGTCGAGGATCAGCGCCTTGTGCTCGCCCACACGACGAGCATCGAGGACACGCTCTATGAGGACGAGGTGGATTACACCACGCAGAGCTTCTGAAGGTGACTGTTACAAGTGACGGGGAAAGCCGCTGTGAAGCGGCTTTTTCACGCGGTTACAAAACCGCGTGCAAAGGCGTTTGGAAACGCCTTTCACCGCCTGTGGTGAGGCCTTGAATGGATTTTGGCCCGCTACTCCTCCTTGCCTCGCTTGAGGGTGCCATCGCCGCCGCGGTGCTGGCGCTGACCGCTGTTGGCCTGTCGCTGGTTTTTGGCGTCATGCGCGTGGTTAACGTCGCGCATGGCGGGTTTTTCATGCTTGGCGCGGTGGTGGCCTGGTTTGTTTCCACTTCTCTTGGCACGCATCCCGCCGTGGGGTTTGTCGCCGCCGTGGTCATTGCGCCGCTGGTTGTGGGGGCGCTGGCCGCCGGGGCGGACATGCTGATCCTCAGGCGTCTGGACTATGATCCCGAACGCACCATCGTTGCGACGATCGGCCTGCTTTATATTATCGAGCAGGGCGCACTGATGACCTACGGGCCGGATGCGCGCCCGGTCGAACCCCCCTTTAATCAGCGCCTTGCCCTGCCGTGGTTTGAATGGGGGGAAGGGGGGCTGAGCCTCTATTACCCCTGGGGGCTTTCCACCACGTCTTACAAGCTTTTTATCATCGTCGCGGCGGCGGTCATTCTGATTGGCCTCTGGGTGCTGATGACGCGCACGCGGATTGGCCTTGTCATGCGCGCCACCCAGCAGGACAGCGATATGGCAACCGCCTTTGGCATCCCGGTCGCCCGCGTCTATGCGCTGGTCTTTGGCCTGGGCGCAGCGCTCGCGGCGCTTGGGGCGGTGCTGATCGTGCCGGTGCAACAGGCGCATTATCTGATGGGTCATGACCCGCTCCTTTACAGCTTTATCATCGTGATCATCGGCGGGCTTGGCAGTCTGCCCGGCACCGTCATCGCCGCCCTTCTGATCGGGATGAGCGATGGCATCATCACCATCTTCTTTTCCCCGACGCTGGCCAAGATCATTGCAACCCTGCTGGTCGCGCTGGTCCTCGTCTTTCGCCCGCAGGGACTGTTCGGGCGGCGCGAGTCATGAGCTTCCCACGGGTTCATATCCTGCATGCTGCCGTGGTCGGGCTTCTGGCCGTGTTGTTCTTTGCCCTGCCGGCCTATCATTCCGGCAACCTCGCGCGGATCATGGTGCTCGCCATCTACGCGATGGGATATAACCTGCTTTTTGGCTACACGGGGCTGTTGAGTCTTGGGCACGCGTTGTTCTTTGCGGCGGGCATGTATGGGCTGGGGCTGGTCATGCACCTCGGCGGCTGGACGCCAGCGCCGGCGCTGCTGGCCGGGCTCACAGCGGCTTTGGTGACCTCTGCCGTCATCGGGTTCCTGGCTCTGCGCACGTCGGGCGTCGCCTTTATGATCGTGACGCTGATGTTTGCCCAGGCGGGCTATCTGCTGACCCTGCTGATGGGCACCTATACCCGCGGTGACGAAGGCTTCGTCATCCCCCAGGCCGCGCGTCAGCTTGCGGACATTGATCTCACCACGCCGATGAACCGCTATTTCGCGGCACTTGTGATGTTTGGTGCGGTGCTGTTTCTGACCGGCTGGATCGTGCGCACGCGCTTTGGCCGCTGCCTTGTGGCGATCCGCGAAAATGAGGAACGCGCGCGGATGCTCGGCTATGACATCACGCGGCATAAACTCATCTGCGTGATCCTGTCGGGCACGATTTCCGGCCTGTCGGGCGCGGCCTATGCGCTTTTGTTTGGCTATGCCGGGGCGAGTTTTGCGACAGTGCAATATTCAATCCTGCCGCTGCTCTGGGTGCTTCTTGGCGGGGCTGGCACAACCCTTGGCCCGCTGGTTGGCACGATCTTCATGTTCTACCTCATCGACTACGCGAGCAGTATCACCGACGCCTATCTGATGGTTGCGGGCGCGGTGCTGGTGGCGCTGGCAATGTTTGCGCCGCAGGGTTTTTTGGGGGAGCTTCGGCGGAGGGTGTGGCAATGGCTGCCATAAGCCTTCTGAATACCAAAGGTCTGACCAAGACCTATGGCGGCCTGGACGCGGCGCGCGAGATTGATTTCGACTTGCCGGAAGGTCAGGTCAGGGCGTTGATCGGTCCCAATGGTGCGGGCAAGTCCACCTTTGTCGGCATGTTGTCCGGCAGGATTGCCGCGACGCGCGGCAAGGTCTGGTTTGACGGGCGGGAGGTCACGAACCTGCCCGCCCACAAACGTATCGGCCTGGGCATTGCCTATACGTTCCAGATCACATCCGTCTTTCAGCGCCTGTCGGTTTTTGAGAACGTCGCCCTTGCGGTGCGCCGCATTGTCGGCAGCAAACGCGCCGTGGTTCAGGCGCGGGTGGAAGAGGTGCTGACCCGCGTCAACCTCATCGACCGGGCCGAACAGATTGCAGGCGACCTGTCCTATGGCCACCAGAGAGAGCTTGAAATCGCGATGGGCCTAGCCCAGGAACCACGGCTGTTCATCCTTGATGAGCCGACGCAGGGCCTTGCCCTGTCCGAAGTCGAAGCCTTCAAATCCCTGATCCGGGGCCTGCGCGGCAAAACGACGATCCTGCTGATCGAACACAACATGGATGTTGTGATGGAAGTGTCGGATTACCTGACGGTGCTTAACCATGGCGAAGTTCTGGCCAACGGCACGCCAAAGGACATCAGCGCCAACCCGCATGTGCAGGCCGCCTACCTGGGGACGGAGTGATGCTGGAACTGCGCAATATCAACGTCAGCTACGGCGCGGTGCGGGTACTCTATGACCTTTCCTTCAGCGCTGAGGCCGGGCAGATCACCTGCCTTCTGGGGCGCAATGGCGCGGGCAAATCCACCACGATGAAGGCGATCATGGGGCTTTTGCCGCTCAGCTCTGGTGCGATCAGCCTCAACGGCGCCCATATCAGTGACTTGCCCGCGCATGAAACACCGCGCCACCGGGTTGGTTACGTGCCGCAGGGGCGGCGCTTGTTCCCGGAACTCACCGTGGCTGAAAATCTTGAAATTGGCCTGCTGGCGCGCCGCTCTGGGCGTAAGGTGCGCGAGCGTGTGCTGTCGATCTTTCCGCGGCTGGAGGATCGCCTGAGCCAGCGCGCCGGCACGCTGTCGGGCGGGGAGCAGCAGATGCTCGCCACCGCGCGCGCACTCTGTATCGAGCCGCAAGTGCTGTTGCTTGATGAACCGACGGAGGGGCTGCAACCCTCGATGATCGAAGCGATCCGCGATGTCATCATCCAGATGCGCGACGAAGGGCTGGCGGTGGTGCTGGTTGAACAGCGGGCCGATGCCATCCTCGAACTGGCCGACAAGGCGGTGTTCATCGAAAATGGCCGCAACCTTGAAACCCATGGCCGGGATGCGCTGACGGCAGAGGTCATTCACCACAACCTGGGTGTCTGAACCGGACACGCGCGAGGGCGCTTTTCAAGCCTTGCGGCTTTCATCGCGGGGTTGCCGCGCGGCCAGGCGTGCCAGTTGATTGATCAGCTGCCGCATCTGTTGGCCCTCAGACAAACCATCAAGCGCGGTTTCTAGTGCCGGGGCATAGACCGCCCAGACCTTGGCCCGCATGCCCCTTCCCGCTGCGGTAACGGCAAGCAGATGACCGCGCCGATCCTGCGGGTTTTCACGCCGTTCAATCAGGCCTTGTGCCTCCAGCCGCGCCACCAGCCGCGACATGCTGTATTGCGGCAGCAGGATCCGGGTTTCGAGCTGTTTCTGAGTCAGCCCCTGATCGGCTTTTTCCAGCTCCCACAGCAGGTCATACCAGTCAAGCGGTGGCAGCTCCGCCGCTTTCAGCGCATCGGCCACCTCTGCGCTGATGCGGCTGTGAAGCCGGTTCAGTGCGATCCAGAATCGTTCATGATCTGACATGTGCAGAGATAAACATATACATGCATATGCATCAACATTGATTTCCGGGTCGCGCACGCTAGATACATGCAATCGCATATAAATAAAGAGACGCAACGATGACTGATGAACCTGTCCTGATCTCCCATACGCTCTGCCCCTTTGTTCAGCGCGCTGCCATTGCGCTGATGGAGAAAGACGTTCCCTTTTCACGCCGGAATGTCGATCTTGCCAACAAGCCGAAGTGGTTTCTGGATCTGTCCCCGCTTGGCAAAACGCCTTTGCTTCAGGTCAAGGCCGGGGTGGTTTTTGAAAGTGCTGTGATCCTCGAATACCTCGAAGAAACCCAACCAAAGCCGCTGCTGCCCGATGACGCGTTCGAACGGGCCGATGCGCGGTCCTGGATGGAATTTGGGTCCGCGGTTCTGAACGATATCGCCGGGCTCTACAATGCGCCGGACAAGCCGGCTTTTGACGCAAAGCTCAACGCACTCGACACCAAGTTCCAACGCCTGGAAACACGGCTGACCGGATCGCTGTTCTTTGGCGGGCCAGATTTTGGACTGGTGGATGCGGTCTTTGGACCGATATTCCGCTACTTTGATGTGTTTGATACGCTGGGCCTGACTGATATCCTGTCTGACAAGCCTAAAATAGCTACCTGGCGGCAAGCACTGGCCGCGCGTCCCTCGGTCAGGGCGGCGGTTGATAAGGATTATCCGGAGTTGCTGAAGACATTCCTCAGAGAACGAAACAGCTATATGTCACAGCAAATGGATCAGGCCGCATAACCTAGGGTCCCGACCCTAGCCTGCAAAAGGATTCTGCGGATAACCAACACCAGCCAGGTATAAACCATGAGGCGGCGCGACCGGTCCGCAGGCCGCGCGCCGTGCAGCCTCAAGGGCGGTTTTGAAATCCTCGGGTGTCCAGCTGCCCGCACCCACCCGTTCCAGTGATCCGACAATCGAACGCACCTGATTGTGCAGGAAACTGCGGGCGCGGAAGCGGAACTGAACCTCGCGCCCCTCCGGCGTTTCGACCGCGTTAATGCTGACTTCGTCAATGGTCTTTACCGGTGATTTCGCCTGACACATGACAGACCGGAAGGTGGTGAAATCATGCAGGCCAATCAGATGGGCGGCGGCCTCCTGTATGGCGGGAATATCCAGGGGATAGGGCACTTTCCAAAGTTGCCCACGCAGGTAGGTCGGCGGCTGGCGGCGGTTCAGCACCCGGTAAAGGTAACGCCGTTCCTGGGCTGAAAACCGTGCGGAAAAGTCATCGTCGACTTTGGCCACCGCCAGAATTGCAACCGGATCGGGCCGTAGATGATGGTTGAGCGCCTCCATCAGCTTGAACGGTTTCCAGTCTTTCCCAAGGTCGCAATGGGCCACCTGCGCCATTGCATGCACACCGGCATCCGTGCGCCCGGCTGTTACGATGGATGGGACATCGGCTTCGAGTTTGGCCAAAGCCTCCTCCACCGCCTGCTGCACGGAAGGACGGTCTGCCTGCCGCTGCCAGCCGGAAAACGGCGCGCCATCATATTCGATTTTCAGGGCAAATCTGGCCATGGCCCCCGATAGCGTGGGTGAAACCGCTTTGCAATGGCGCACCATGGTCCCTATCTTCTGGCGCAGGTTACAAAGGGGCAGGTCTTGGGCCTTACGGAAATCGCAGACGGGATAAGCCGCAGCGCAGAACGGATTGGTGACGGTGTCAGCGGTGCCTTTGACAGTCGCATCCGGTTGGGCGTGACCGGGCTGTCGCGTGCAGGCAAAACGGTGTTTATCACATCGCTGGTAGCCAATTTGCTTGATCGGGGGCGGATGACGCGTTTCCTTCCAGAAACGCGGGGGGCGATCCGTGCGGCCTATCTGCAACCCCATCCGCATGACACGGTGCCGCGCTTTCCTTATGAGGCACATCTTGGCACGATGACCGGAGCATCACCGGCCTGGCCTGACGGCACGCGTATGATTTCCGAACTGCGCCTGTCCTTCCGCCTGCAACCCACCGGGCTGATGGGCCGCGTTTCAGGGCCACGCCGCGTCCACCTTGATATTGTCGATTATCCCGGTGAATGGCTGCTGGATCTTGCATTGATGGATCAGAACTATGGCCAGTGGTCCGACACTGTGCTTGCCAGGCTTGCCTCCCGGCCGGGGGCTGGCGCATTCCTGTCTGCAGCACGTGACCTGCAAGGCCGCGACCACCTGGATGAGGCAGAGGCACAGCGCCTTGCCGCCCTTTATACCGAGCTTCTGCACGATTTACGGGCGCAGGGGTTCAGCGATTGCACACCCGGCCGTTTCCTGATGCCCGGCGATTTGGAAGGCGCGCCGGTGCTGAGTTTCGCCCCGCTTCCCGCCCCCGATGGCCGCCCGGCGCGGCGCAGCCTCTGGCGAGAGATGGAGCGCCGCTTCACTGCCTATAAACGCGATGTGGTGCGGCCGTTCTTTCAGGATCATTTTGCCCGGATTGATCGTCAGATTGTTTTGGTTGATGCACTGGGGGCGATCCATCGCGGACCTCAGGCCGTTGCCGATCTGCGCCATGGGATGTCCGAGGCACTAAAGGCGTTCCGCCCGGGCACAAACAGTTTTCTCAGCCGCGTTCTGCGGGGGCGGCGGGTCGAAAAACTGCTGTTTGCGGCGACCAAAGCCGACCATCTGCACCACAGCCAGCACCCGGCTCTTACCGCAATCATGGAAGCCCTGCTGAGGGACGCCAAAGACCGCGCGGAGTTTTCCGGTGCCACAACCGCCGCCTTGGCCATCGCCGCGCTGCGCACCACCATCGAAGAGGATGTGCAGCAAAATGGCGAGACATTGCCCAGCGTGCGCGGCCGCCTTGAGGACGGGCGCAATGCGGCGTTTTATGCCGGTGAACTGCCCGCCGATCCCGCCCATTTGATCGAACAGGCACGTGCTGGGGCGGATCAATGGCTTGACGCAGACTATGACGCGATGCGCTTTATGCCCGCACCGCGCAGTCTGGAACCGGGCGCAGGGCCGCCGCATATCCGGCTTGATGCGGCGGCGCAGTTTCTGCTTGGCGATCGGCTAGGGGGATAAGAGATGACCGATCCCCATATTCGCAAGGCACGGGCGTCTGATGCTGATGTCTGCGCGGGTATTCTGTCGGGTTGGATCGACGAAACCGACTGGATGCCACGCCTCCACACGCGGGCGCAGGATCACGCCTTTGTCAGCGGGCTGATAGACAGGGGCAATCTTTGGGTTGCGGGTGGTGACAGCGGCACCCCCCTGGGCTTCATCGAATTTAGCGCGGGTCACGTCAGCTGCCTCTATCTCAACGCAGAGTCGCGCGGCAAAGGGATTGGCAAAGCATTGTTAAATCATTCGAAATCTCAACATCCGGGCGGGATTGATCTCTGGTGCTTTGCTGCGAACACAGCTGCCCGCCGCTTCTATCACCGCGAAGGGCTTGTCGAAATCGGCTGCACCGATGGGGAAAATGACGAGGTCCTGCCCGATGTGCACCTCTATTGGGCCGGAGAGGCATCATCATGAACACGCGAAAGAAACCCGTCCTGATCGAACGTGACGACAGCCCGCTGAACCCGGCTGACGCGCCGCCCGTGCCTGATGTTCACCCGACGCCGGCTCTGACGCGTGCCATTCGGCTTGGTGCGCGCCGCCCGTCGCTGCTGTCCCGGGCCTTCTGGTGGCTTCTGGGGATGTTGCTGTCCGTTTCGATCATGGCCTGGGGCTGGGATCTCCTGCGTGCACTTCTTGGACAAAACAGTTTGCTCGGCTATCTGATCACCGGCCTTTTTGCGGTCTTTCTACTGGTATTGTTGCTGATCATAGTGCGGGAACTGGCCGGATTCGCCCGGCTCAAACGGCTCGACAGGGTGCGAAAATCGGCGGAAGAGGCGCTTGCAACGGGAACCGCTTCGCAGGCGCATCCCGTTGTGGCGGCCCTTGACCGGCTATATGCCAACCGGCCCGATATGGATTGGGCACGGCAGAACCTGGCGGAAAACGCGGGCCAGGAACTTGATGCCGATGCGGTTCTCGCGCGCGCTGAACAGGCGCTGATCGTGCCGCTCGACCAGGCCGCAACAGCAGAGATCGAGGCCGCCACCCGGCAGGTCGCGATGGTCACTGCGCTGATCCCGCTGGCACTGGCCGATCTGCTGACGGCGCTGGCCGCGAACCTGCGCATGATCCGCCGGATTGCGGAAATCTACGGCGGGCGCACCGGACGGCTTGGCAGCTGGCGGCTGACCCGCGCCGTGCTGGCCCATCTTCTTGCAACCGGGGTCGTGGCGGTGGGGGATGACCTTATCGGTTCGGTTGCGGGCGGATCGGTGCTGTCAAAATTTTCCCGCCGTTTCGGCGAAGGGCTGATCAACGGTGCACTGACGGCCCGAGTCGGGGTTGCCGCGATGGAGGTCTGCCGCCCGCTGCCGTTCCTTCAGGCGCGCCGCCCATCCGTCACCGCCATATTGAAACGCGCTGTCACCGGGCTGTTTGCCTCAGAAAAATGATCCTCCCTTCATTCGTCTGAAAATATCCTGGGGGGCCGCAAGGCGGCATCGGGGGCAACGCCCCCGCCGAACTGCAATGCGCGCTTTGCGCGCGCCTTTTACCTGAAGGCAGCGGCGCGCAGCGGTTCCACCAGATCACCACAGACGACACGCGACAGCAGGCGCTGGATCGGCGGAATACGGGACATCGGGGCAAGCGCAAAATCCCGCAGGATGGCCACGGCCTTGCGGTCCGACTGATAGAGCGGCGTGAACAGGCGGCTCAGGGTCTGATAGACCATCAGATGCCGCGACCGGATGCGCCCATAGGTTTTCAGCGCGGCGCGCAGCGTATCGGCGCTGTCAATCGCCATCGCCAGCGCATAGGCATCAAGCAGCGCCATATTCGCCCCCTGGCCAAGCTGGGGGCTGGTGGAATGCGCCGCATCCCCGATATGGACAAGCCCCGGTGCCGACATCCGCCTGAGCGTGCCATGGCTGTAAAATGCTGATGTCATATCGTCATGCATCCTGAGTTGCCCGAAGAAGGGCGCGGCCTCCGGCCAGAGTGCAGTGATTTCATCCCGGCAGTCCGGGAAGGGGGTTGACCGCCAGCTCTCATGATCCTCGCGCCTCAGCGACCAGAACACCGCAGCCTTGCGTGTGTAATCATCGGGCAGGCAGCCGATCGGCAGGATGCCCGCCATTTTTTGGGCCGCCATATAGCATTGTGACAGCTGATCCAGCGGCAGGTCCGTATCTTCCGGCCAGTCCACCGTCGCCCAGACCGCACCGTATTTCAGCGGTTTGGCCTTTAACGGACTGATTGGGCTGTTGGCACCCGCCGCGTCAATGACGAGGTCAAAAACTTCACTTTCACGCCCATCTGCGAACCTGAGCTTGCGGGTCTGATAATTATTGATGCCCGCAACCTCGCGCGATGTGACAAGTTTCGCCCCGGCGGCCAGCGCCCGGTCATAGAGCAGTTGAAACAGGGTCGCGCGGTGAATGCCGATGCCGAAATTCCCGGTGGTTGCGGTTGGATCGTATTTCACATCCAGAACGGGCCAGCTGCGCGCCACGTCATGGCCAAGCATCCGCCGCAGCACCGCCCCCCGGTTGCGGGCCTCACCCAGAACGCCAATGAGGTCCAGCACGGCCTGGCCAACCGGCTGCACAATCAAGCCGGAGCCAACGGGTTTTGGCACGTCGAACTGGTCGTAGATCGTGACGGCGTTCCCGGCCTCTGCCAGTCCCGTCGCGGCCGTCAGCCCGCCAATTCCTGCACCCACAATGGCAATGTTGAGACCTTGCATATCTATCCGTTACCCCTGGCCCCCGCACACATCTTAGCCCTGAAAGACCATGTTGCATCCCTGAGGGTAAATTTCTCTGGCCATACGTGCTGGACGCGCAACAATCTGCGGCCTATAACGCGCCCGATGACCCGATTTTACGCGATCATTATTCGAATTATATGCCCGGCGCTCTAACGAAGACGAGCCGCCGGGACAAGGCGTTTGATCTGACGCGCCGCCCTTCACCTATCAAAAGATGATCGCTGACAAGGACCACAGCACATGTGCGCCGAAAAAACCGACTACAAAGACACGCTGAACCTGCCGAAAACCGATTTCCCCATGCGGGCCGGATTGCCGAAACGCGAACCGGGCTGGCTGGACCGCTGGGCCAAAATTGGCGTTTATGACAAGCTCCGCGCTGAGGCAGGCGACCGCAAACCTTATGTGCTCCATGATGGTCCTCCTTATGCAAACGGGCATCTGCACATCGGCCATGCGCTGAACAAGACGATCAAGGATATGATCGTGCGGAGCCATCAGATGATGGGGTTTGACGCGCGTTACGTGCCGGGCTGGGATTGCCACGGGCTTCCGATCGAATGGAAGATCGAGGAACAATATCGCAAGAAAGGCAAAAACAAGGATGAGGTCGGCATTGTCGATTTTCGCCAGGAATGCCGCAAATTCGCCGAGGGCTGGGTCGATATCCAGCGCGAGGAATTCAAACGGCTTGGCATCACCGGGAAATGGGAAAAGCCCTATCTTACGATGGATTATCATGCCGAACGCGTGATTGCCGAGGAATTCATGAAGTTCCTGATGAATGGCACGCTCTATCAGGGGTCCAAACCGGTGATGTGGTCGCCGGTGGAGAAAACAGCGCTGGCCGAGGCCGAGATCGAGTATCACGATCACAAGAG
>CAYTUW010000032.1:0-18244 GCA_964441435.1 uncultured Rhodobacterales bacterium
TGCGGCGGCGGCTTGCTGTCCGAACCGATGGCGCGGCTGGGGGCGGAGGTTGTGGGCGCGGATGCGGCAGCCGGAAATATTCCTGTGGCAGAGGTCCACGCGACGCAGATGGGCCTGACGATCGACTACCGAAACTGCCTGGCGGAGGAGCTCGCCGCCGCCGGTGAAACCTTTGATGTCATCCTCAATATGGAGGTCATCGAACATGTTGCTGATCCGGCGGCCTTCCTTTCCGCTTGTCAGACCCTGCTCAACCCCGGCGGGCTGATGATCTGTTCGACGATCAACCGAAATCCCAAAAGCTTCATGGTAGCGATTGTCGGGGCGGAACATGTGATGCGCTGGCTGCCTAAGGGTACGCATGACTGGCAGAAGTTCATCACCCCGGACGAGCTTTATGATATGATCCGCGGTGCCGGGCTGGCCCCCGTCGATAAAAAGGGGTTTGTGTTCAATCCACTGCGCTGGGATTGGTCCATTTCCGACCGTGACCTTTCAGTGAACTATGTGACAGCGAGTGTGAAACGGTAAAAGCCGCTTCAAAGCGGCTTCTACGCGATTTCCAAATCGCGCGACAATCGGTTCCGAAACCGATTGCGAAGGCTTTTGCAAAAGCCTTCATTCCGCGTCCAGCCGGGCGCGCAATTCTCTGAGCACCGGCAAGGCGGCGCGCACCTTGTCGCTGCCGATGCTTTTCACCACATCCGCAATGATCGGCGCAATCGCCTGCAGTGCCGCGTTGCAGGCCGCACGGCCTGACGGGCTGATGGCCACATATTTGCGCCGAGCGTCATCCCAATCGGGCCGGATATGCACATGGCCCGCCCATTCCAGCTTGTTCAGCGTGTTGGTCATCGCACCACGTGTAACGTGAAAAGCCCGCGCCAGCTGCGCGGGGGAGCGTTCCTCATTCACATGCGCAAGATGGTTGAGCACCGAAAAATGCGACAGCTCCATTCCCTTGGGCAAGGCTTTTGACAATCGATTCCGGGCGAGCTGATCGGCCATGAACACCTCGGAAAACAGCGCAACCGCCAGGGATTCGGGGGAATCGCTCATGCCGGGCCCGCGATCTTTACATCATGCGACAGTGTCGGGATTCTGCCACGCGCCGCACCCACCGCACCAAGGTCAATGTCAGCAAAGACTACGCCAGGCTCCGTGCCACCATCGGCCAAGACCTCCCCCCAGGGGGAGATGACGAGCGAATGACCATAAGTCGTGCGTGGCGCGCCCTTGCTTATGCTGTGGCTACCGCATTGCGCAGGCGCCAGCAGGAAACATCCGGTTTCAATCGCCCGCGCCCGCTGCAACACATGCCAATGCGCGGCCCCGCTCACCGGGGAAAACGCCGCCGGGGCGGTCAGGATCGTCGCCCCAGCATGGGCGAGTTTCCGATGCAGATGCGGAAAGCGCAGATCGTAACAGATCGTCATGCCCACATTGGCGAAATCCGTCTGGGTCAGAACGGCAGTTGTTCCGGGCCTGTAACCCTCTGATTCGCGGAAGGTTTCCAGTTCATTGATATTGACATCGAACATATGGATCTTGTCATACCGCGCGACGATGCCCCCAACCGGATTGATCATAAAGGACCTATTGGCAAAGCGCCCATCCGTATCATCGGTTTTCAGCCCCAGCGATCCGATCAACAGCCAGACGCCCAGCGCCGCGGCCTGGTCGCGCATCGCGGCCAGGGTCTGGTCCTCTGACTCATGCTGCAAAACCTCGTTCTGGTGGCTGCGGCTGTTGGACACGCAGTTCGTCACCTCCGGTGTCAGAATGAACTCTGCACCGCCCGCCTTTGCCTCCTGCATCATACCCAGGGTCACCGGCAGGTTTTCCCCCGGCATATCGCCTGATGTCATCTGCAACAGCGCAACCCGCATGCCTAACCCGCCAGCATCACATCAAGCGCGCCGCGTCGCTCCAGCGCATAGAGGTCATCGCAACCACCAACATGTTCTGACCCGATAAAAATCTGCGGCACCGTGCGCCCACCCTCTGCACGTTTCACCATTTCCTGCCGCCGGGCAGGGTCACTGCCAACATCAATTTCCTGAAAGCTGATGCCCTTCTGCGTCAGCAGGCGTTTTGCAGCATGGCAAAACCCGCAAAGTGACGTTGTATAGATTTCCACCGGTTTCATCGGCCTGTTCCCCTTGAGTTGCGCGAACTATAGGGATTTAGGCATCCTTCGCAACGCGTGTAAGGGTGACTGTGGATACTTCACGCACCTCTGATGTCAGCAAAGCCTCTGTTGCGGCGGCAAGGGTCGCGCCGGATGTCATCACATCATCGACAAGCAGCACATGGCGGCCCTTGAACAGACCCTTATATCGTGAGTTCAAGGTGATCCCCCCGGCAAGCGCCTCAAACCGTTCTGATTTCGATTTGCCGTCAAGCGGTTCGGTCCGGCGTGGACGGATCAGAAGATCATTGCAGATATCGCAGCCGGTCTCCTGAGCGAGCGCCTGGGCCAGCAGTGCCGATTGATTATAGCGACGACGCAACAGTCGCAGCCGATGCAGGGGCACGGGGGCAATCAGCGTTTCCGGCGTGATCAGCGGTTCCGCCGAACGCGCCAGCCATTTTCCAGCCGATTGTGCTAGATCCGTGCGATCCCCGTGTTTTAGCGCCAGAACAACCTTGCGCGCATTTCCCTGATAGACCAGCGCCGCGCGCCCACGCGCCCAGGGGCGCGCCGTGCTCATGCAATCATCACAAAGCAGCCTTTCGCCATCTTCATCCGCCTCGCCCGGCAGCGGCACGCCGCATTTGTCACAGACCAGCCCGCTGACAAACGGCGTTTCCGCCCAGCAGGTACCACATAAAGCGCCCTCATCCTCAACAAGCGCATTGCACGTCATGCAGTGGGGCGGGTAGATGAGCCGCAGACCGCTTCTGATCAAATCTAACGCCATTTGTGCCATGACCCTGCTGACCGACAGAGCCGCCCTTCTCCAAAACCGCGCCCGCACCCGTGGCAGGCCGGAATCCTACCTTCTGGAACAGGCCGCCGCCGATGTGCATGAAAGACTGAGCGTGGTTAACAAATCCTTTACGGATGTGGCGATCGTCACCGGTTTTCCTGATTTCTGGGCGGCTGAATTCAAAGGCGCAACCATTGTAGCGGACTCTGAAACGCTTAAGCTTGAGCCTGCGCGGTTTGATCTGGTCCTGCATATGATGTCATTGCACTGGGCCAATGACCCGGTTGGGCAGCTGATCCAGTGCCGCCGCGCGCTTCGGCCCGACGGGATGATGCTGGCAACCCTGTTCGGCGGCCAAACCCTGACCGAACTGCGCACAAGCCTGGCCGAGGCCGAAACTACGCTGTCCGGCGGCCTTTCGCCCCGTGTCGCCCCGATGGCGGAGATCCGCGATCTGGGCGCGTTGCTGCAACGGGCAGGGTTTGCCCTGCCCGTTGCCGACAGCCAGGTTACAACTGTGACCCACCCATCGCTGATGGCGTTGTTGCATGATCTGCGCGCGATGGGAGAAGCGAACGCGCTCCATGCGCGCAACCGCCGCTTTGCCCAACGCAACCTGTTTACGGAGGCCGAAGGCGTTTTCCGCCGCAACTTCAGCGATGGTGACAAGCTCAGCTCAACATTCGAGATCATCACACTGACTGGCTGGGCCCCTTCACCCGATCAGCCCCAGCCGCTCCGGCCCGGCAGCGCGGCACAACGGCTTGCCGATGCGCTGGACACAACGGAAACCCCGCTGCCCAGCGATGAGGATGCGACGACTGGCCGCCATTGACCCCGCTTATCCAAACCTCGATCTTAGCCCAACGCCCCACCAGGACCTGAATATGACCCAAGCCTTGCCACCAGATCACCCGCCGTTGCCAACACAGAAAACAGGTGTGTTGATCGCCAATCTCGGCACGCCCGACGGTTATGATTACTGGTCGATGCGGCGTTACCTGAATGAATTTCTGTCCGACCGCCGGGTGATTGATCTGCCGCGCTGGAAATGGCTGCCGATCCTGAAGCTGATCGTGCTGACAAAACGGCCCTTCAGCTCCGGCGCTGCCTACAAAAGCATCTGGAACGAAACGCGTGATGAAAGCCCGCTGATGACCATCACCCGCGACCAGACCAATGCCTTGCGCACCCAGCTTGGTGAGTCAGTAATGGTTGATTTCGCCATGCGCTACGGCAACCCGTCTATTGCCAGAAAGGTGGAGGCGATGGTTGCCGCTGGCTGCCGCCGCATCCTGTTTTTTCCGCTCTATCCGCAATATGCGGGCGCAACGACCGCCACCGCCAATGATGCCTTCTTTGAGGCGTTAAAACCCCTGCCCTGGGTGCCAGAGGTGCGCACCGTGCCACCCTATTTCGCCGATGACGCCTATATTGATGCGCTCGCCGCATCAGTAACGGAAACCTACGCGGCGCTTGATCAGCGCCCCGACGTGCTGGTCGCCAGCTACCATGGTATGCCACAGCGCTACCTCAGGCAGGGCGATCCCTATCATTGCCAGTGTCAGAAAACCTCGCGCCTGCTGCGCGATCGGCTGGGCTGGCAGGCGGATCAGATCGACACCACCTTTCAATCTGTTTTCGGGCGCGAAGAATGGCTGAAACCCTATACCGTCGAACATGTCGCCGCACTTGCACGGGCAGGCAAGCGCAACATCGCCGTGATTGCCCCGTCTTTTTCGGCCGACTGCATTGAAACGCTTGAAGAAATCCAGGAAGAAATCGCCGAAGCCTTCCACGATGCTGGCGGTGATATTTTCACCTACATCCCGTGCCTGAACGACCGCCCGGATCACATTGACGCCCTGGCCGACTGTATCCGAAGGGAGTTGGCCGGCTGGCCAGACCCATAGGATAAGCGGCACCCTTGACGGGGGGCATTCCATCCATATAGTTGACGATGTCAATTAAAGGGAGGGAGCCATGCCTGATGATGCCACCTACCACGTTGGGGAACGCGCAGATTCGCAACCTGACCCGCAGCAATTCACCCCCGGCCCGTTCAAGAAATCACGCCCGCCGGAACCGCTGCATTTTGAGGTAAACCTGACCGCAGAGGCGGGAAACAAGCAAAAGAAAACCGGCACCGTTCAGGTCAATATTCCCGGTTTCAGCCCGGTCACGCTGTATTGCGATGAACAACCACCCGTCGGCGATGATACCGCCCCGCCGCCGCTTGCGTTTTTCTGCGCGGGCATTGGATTCTGCCTGATGACCCATCTGACGGACATCCTGACCGCCCGCAAAATTCAGGTCGATGGACTGAAACTGGAACAACGCGTCCGCTTCAAGACAAACCTTGGCACAATGCGCGAACTTGGCCACACCACAGAAGGGGAAACCGAACATGTCGAAACACACGTCATTATCGACAGCCCCGAACCCCCCGACCGTATCCGCGACCTGCTGAACGAAGCGGAAAGCGCCTGTATGGCACATCACGCGCTGCGCAATCCCATCCCGTGGTCAACCCGGCTTGTTCATAATGGGTCAGAACTGGTCAGCCGCGCAGGCTAGGCGTCAAAGCGGCCCACCGGCAGCACGCAGGGCATGTCCCTTGCCCGGAACCCGGATCAGATCAGCAGAACCTGCGTGCCAACTTTGGCAAGAGCAAAGAGTTCCGCGATATGTTCGTTGTAAAGCCCGATACAGCCGTTGGACGACCGCCGCCCGATCTTGCGCGTGTCATGTGTGCCGTGGATGCGGTAATAGGTCCAGCTGAGGTAAAGCGCGTGGGTGCCCAGCGGATTGTCCGGGCCGGGGCCAACGTAGGGCGGCCATTCAGGATTACGCCGCCGCATTGCCGGGGTCGGGCGCCATTCCGGCCCTTCAACCTTGCGCACCACAGATGTGCGGCCGCGCCGCGTCAGATCCTCCGACAGGGGCACCGACGTCGGGTAGAGTTTGTAGACAGACTGATCCTCGCTCCAGAAATGTGCCGCACGGGAGGTCGTATCAACAAGGATTGCACCCTTGCGCAGATTTTCGAAATAAGGCTGCCAGCGAAGTGACCGGAAACTGGAAATATTCCGGCGGACGGCGTGGCTGATCTCGCCTTCTATTTCTACGGTTCCACCTGTATCCTGCGCCAGCGCCGGGGTAGCCAGCCCACAGGCTGTGGCGGCTGTGGCACCCAGAAAGCCGCGGCGGTTCATTTGAAATTTTGGATTCCGCATATCTGACCCTACTCAATAGCAATAACTTTAGCCGATGATATTGCGTGAAAGACGCAGTCGCAAATCAAACCGGCGTCAACTTGCCGCTTTCACCCAAAGCGGGTTTGAAGCGCAACGCCTAAGGCGATAGACCGGGCAAGTCAAATACGTAAAGGCAGCGACAAAATGAAACGAATCACCAGTATCCTTCTGATTGCACTTCTTGCCCTTGCTGCATGTGCAACGCCGCCGCCCGTCCGCCTGGGGCCTGATGGCAAGCCGCTGCCACAGATTTATCGCATCGGCAATGAAGGCAGGGTTCAGTTTCGCGTGCTCGATGCGGTCAACGCCCTGCGGTCCGCTGCTGGCGTTTCCCCGGTTCAGTTGAACAGCCAGTTGAATGCCGCCGCCGCCACCCATTCCCGTGATATGGCTGTGCAGAATCGCCCCTGGCATTTTGGCTCTGATGGGTCCAGCCCGCTCGATCGGGTGCGTCGGGTTGGCTACACCGGCACGATGCTGGGCGAAAACATCTCTGAAACCTACGAAAGCGAGCTGGAAACGCTCGCCGCGTGGATGGAACAGCCCGACACCCGCGACGTGATCCTTGATTCCGAAGCACTGAACCTGGGATTTGCCTGGCACCAGGAACCCAGTGGCAAGATCTGGTGGACCATGATCATGGGCAGCGATGAACCTGCGCCAAACATTCAGGATGTTGCTCAGGCGGCGATTGATGCCGTTCAGGGGTAAAGCGTAATCGGCGTGCCATCCCTGACCATGGCGTAGATTTCCTCAATCTCGCGGTTACTGACAGAAATACACCCCCAGGTCCAATCATCACCGGGCTGGTCCTGTCGCCTGCGCGCACCGTGAATGAATATGTCGCCCCCAGGCTCCAGCCCCTGAGATTCCGCAAAGGCAATATCGGCTTCATTTGGATATGAAATTCCGATCGACAGGTGAAAGGCGCTGTTGGGATTGCGGCGGTCAATCACATATTCCCCTTCCGGGGTTTTCCCGTCGCCTTCGAACTGCTTGTGACCTGTCGGGGCAAAGCCGAGGTCAATATCGTAACCGCGGATCGAGCGTTCTTCATGCATCAGATACATGCGCCGGCGTTCCTTGAACACGACGATGCGCGTGACCTCCGGCCCGTTATAGGTTTGAAATTTGTTCCGGCTGCAACTTGCCGCCAGCGTCAGCGCCGCCGCACCCAATAGGAATTCTGCCCGATTCATCTGCCCGCCTTCTTTCGCGTCCCTTTTTGGATCATTCTACATGAACTTGCGCCCCACGGTAGCCAAAGATTCGGGGAGCGGATCACGTAGGCATCCGCTCAGCGCCCAAACAGCGACACCAGTTCCACATGGCTTGACCAGCGGAACTGATCCACCACAAGGATATCGCCCATGGTGAACCCGGCGCGGCACAGCACCGCAGCGTCGCGGGCGAATGTCACCGGATTGCAGGACACCATGGCCACCTGCTTTAGGCCGGACTGCGCAACTTGTGCGATCTGCGCCTCCGTCCCGGCGCGCGGCGGGTCGATTACCGCGGCGTCAAAACCGTTCAGCTCATCCGCCATCAGTGGACGGCGGAACAGGTCGCGTGCCTCCGTCGTCAACCGATGCAACCCGCCAACACCACGCCAGCCTTTGTCGAGCGCGGCCAGCATCTCCGGCTCGCCCTCGACCGCATGAACATCCGCCATTGTGGCCAGCGGCAGCGAAAATGTGCCGCAGCCCGCAAAGAGGTCAACTATCTTCCTCGCGCTCCGCAACCCGTCGGTAACCTGGCGAACCAACACCTCCTGCCCATGCTCCGTCGCCTGCAGGAAGGCCCCCGGCGGCGGCGTGACCCGGCCCGTGCCGAGTTTTTGGGCAGGCGGATCACCCTGGGCAATCTGCTCGCCATTCCAGCTGAGTCGCGCAAACCCCGTGACTGCGGCCAGGGCAATCCGCAAATCGCGGTCGAGCGGCTTGCCCCCCGACACGGCAATATCCATTCCGACAGTGCTTTCGGTGACGGTAATGCGTAAATCGCCCTTGCGGCTGGCGCCGATCCTGGTCAGCGTTTCCAACATGGGAAAGGCGGCGGTGATGGCCGGGGTCAGAACCTGACAGCCCGGCACCGCAATGATTGTATCGGATGCGCGCCCGTGAAACCCGACGATTGCACCCTTCTTGGTGCGCCGCGCCGACAGCACCGCACGGCGACGACTTTGTGGAGGAGAAGTCTCTATTCCAGCGATTTTTGCCTCAATCCCCTGGGCAGAAAGCGCGGCTTTCACAACATCCTGCTTGAAACGCGCCACCAGATCATCGCTGGCGTGCTGCAGCACGCAGCCGCCGCAGGATTTGGCATGGGCACAGGGCGCGCGCACCCGCTCCGACGACGGATTCAGGATCTTCACCGCCTCCAACCGGTCACCCGTCAGTGTCCCGCTGACCCGTTCCCCCGGCAGGGCACCGGGAACATAGATCGGCCCCGCCGCAATGCCATCGCCATGATGGCCCAGGCGTTCAATCAGGTATTCGCCACTCATTCGGCGGCGGCCTGATCATTATCAATCCCGATGAAGCCGCCGGATTGCCGATCCCAATATCGCGCATAAAGCCCACCACGGTCCAGCAATTCTGCGTGGGTGCCAACCTCTGCGATCCGGCCCTGATCCAGCACCACGATCCGGTCCATCCGGGCAATCGTTGACAGGCGGTGGGCAATCGCCAGCACGGTTTTACCCTCCATCACCCGTTCCAGCGCCGCCTGGATGGCGGCCTCGACCTCACTGTCGAGCGCGCTTGTCGCCTCGTCCAGCACAAGGATCGGCGCATCCTTCAGAATCGCGCGGGCCAGCGCGATCCGCTGGCGTTGTCCGCCCGAAAGCTTCACCCCACGTTCGCCAAGGAAGGCGTCAAATCCCTTGCGACCCCGGTGATCCATCAGCCCGCCGATGAAATCGGCAGCTTCGGCCTTCTTGACGGCATCCTGCACCTCTGCGTCGCTCGCATCGGGACGCCCATAAAGGATATTGTCCCGCGCACTTCGGTTGAACATCTCCGTTTCCTGCGTGACCATGCCGATGGCGCGGCGCAGACTGGCCTGAGTCACAGCAGAAACATCCTGCCCGTCGATCAGAACCTTGCCGCCTTCGGTGTCATAAAGCCTGAGCAGAAGCGCAACGAGCGTCGATTTCCCGGCCCCCGAAGCCCCGACAATGCCCAGTTTTTCGCCCGGCGCTATGGTCAGATCGATGCCGCTGACACCACCAAAATCCCGGCCATAGGCAAAGCTGACATCGGCAAAGCGGATTTCACCGGATGGCACGCTGAGCGTTGCGGCATCGCGCGCATCCGTCAGCCCATAGGCCGGGGTCAGCGTGTTCATCCCATCCTCAACCTCGCCGATATTGGCGTAAATTCCCATCAGGGTGAAGGACACCCAGCCCGTCATCTGCGCAATGCGGATCGACACCGCGCCGGTCGCCGCAATTTCACCGGCACTGACGAGATTATGGGACCAGAGCCAAAGCGTCATCCCAACCAGCAACACCGGCAGCACCCCGGCCAGTGTCATCAGTGAAAACCGGAACCCCGTAGACAGCCGCCCGAATTGCACCGCGGTTTCGCGCCAATCCTCAATCGCATCGACGGCGGCGCGGTCCTCATGATCATCATGGGCAAACAGTTTCACGGTCTTGATATTGGTGACCGTATCGACAATCTGCCCGCTCAACATCGCACGGGCCCCGGCCCTGGCACGTGATCGCTTGCGGATGCGCGGCATGAACCAGCGGATCAAAAGCAGATAGCCGATCAGCCATACCGACAGCGCCAGCGCCACCTGCCAGCTGATTGAGGTGAGCAGCAAAGCCGACCCGAAGAGTGTCGCCAGCGCAAAAGCGCCGACGTTAATGACTTCGACCACGGCTTCGGACAGGGCGCGCGCGGTCTGAAGCTGCTTTTGTGCAATCCGCCCGGCGAAATCATTGTCAAAGAATTCGACATTGTGGCCCAGCGTGTAACGGTTGAGCCGCGACATGATCAGCGCATAGACATTTGGACCGATAGCCTGGCTCTGCATCCCGGCGGACAGGCCAAAGACACCCGGCCGGATCACCACAAAAAACGCCGTAATGGCCAGCAACAGACCCACATTTTGGGGTATATAGTCCGTACCGCCCGCCAGGGCTCCGTCGATCACAACACCCAGGAGCAGTGCCGTCAGAACCTCAAACACTCCGGCAATGGCTGACACGGCCGCCGCCAACCAGAGGATTTTGAGCGACCCTTTCAGACACCATTTGATGAAGCGGCCCAGTGTTTGCGGCGGCGGCGATCCTGCGGGCTGATACCCGTCGATCAATGTTGAAAGACTCATTCCGCTGCCCCCGCTGTTTCGGCCTCATCCGTGCCAATGAACCCGCCGGATTGCCGATTCCAGAAATTCGCATATAGCCCACCTTTAACCAGCAGTTCCTGATGCGTGCCATCTTCGGCAATCCGTCCTTCATCCAGCACAATGATCCGGTCCATTTGTGCAATCGTGGACAGGCGGTGCGCAATCGCCACCACTGTCTTGCCTTCCATCATACCGTAGAGCGTTTCCTGAATCGCCGCCTCCACTTCACTGTCAAGCGCACTTGTCGCCTCATCCAGCAAAAGGATCGGCGCGTCTTTCAGGATCACCCGGGCAAGTGCGATCCGCTGGCGCTGCCCACCGGACAGTTTGACCCCGCGTTCCCCGACCTGCGCGTCATAGCCGCTGCGCCCTTCGGGATCTGCAAGATCGAGGATGAATTCATGCGCCTCTGCCTTCTTTGCTGCGGCGATCATCTCTTCCTCGCTTGCCTCCGGGCGGCCGTAAAGGATGTTGTCGCGCACTGAACGATGCAGCAGCGAACTGTCCTGCTGCACCATACCGATCACGCGCCGCAGGCTGTCCTGCGTGACATCTGCAATGTCCTGCCCGTCGATCAGAACCTTGCCCGCCTCGGCATCGTAAAACCGCAGCAGAAGCTTCACCAGGGTCGTTTTCCCCGCACCGGACCGCCCGACAAGCCCAACCTTCTGGCCGGGCGCAATCTTCAGATCAAGCGCTGCAAGCCCACCCGATCCGCGCCCGTAATGATGGCTCAGCCCGCGCATCTCTATCGCGCCTTTGCCGAGGATCAAATCCCGCGCTTTTGGCTTGTCCACCAGAGTGATCGGCTGGGCAATGGTTTCCATCCCTTCGGCAATGATGCCGAGGTTGCGGAAAAAGCTCGTCAGCGCCCACATGATCCAGCCTGTCATTGCGTTCAGCCGCAGCGTCAGCGCCGTCGCCGCCGCAACCACCCCCACGCTCGCCGCGCCATTCATCCACATGAACACCGCCCAGCCGACAACACCAATGATCAGCAACCCGTTTAGCGACACCAGCGCGATATCCATAATGGTGAAGATCCGCATTTCCGCCTGAAACGTCTGGCGCGAATGTTCAATCGCGTCCTTCGCATAGTCCAGTTCCGTATCGTTATGCGCAAACAGCTTTACCGAATGAATGTTGGTGTAGCTGTCAACAACCCGCCCCGTAACTGCGCTGCGCGCGTCCGAAGCCGCCTTTGACGCCGGGCCGACACGGCGCACTGTCCAGCGCACCAGAAATCCGTAAAGCACAAACCAGATCAACAGGGGCACCACCAATCGCGGATCGGCCCCCGCCAGCATCACCGCCGCCCCCACGAGGTAGGCGATGGAAAAGGTCATGGCGTCAAAGACCTGAAACACCGCTTCGCCAGCGGCAGGCGGTGTCTGCATGATCCGGTTTGCAATGCGGCCCGCAAAGTCGTTTTCAAACCAGCCAACAGATTGCCGCAGCACATGTTTATGCGCCCGCCAACGGATCAGCGTGCCGAAATTCGGCAGGATCGTGTTGTTGAGCAGAGCCACATCCACCGTTTGCAGCAAAGGCCGGATCAGCAGGATGAACAGCGCAACACCGATCAGTTCCAGTGTGTAGGTGTCGCGCACTACGTCAGGGGTGTTGCCGGTGAGCAAATCAACAACCCGGCCCATGTACCAGATCAGGCCGATCTCGATCGCCGCGACAACAACGGACATGATGCCCGCATACCAGAACACCTTGTGAAAGGGGCGCGCATAGGCGCGCATAAACGGCCAGAGCCGCGTCGGCGGCCTATCGGTTTCGGGGTAATCGCAATAGGGATTTACAAGGTTTTCGAACAGTTTGAACATGATGAGCCTGCAATGAAATAGGAACACGAAAAGGGACGGGCAACGCCGCTGAAACGCTGACCCCGGGTCGTTGGATCAGGTCAAATAAACCAGAGTCCACGATACATTCGCATCCCTCCTGTTTGCAGGTGGCGCTAACGTGACCTCAGATTCCGGGGATGTCAATGGGTCGGCAAACCCTTCGAAATGGGGCTGATCAGGCGTGCCTATCCGCCAAGCAAATCGTCGCGTGAGAGGGCAAAGCCGGATGCGATCCAGCGCGCTTCCAGATGTTTGAGCTGTTTGCCAAGGTCAGCGCCTGACAGGTCGGGCATCAGATCCTCTGCCTTTACCGGAAAACCCTGCGCCGCGCCAAAGTCAGCCTGCGCCTGTGTATCCGCTGCGATGGGTTGTTCCATCACAGCAGCGCGCAAAAGGCAGGTGTCCACCGCCATTCCGGCCCCGTGGCGATAGCCAAGCTCCGCCGCGCCGGAAACATCGCCTGCGGCTTCCTGTAGCTGCATCAGCCGTTTCATCTCTGCCTTGGACAGCCTGAGGTCGACCTCCCCGCCAAGCGCCGCAAGACGGCGGATCGGATCAGGATCAACACCCAGCGCCTGTTCGAAATGCACAAGCCGTGGCAAGACCTCTGCCGCAGCACCCGGCAGCACTCGCAGCAACACGCCCGTTTGCGCCATCGAGGCTACCGCCATCGACGGATCAGGCGCCGTAAGCAGTTTCAACAGCTCCGACCCAACCCGTTCCCGCGACAGCTGTTCCAGCCCGTCAAGGTTGTCGGCGATCGCCGCCAGGGCGTCGGCGTCCATCCCGCCAGCAGGATCCGCATACCAGGCAAAAAACCGAAAAAACCGGAGCGTCCGCAGGTAATCTTCGCGGATACGCTGGCCCGCGTCCTCGATGAACCGAAGGCGTCGCGCGGTCAGGTCCGGCAGGCCGCCAAGCGGGTCAAACACCTGACCCTGCCGATCGGCATAAAGCGCATTCATGGTAAAATCACGGCGGCGGGCGTCTTGTTCGATGCTACCGGAATAGGCCACCGTGGCGCGGCGGCCATCGGTACTGACATCACGGCGAAAGGTTGTAACCTCATGCGGGATACGGTTTGCAACCACCGTGACCGTGCCGTGATCCGCCCCGGTTGCGATAACCTTCAGCCCCTCCGCCTGCATCAGTTTTGTGACCATCTCGGGCGTTGCATCCGTGGCGATGTCGATATCGGCAACGGGGTGGCCCAGCAATGCGTTACGCACACATCCACCAACAAACAGCGCCTGATGCCCCGCGGCTTCCAACCCCTGCAGGATCGTCTGGCTTTCGGGCGCATGAACCCATGGTTGATCAATCACCGTCATGTCATCACCTGTTCGGCCAGCGCCCGCAGGATGCGCGCCGTCGCCCCCCAGATGTAATAGGGGCCAAAGGGCACCGTATGATAATGGCGGCGGTGTCTCTGCCAGTACCGCGACTGCACCGCATAGTTCGTCGGGTCGAGCACATGGGAAAGCGGCACAAAGAACACCTCTGCGACTTCGCCCGGCTCTGCGCGCGGCGTGAATTCGCCGGTGATTTCCGCCAGCACCGGGCGGATGCGGAACCCCGTCACCGTTTCATGTGCCGCGGCCGTGCCGATCACGCGCACCAGATCACGGGGCAGCGCAACCTCTTCTTCGGCTTCGCGCAGGGCGGCGTTGATATGATCAGCGTCGGCTGCGTCCACCTTTCCGCCGGGAAAGGCGATCTGCCCCGGATGATGTTTCATGCCGGAGGCACGTTTTGTCAGGATCAGCCGCGCCTCATCCCCAACGCATTGCACCGCGACAAGAACCGCCGCTTCGCGCAGAGTTTGGCCCGCGGGCCGGAACTCCGGGTTCAGATCAAAATCAGACGTCGCAGGCGCATCGCTGCGCACCGCCGCCTCAAGGCGTGAAAACAGCTCACGCCCCGTCATGGGCGTCCTTGCCGACGGTTGTTGGATCAAGCACGTAATGCGCCCCGCAGAACTGGCAATCGGCGGTCAGGGTGCCGTCGTCCTTCGTCATATGTTCAAGGTCGCGCGCGGAATAGATCGAAAGGCTTTCGCGCACGCGATCCTCTGAACAGGAACAACCGAATTTCACCGACTGCGGATCATAAACGCGCGGCTCTTCCTCATGAAACAGGCGCACAAGCAGGTCGGTTGGCTGAACGGAGGGACCGATGAGCTCCAGCTCCTCCACGGAATCGAGCAGGATGTTGGCGCGGTTCCAGTTTTCCTCCGCATCGTCGGACAACAGGTCAGACGCAGACAAAACGCCCCCGGCACCGCTGCCACCGTCGCCATCGACCTCCGGGTTCAGGAGCGGAGAGGCTTTGGGCATATGCTGAATCATCATGCCACCGGCACGCCAGCTTTCAGGTCCGCCCGCCAGGGTTGACCGGCCAAAGCTCAGCTCAAAGCGGGTCGGGATCTGTTCGGACTGGGCAAAATAGGTTTCCGCACAGCGGGCGAGCGACCCGCCCGCGATCGGGGTAATCCCCTGATACGGCACCATGCCTTCGCCCTGGTCGATCAGAATGGCGAAATAACCGTTGCCGATCTGATCAAACGGGTCGTGGCGCGGCTCCAGCCGATCACTGTCATAGCTTGCGTAGGCGCGGATACGGGCCGGTTCGCCATCCGCGTTCGGCCCGTAGTAATCCGTTGCAATCAGCCGCACCGGCCCATCGCCGCGCACCTGTAGCGACAGCTTCCAGCGCAGTTTCACCGTCTGTCCGATCAGCGCGGTCAGCAGCGCCATTTCAGCGACCAGCGCCTCCACCTCGCGCGGATAACTGTGCTGCGCGAGCACCTGGTCCAGCACGCCATCAAGGCGCGCCACCCGGCCGCGGATATCCGCCCGGTCGAGCTGAAACGGAAGGACAGTATCGTCCCAGGCGATTATGGTGCTAAGTGACATGTGATTTCCTTGCGCATTTGCCTGCCTTAACGCGACTGACAGATAGGGGCAATGCGCGCGATGTGAAGGGGTGGGAATGATCCGGCGATTTGGTGAACCGCGAAGGACGGGTATTTCCTATCGGATTCGGCATGGGGTTTATGCCATCCTGCCACGCGGGCGGCGCATGCTGATCACCTACCAGGGCGCCCCCCATCACGAATATCAGCTGCCCGGCGGTGGGGTTGATCCCGGCGAATCGCCACTGGCCGCGCTGCACCGCGAAGTGTTTGAGGAAACCGGCTGGCGCATCGCCGCTGCGCGAAAACTGGGATGTTACCGCAGGTTTACATTCATGCCGGAATACGACCTATGGGCGGAAAAGCTGTGCCACATCTACGCGGCAACCCCGGTCCGCCCGCATGGCCCCCCGACCGAAGCAGGCCATACTGCGATCTGGATGGATCAGGCATTGGTGCCTGATCGGCTTGCCAGCCCGGGCGACCGACAGTTTGCGCGCCATTTTATCCATTGTATTCGATGAATACCGCTGACACATCATCCGGAAAATCAAACAGACCGGAAAAGTCAGACAGGCTCCAGATCAGGGATTCAAGGAATTCTTCGCCCTGGACACCCTGATGCTGTGCGACAAGTTTCAACAAGCCGTCGTCATCCAGCATCCCACCACCCAGTTCCGGGCATTCGGTGATTCCATCGGACGGCAACAGCAACCGATCCCCCGGCTGGAGATACACCTTGAAATCGCTGTATTCCGCAACCTCCAGAAGCCCGACCGGCATGCCACCGGAGCCGATCGTTTCGACACTGCCATCATGGCGCTGAACAACCGGATTGGGGTGGCCCGCCTGACACAGAACCATTGCACCGCTGCGTAGATCAAGATGCCCCAGCAGAATGGTAAAATAGTGTTCTGTATCCATCTCTTCCAACACCAGCGCATTCAGCCGCGCGACCGCCTCTGACGGCGCGCGCGGTTGATACTGCCCTTGCGGTCCAACCTTCAGGGCCACGTTCTGATCCGGGTGGGAACCAGACAAATACCCGGTCAGCCGCGCCGTCATCAGCGCCGAAGTAATACCGTGCCCGGACACATCCAGCGCAAAAACACCAATTTCATTCTCATTGATCGGAAACATGCCCACCATATCGCCGCCAACATGGCCACTGGGCCGAAGCACCAGTGAAACATTGGCGCTACCGAAACTCCGGTGGTGTTCCCGAACCAGCGATTGCTGGAGTTTTTTGGCCTCCATCAGGTC
This sequence comes from uncultured Rhodobacterales bacterium, assembly GCA_964441435.1. GTDB lineage: Bacteria > Pseudomonadota > Alphaproteobacteria > Rhodobacterales > Rhodobacteraceae > CAYTUW01. Next base: position 16,586 of record CAYTUW010000032.1, read on the forward strand.
GCGGTCAATCGTGTCGTAAAGGCCGCGCATCTCTTCCAGAGTTTCGTTTACCAGCCGATTTTTCTGCTGAAGCTCCCGCTCCATCTTCAAAATGCGTTCGCCTGCGGCCAGCCGCGCTTTCAGTTCATCGGCATTAACCGGTTTCGTGAGGAAATCATCGGCGCCGACCTCTAGCCCGCGCGCAACTTCACCCTTCTCGCTTTTGGACGTCAGAAGGATAAAATAGCCGTAGCCGTCCCGGTCCAGCGCACGAAAAGCCTTGCAGAAATCCAAACCGTTCATCCCCGGCATCATCCAGTCGCTCAGCACCAGATCAATATGGGTATTGCGACAGATTTTCAGCGCCGCCTCACCGGAGTCCGCTTCCAGAACAGAGTATCCCCAGCGCCGCAGGGAAGCTTGCAATATACGCCTCTGAACCTTCGAATCATCAATCACAAGTACGACAGCGCCAGGCAATGCGCAGCCCTCCCGCCTGGCGCCAGCGTTTTTCTGCATTTGCGCAACCTGCGCCATTTATCCACCATCAACCTGAACCAATAGCCCAGCGCTAGATCAAAAGCCTGAACAAACTATGAATTTGGCGCTACTAATGGTTTGTAAACCTGTCCCTTTCAGAATGATGCCAAAGCAATGCCGTGGTGTCTTATGATTGATTGGAAACGGGTTACAGAACTGCGCGAAGAAATCGGAAACGATGATTTTGAGGAGGTTGTCGACCTCTTCCTTGAGGAAGTTGAGGAAGTGTTGGATCGCCTGTCTGCCAACGCCCACCCGGAAAGGCTTGAAGACGAATTTCATTTCCTCAAGGGCTGTGCCCTGAACCTGGGGTTCCGGGATTTTTCAAATCTGTGTCGGGATGGCGAATATGCAGCCGCATCCGGCGCTGCCAGCGGAGCGGACATTCCAGCAGTGCTGGCCTCTTTCGAACAGTCAAAGGCGGTGTTCCTGCAAAACAATCAGATGGCGGCTGCATCCTTCCCGGTGGACCCGGGAACCTGACAGGGGCGGCTTGCCGTGCCGGGCAAAAACCGCTAATCGCGGCAGGATTCAATTACCTGCTGGAGCCTTACCCATGTCCGCGCCGAAAAAAGTTGTGCTCGCCTATTCAGGTGGCCTTGATACCTCCATCATCCTGAAGTGGCTGCAAACCGAATACGGCTGTGAGGTAGTGACCTTTACCGCTGACCTTGGCCAGGGCGAAGAGCTGGAACCCGCGCGCGCAAAGGCGGAGCTGCTCGGTATCAAGCCGGAAAACATCTATATCGAAGACATTCGCGAAGAATTCGTTCGCGATTTCGTCTTTCCGATGTTCCGGGCGAACGCGGTTTATGAGGGGCTTTACCTCCTCGGTACCTCCATCGCGCGGCCGCTGATTTCCAAACGGCTGGTTGAAATCGCCGCCGAAACCGGGGCGGATGCGGTCGCCCACGGCGCGACCGGCAAGGGCAACGATCAGGTGCGGTTTGAACTTGCGGCCTATGCTCTGAACCCCGACATCAAGGTGATTGCGCCATGGCGGGAATGGGATCTGTCCTCGCGCACGAAGCTGCTGGAGTTTGCTGAGGCGAACCAGATTCCGATTGCCAAGGACAAACGTGGTGAGGCGCCCTTCAGCGTCGATGCCAACCTGCTCCATACCTCTTCTGAGGGTAAGGT
>CAYTUW010000033.1:0-18211 GCA_964441435.1 uncultured Rhodobacterales bacterium
CCATGCCGCTACCGGCCCGGATCGCGGCCTGGCTGTCGGGGATCGGGGTCAGATCGCCGTTGATGAACACCTCGCCCGCATCGGCCTTGTAAAAGCCGTAGAGGATCGACATCAGCGTGGATTTTCCCGCGCCGTTTTCGCCAACAATCCCGTGGATCGCGCCTTTTTGAACGGCAATGGTGATGTCTTTGTTGGCCTGAACCGGACCAAAGGATTTGGAAATGCCTTTGAGTTCAATCGCGGGGGGTGTGCCAGAGGCGGCAGTTCCCTGCCGCCCCTCTGTGGTTTCAACTGCCATTATGGTGCCTTACATCACCGGACAGGATTCGTCGGACATATAATCATGCACGACGATATCACCGGCAATGATGCTTGCGGCGGCGGCGTCGACGGCAGCACGCATCTCATCCGTGATCAGGTTTTCATTGTTTTCATCAAGCGCATAACCAACGCCTTCCTCGGCAAGGCCAAGAACGGAGAATCCGGTTTCAAGTTCCATACCGGCGGTGAAGGCATTGTAGACAGCAACATCCACGCGCTTCAGCATCGAGGTCAGAACCTGGCCCGGATGAAGGTGGTTCTGGTTGCTGTCAACGCCGATCGACAGGATACCTTCGTCCGCAGCGGTTTGAAGTACACCGATACCGGTGCCACCTGCTGCCGCATAGACGACATCAGCGCCTTGCGCGATCTGCGCACGGGTCAGTTCTCCGCCCTTCACCGGGTCGTTCCAGGCTGCGGGCGTGGTGCCGGTCATGTTCTGAATGACGGTGGCGTCCGGGTTCACCGATTTCACGCCTTGTACATAGCCACAGGCGAACTTCGAAATCAGCGGAATATCCATACCGCCGACAAACCCGACGGTGCCGGATTCTGATGCCATCGCTGCAAGGACGCCAACAAGATATGATCCTTCATGTTCGTTAAACACAACGGAGCGCACATTCGGCTGATCGACAACCATGTCGATGATTGCAAACTTCGTATCCGGGAAGTCCGGCGCAACCGCTTCAAGCGCGGAGGCATAGGCAAAACCCGTTACAACGATGGGGTTCGCGCCGGATTCAGCGAAACGGCGCAGCGCCTGTTCGCGCTGGGCTTCGGATTGAATTTCCACCTCGCGGTAGGAACCGCCGGTTTCCTGAGCCCAGCGTTCCGCGCCATTATAGGCAGCCTCATTAAAGGATTTATCGAATTTACCACCAAGGTCAAAGATGATGGCAGGCTCTGCAAGCGCAGCACCCGCGGTCAGGGCAAGCGCAGCACCTGCACCCAGAATTTTCCGCATAAGGGTCATGGAATCTCTCCCGGTTGTTGTGGTGAGGCGGTTGCACCGCCCACTTTCAAACGATCAGTTCGTCAGATCATCGCCAATTAAGGCCGCAGCGGCGGGGGAGGGTCAATAACTTTTTGCCAGTTGGTCAGGAATTCGGTGATAAGCCTGTCAAATGTCCTTAAAATTGGCGTAAAAAGGTAAGAGCATCAACACGCTGCCCAGTCGGCTTGCGATAATAAGCGGACCGTCGGCCGACTTCCTTGTAACCTTCCCCAAGGTAAAGCGCGCGCGCCGGTGCATTGTCGGCCGCAACATCAAGGAATGATTCTGTTGCCCCGCGTTCCTGTGCGTGCACATGGAAGCGGGAAATCAGTTGCCGCGCATACCCTTTGCGCCTGGCATCAGGATGGACAGCGATCGTCAAAAGCTCCGCCTGATCGGCAACGACACGGCCCAATGCGAAAGCGTTGGCAGCGCCGAGGCAAAACACCACCGGATCCGCAAGGAGCTCTTTAAACTCAGCCGCTGACCAGGGCCGGGGGGTCGCAAAGCAGACCGCATGAAGCCGGGCAAGCGCTTCGGGCGTCATGGCACGATGATCGGCGCAGGGTGCCGCGCGGGCTTGGCATCTGCCTGCCGGATATAAAGCGGAGCAGGGCGGGCGGCATTGGTTCTGCGCTGACGGGCAATGCGGGCGATGTTGGCTGCGAAATCATCAGGGAATTCCGGCCCGTAGCATGGCATATCGCGTTCCGCCATCAGGTCGGAAACGTCATGCCGCGTCACAATCTCCGGGGCTTCGGGGGCGCTGTCAAACTCTTGCAGGTAGAGTTGATCGCGGCGCGCGTCTATCAGCGCGAAACAGGGGCGGGGCCGATCATGGGCCAGGGCTTCAAAACTCGTCACCCCGACTGCGGGGATGCCAAGTGAAAGCGCCAGGCCCCGCGCAGAGGCAACGGATATACGGATGCCGGTAAAATTTCCGGGACCAATGCCCACACCAACCGTTGAAAGGTCTTTCCACGTGACCCCGGCGTCAGACAATAACTCTTCGAGCAGGGGAAACAGGCGTTCGACCTGACCCTTTGACATCCGCTCGTGCCGTGTGCCCAACACCCGGTCGCCAGACAGCAAAGCGGCCGCGACATGCGCGGCCGATGTATCAAAGGCAAGGGTCAGATCGTCAGGCGGCAACGGGGCGGACCTCCACCACCTCGGGGATATAGTGGCGCAGCAGGTTTTCGATACCCATCTTGAGTGTCAGCGTCGAGGACGGGCATCCCGCACAGGCGCCTTGCATATGCAGGTAGACCACCCCGCGATCAAACCCGTGAAAAGTGATGTCGCCACCATCCTGAGCCACGGCGGGGCGTACGCGGGTATCCAGCAGTTCTTTGATCTGGTTGACGATTTCACCATCCGGCCCGTCGTGTTCGGCATGTCCGGCATTGGTCGCCGCATCCGCCGCCATAACCGGTTGTCCGGATTGAAAATGTTCCATGATCGCGCCAAGGATCGCCGGCTTGATATGGTTCCAGTCGATCTCATCGGCCTTCGTCACGGTTACGAAGTCGCCGCCAAAAAATACACCCGTCACACCCGACACGGCAAAAATGCGCTGAGCCAGAGGTGAGTTTTCAGCCGCTTCAGGCGTAGCAAAATCAGCGGTGCCCGAGGCAAGAACAGCCTGTCCAGGAAGAAATTTCAGCGTTGCTGGGTTCGGGGTGGATTCGGTCTGAATAAACATGGCGCGGACCTTTCGGATATCTGGATCAAGATATGCGCTTCGCGGCCGTGGAAGTCAATATTTAGAAAGATTCTAAATTGCAATGCAGCCGGATAAAAGGGGTAGCTTTCCTAGCGGTTTTCACGGGCCAGGCTTATTCGGCCCGTGATTGTCGTTATACCGCCCAGGCTGTCAATCGGCGTTCAGTATGGCTTACGCTTTGATTGATCGTTACGGCGAGCGCCATGATGAACAGAGATATGGCCCAAACCGATGTGAAATCAAATTGGTTCCCGTATCGTGCGGCCTGGCCGCCAATTCCGACAAGGGCAATAAACATCTCGCCGTTGATCATGCCTTTGACACCCCGACCGACCCCCATACGGATGCCCGCAATGATGAGCGGGAAGGCAGCGGGAAGAACGATACGGCGCAGTGCGGTGAACCGCCCGGCACCAAATGAGGCCGCCATTTCCAATAGCGGCTGGTCAACATTCCTGATCGCCGCAGCCGTATTGATGATGATGATAAAGACGGCATAGATCACAACAACGCTGACACGCGTCGCATAGGAAAGCCCAAAGATTGCGAACAGGATCGGGGCAAAGATCAACCCCGGTGTGAACAGAAGCGCATTCACATAAAGATCGAGCGCGGTGTTGATCCAGGTGAACAACCCCATCAGCGTTCCAATAATCAGGCCAAGAACGAGCGCGATCGAAAACCCAAGCGCCAGCGCCCCGAGACTGGCCAGCAGATGGGGTGTGAGTTCGCCGGTAACAATCATTTCCCATAGTCGCGCCACAACCGTTGAAAACGGGGGGAGCCAACGGAGTTCTACAAGCCATCCGGCAATTTCCCAGATCAGGGCAATAACCAGGATACCACCCCAGTTCGCCGCGAAGCCGCGCACCATTCTATACGTTCGGCGCGCCAGATGTCCGATGTGTGTCTCGGGGGATGTGTCTGTTCTGATCATGCCGCGTTCATTTCGTGCATCTGTTTCAGGCGGTTCCAAAGGTATTCTTTCAGTTCAATGAATTCCGCCGTACGTTCGACTTCTTCCGGGTCGCGGGGGCGGGGGAAACTGACGTCGATCACCTCTTCGATCCGTCCGGGTCGCGCTGACATAAGAACAACCTTGTCGCCAAGGAGAATCGCCTCTTCCATATCATGAGTTACAAAGACCACGGTGCGCTGGTCTTTCTGCCAGATGTTTAGCAATTCTTCCTGCATGTAGCGTCTGGTTTGCTGATCAAGTGCCCCAAAAGGTTCGTCCATCAGCATGATGGGTGTGGACATGACAAGAGCACGGGCCAACCCGACCCGTTGCTGCATCCCGCCCGAAAGCTCCTTTGGGTATTTGTTTTCAAACCCGGTCAAACCGACAAGGTCGATACCTTCGCGGGCCCGTTGCAAGCGTTCGGCTTTGTTGTGCCCGCGCATCTCAAGGCCGAAGGCGACATTCTGCAAAACCGTTGCCCAGGGCATAAGCGCAAAACTCTGGAATACGATGGCACAATCCTGATTGGGGCCGCGCACGGCACTTCCATTAACGCTCACCTCGCCTTCGGTGGCTGACACCAGCCCACCAATGGCGCGCATCAGTGTGGTCTTGCCGCAACCCGACGGTCCAAGCAGTGTGACAAATTCATTATTTCCGATTTCGAGGTTTACATCGGATAACGCAAGGGTTTGTTCGCGGCCGGGCGCACCGTAACGGTGTGTGAGCGAGCTGATTTTTATCATTGTCATCGTGTTATTTCCATCTGATCAAATGGCGTTCCAGAGCCTGCATCACGATTGCGAGCGTGACAGCCTCGATCACCACAAGAATGGTTGTCGCGTAGAGCAGCCCGGCCTTAAAATCACCGCGGTAATCCAGCAGAAGGGCGCCAATCCCGACCGGGAGCATGATGAGTTCGACAATCACCATGCCGGCGAATGCACGTCCCAGACCGATCCGTAATCCTGCAAAGACCGCCGGGATCGCGCCTGGTATTAGAATTCGGAACCAAACCTGCCGTTCGCTTGCGCCCATACTGCGCGCCATTTCAACAAGGGATTTGTCGACGGTACGGGTTCCGGCCCGCACATTGGTTGTGATGTAAACCCATGAAAACAGCACGATCAACACCACTTTGGGCGCAAGGCCAAAACCGAGCGCGACAAGAATGATGGGGATCAGCGGCGCAATCGGAAGAGACAGAGCCATGGCCGTGACCGGGCTGAGCGCTTTGTCGAGAACCCGCCAGCGAGTCATGGCAAGGCCCAGAGGCACTGAGATCATAACCGAAATTATATATCCAATGATCAGGGGCGTGTTGCTGACCCAAAGTGCAGGCCAGATTTCACCTGTCACGAACGTCGTCTCATAGAACGCAGCAAGTGTTTCTGTAAATGTTGGAATAAGGATCGAATCCGCCGCTATTGCAGACAGCTCCCACGCTACGGCAAATACCACAAAGGCGATGATCCGGCTTGCAATCGTGCCGGGAAGTCCCAGCTGTTGCCGGAGCTTGAGTATCTGCACATTGCGCGGGGGCGAAGCCGCTGTTCCGCCCCCTGCGGTTGTATGCGAAGTCATCAGCTGCCTCAGTTGTCAGCGAAGGAAAAATCAGCGACGCTTTCCGCTGTCAGAACATCAACATCTATGCGACCGGCCTCCTCATAGAAATCAATGGTGTCGCCGACCTGAACCGCACTGAAAGTGTTGTCGGTTGGGAACAGATTCGCTTCTGCAAGCGCATTGAATACTGTGATCATCCCTGCCTCATCGGCACCTGCCAGATGTGGTAATGCCCGTGTCGCATATGCCGAAGGATCCGCATAAACCGCAGCGTATTCACCTTGCAGTGCCTCGAGGTATCCCTCGATCTGGCCGCGTGAATTTTCCAGTGTTTCAGATGTGACAACCAATGCCTGGGTCAGCAATGTTGACTGTGCCTCTGCCAGCATTGCCAGGACGCGGACGCGTTCATCATTGCCTCCGGTCACAGCGAGCCAATCCTCCAGCCGCACGATTGTCCCCGCGATCTGCCCCTCAAGCAGGGCAGCAGCACGGTTGGCAGAACCGGAAATGACAATAAAATTCGGTTTTGCATCGGGGCAGGTATCCGCAAGATAACGCTTCAGGTGTGCTGTGCTGGTGGAGCCTGAGGAATGGTAGGCGACAAGCTGTCCGTCGAGTTGTTCACAGCTTTCGATCTCTGCCCCCGCGACGACCATAAGATCAATAAAGTTGTTCCGGGCGATCATTCGCAGATCGGAGCCTGCGGCATTCGCGGCGAAAACGGTCGCGGGGCCCATCAGGGCGATATCAATGTCGCCATTCAGAAGGGCCTGGGTTTGAATATCTGGCGAGTCGAATTCGATCGTGTTTGTGGCGTTTCCTGCTTCAGCAAAGCTTTCCATTGCCAGAATGGCCGGAACATCTGTGGGCCCCGCGCCCCCAGGCAAACCAAGAACGAATTCCCCGGAGTCGTGAGCGGATGCAGATATTGTGCCCATCCCGAGCGTAGCGACAATCCCCAACACCGAAACATATTTACGTCTTAACATCGTATCCTCCTAGCTTGTTTTGGCGGGACGCTGACAAACCAGCTCATCCCACCCCTGATATCGACATGCCAATCGTCAATTTAACATGTTAATCATCAATTTAACATGTTATATACGCTTTACGAACTGTCAATATCGCCGAAAGAAAAAAGTGAGGTTCATCTTCTGGTTTCAGCCCCGCAATCAAAGGTGGAAAAACCGTTGTTGCGGAACCACAGAGTGTGACACACGATAATGCTTGGATTATGGGTCTGGTAGCGGAGGAGGGACTTGAACCCCCGACACGCGGATTATGATTCCGCTGCTCTAACCACCTGAGCTACTCCGCCAGACCGGGGGCGGTGTAAAAGCGCCGGGCCTGCCCGTCAAGTGGAAATGACGGCCATAAGCGATAACCATGCAACTTGGTGCCAGGCCATGTCCTTCCGCCATTCTGACGTAATATCCCAGACGGGGCGCGCGCAACCCGCTGGACATCAGAACAGGCGGCTGGATTCCACCGCGGCGCGCACGAAATCGGCAAACAGCGGGTGTGGGGCAAAGGGCTTTGACTTCAGTTCCGGGTGAAACTGAACCCCAATGAACCAGGGGTGGTCTTTCCATTCGACGATCTCTGGAAGTCGGCCATCCGGGCTCATGCCGGAAAACATCAGACCGCATGCCTCAAGCTTGTCGCGGTATTTAACGTCAACTTCATAGCGGTGGCGGTGACGTTCCTCGATTGCGGTGGTGCCGTAGACTGCGGCCACTTTGGAGCCTTCGGCAAGCGTTGCGTCATAGGCGCCCAGGCGCATCGTGCCACCCTTGTCATCATCCTGTTTGCGGGTGACTTTGGCGTTGCCCTGCACCCATTCCTTCAGGTGGTAGACAACGGGCGTAAACCGCTTTTCCCCCGCTTCGTGATCAAATTCCTCGCTGCCTGCGTCGGACAGGTCGGCGAGGTTGCGCGCGGCTTCGATCACAGCCATCTGCATGCCCAAACAGATGCCGAGGTAAGGCACCCGATGTTCGCGGGCGAATTGCGCCGCGCGGATTTTACCTTCGGTCCCGCGTTCCCCGAAACCGCCGGGGACAAGGATCGCGTTAAACCCGTCAAGATGCGGCGCCGGGTCTTCGTTTTCAAAAAGCTCCGCATCAACCCATTCGATTTTCACCCGTGTGCGGTTCGCCATTCCGCCGTGGGTCAACGCCTCTGCAATCGACTTATAGGCGTCCTCAAGCTGGGTGTATTTGCCAACGATGGCGACTTTGACCTCGCCTTCGGCATTAAAGACGCGATCTGCCACATCTTCCCAGCGGTCAAGCGCGGGTGCTGGCGCCCCGGCAATGCCAAAGGCTTCCAGAACGGCGCGATCCAGCCCTTCACGGTGGTAGGCGAGCGGCGCTTCGTAGATGGATTTCAGATCCTGCGCCGCAATCACGCTGTCCGGTCGCACATTACAGAACAGCGCCAGTTTTTCGCGCTCCTTGGCTGGAATCGGCCCTTCGGAACGGCAGACAAGCACATCCGGCGCAATCCCGATGGAGCGCAGTTCTTTCACCGAATGCTGGGTCGGCTTGGTTTTCAACTCTCCTGATGCGGCGATATAGGGCAGGAGCGTCAAATGCATGAAAATACAGTCGCCACGCGGTTTGTCCTGACTGAACTGGCGAATAGCCTCAAAGAAGGGCAGCCCTTCGATGTCGCCAACTGTGCCACCAATTTCACAGAGCATGAAGTCAACTTCATCCTCGCCGATAGAGATGAAGTCCTTGATCTCATTCGTCACATGAGGAATGACCTGAATGGTTTTGCCGAGGTAGTCGCCGCGGCGCTCTTTTTCGAGCACGTTGGAATAGACCCGGCCCGATGAAATCGAATCCGTCATGCGTGCTGCGACACCGGTGAACCGTTCGTAATGGCCAAGGTCGAGGTCGGTTTCCGCCCCATCGTCGGTCACAAACACTTCGCCATGTTCAAACGGGCTCATCGTGCCGGGATCGACGTTGAGATAGGGATCAAGCTTTCGCAGCCGAACCGAATAGCCGCGCGCCTGAAGCAGCGCCCCCAAAGCTGCAGAGGCAAGACCTTTTCCAAGGCTCGACACCACCCCGCCCGTAATAAAAACAAACTTCGCCATCTGGTCCGGAAACTCCCCGTGATCCGCTGTATTATTGCTGTCTGCATGTCAGAATCTGACCATGCATCACGGGATTTAACCTATAGGGGATTCGCCGCCCTTAGGCAATGGCACCGCTAGATGCTGCGGGGCGAAATTTAGCCCCGCCAAGGTATTGTGTTTAGTCGTCTGCCCGTGTTGGGGCCAATGGCGCGTCTGCGGTTGTCGGCGGCAAAAGATCTTCGCCGGCCGGAACAGGGGCGGATTCAGTGGCTTCTGACGGTGCGTCTGCACCCAGTTGATCCGCAACTGAGCTAGAGCCGGATTTCTGGGCGGTTACAATCGTCAATGCGATTGCCGTTATCATAAACCCGGCACCAAGAACCCACGTAAGCTTTCCCAACGCTGTTGCCGCGGCGCGGCCGGACATCACGCCGCCACCGCCGCCGCTGCCCATGCCAAGTCCGCCCCCTTCAGAGCGCTGCAAAAGCACAGCGCCAATCAGGCAAAGTGCGAGGATCAGCAGGATGACGAGGAGGATATTTTCCATAGCGTTGGACCCGGTTATGCGTTCGATGCAGCTATCTATGCGCAACCTCGCCGCGCCGCAACCCCTGGCGGCGCGACGAAGCATCAACCGGGCAGGGTGATCGCGGCTTTCATATTTGGGTGGAAGCGGCAGAAATAAGTGGCGGTCATACCATCCACGATATCAATCTCGGCGCTGTCCCCGCGATTGAGCCGCCCTGTGTCCCAGCTTTCGTCCGTCGCGGTTGCGGTGTGTGGGGCGACATCATTGTTGGTGAAGCGGATGCGATCCCCGACCGCTACCGAAAGCGTTTCCGGCGCGAATTCGAACCGTTCGATCATCACCTCATGCACCGTGCCGTGAAATTCGCCATTATGCGCCCGGAGCATTGTGGGGGCCAGAACCGCCCCCACCGCAAACTGGCGTCGCGTCAGCCTCACTGCAGCGACTCCACCATCATTTTCGCGTGCTGCTCATGCACTTCAAAAATTTCGAGCCCCTGGATGAACAGTGCTTTCACCTCTTCATTCTCGATATTCGGGATGAACTGATGTTCGACGATGTCGGTCACCGCGATGTGGTAAGCGAGTTCGTTTTCGGCGTAGGCAAGATCAAATTCGGCGCCACGCAACCCGGCCAGGCGATCAACGATTTCCTCGGCATTGGCGTTCAGCGTCTGGCTGAGGAAATTATCCTGTGGTGCCGCGTCCAGCTTGTCGAGCAGTGCCAGCGCAAGGTCGTTGACCGCAGTGTGGTCACTTACCATGGTCTCGGCAAACTGTCGGACCATCGGGTTATCAGACAGCGCGAGCGCCAGATGGGCATAACGGATGTCGATGTTGTCGGCGGTGTAGGCCGCATGGGCGATTTCCAGGTCGTTGAGGTCCGCCGGGCTTTCCGCATGAACCGGCAGGGTAAGGGCCAGAAGGGCGGGGATCAGTAATTTTTTCATAGGTTTCTCCAGATTTTCTGAACGAGCGAATGTGCTCTTTGAACAATCTGACATCGACATTCTGTCGTATGAATATTAGAAAGTTCCCAAACTATGCTCATTCGTTCAGGAGTTATTATGGACCTTCTTAGTGATGTTCTTATGCGGCTGAAGCTGAAAGGCACGCTCTATTTCCGCACCTCTCTGACATCGCCCTGGGGTGTGGAGGTGCCGCAATATGAAAATGTCATGCGGTTTCACTATGCCCACAAGGGGCGCTGTCTTGTGCGGGTGGATAAGGTGGCGGAGCCGGTGGCGCTCGAACAGGGCGATTTGCTGATCATCCCGCGCGGGGCGAGCCATCGCCTGTTTTGCGATCCAAGGAATGAGCATCACGTTCTGCCGCTGGAAACCGTCCTCAGGGATAGCGGGTTCACGGGGGAGGGGGTGTTGATCTATGGCGGGGATGAGGATCTGCGCGACACGCAGTTGATATGCGGGCATTTCGCTTTTGATCCGCTGATGCGCCATGCGCTGCTTGATAATGTCCCGCCGTTCATCCGGATTGAAAACTATGGAGAGGCCGCCGGGCTGTGGATGGAACAGACTCTGCGCATGATCGGTACGGAAACAGGCCGGGCGCAGCTTGGCGGCAATCTGATCGCGCTCAAGATGTCGGAGATTATCTTTGCTCAGGCTTTGCGTGCCTTTATCGAGCGCGAAGGGGCGGCGCATAAGGGGCTTGCCGGCTTTGCTGACCCACGTGTGGCGCGTGCGCTGACCGCCTTTCACAAGGCACCCGGGGAGGATTGGAGCGTCGTGCGTCTGGCAGAAGAAGCAGGCATGTCACGTACCGCCTTTGCCACGGGTTTTGCCGAATTGATGGGGGTGACACCAATGGGCTATGTCACTGACTGGCGGATGCAGATCGCGCGCCATGCGCTGGCGCAGGGTGATGACAGTGTGGGGGCTGTGGGGGAACAGGTGGGTTACGCGTCCGAAGCCGCCTTCATGCGGGTGTTCAAACGTGCTTCCGGTCTTACCCCATCGGCGTTTCGACGGCGGATGCGGGCGGCCTGAAGGGAAAGGCGTTTCGAAACGCCTTAAAAGCACCTTCAAAGGTGCTTCAACGCGCTTTGGAAAGCGCGTCCAAGGGCTTTGCAAAGCCCTTCGTCCGGGCGGCGATCACGTCTCCAGGTCGTCGACGTCTGATTGTCCGGACAGGGCGCGGCGTACATGGCTCCAGCTGAGGCCCACTCCGAGCACCACGGAAAGGGCGAAAATTCCGAGCCAGACATTCAGGTCAGTGTTGTCCAGTGCGAGGACCCCCATATCCGCCAGCACCCAGATCAGCGCCGCCACCAGGGCAAAAACAAGGATCATTCCGAACCCACCGATCGAACGCCAGGTCGCCCTCAGATAGATGATGTAACCAATGACAAGCAACAGCCCCAAAAGTACGGTGATCGGCAGTTGGTCGGCAAAGTGATCCATTGCCCAGCGCGTATAGTTCCAGTTCGTCGGATTGAAGGTTGCAGCCAGCAGCACAAAGGCGAAGGCCCATCTGAGCAAAAATGCCATAGCGTACCTCTTGTTTTACGCAGATTTAGGGGGATCAGTGTGGTTCTGTCCAGACCTGCGGCGAAATTGCTGTTCCCCATAGTGTGTTTGGTGGCTATAGGGGACGGCGGAAAATTCCAAGCTCGCGGAGATACTCATGGCCAATGTCGTTGTTGTCGGTGCCCAGTGGGGCGATGAGGGGAAGGGCAAGATCGTTGACTGGCTGTCAGAGCGTGCCGATGTGATTGCGCGGTTCCAGGGCGGGCACAACGCGGGCCACACGCTGGTGATTGATGGTGAGGTTTACAAACTGCATGCGCTGCCCTCGGGCGTTGTGCGGGGGGGTAAGCTGTCGGTGATTGGCAACGGTGTGGTGCTTGATCCCTGGCACCTGGTGAATGAAATTGCGGGCATTCAGGCTCAGGGCGTTGAAATCACACCGGAAACCCTGATGATCGCCGAAAACACACCGCTTATCCTGCCGTTCCATGGCGAACTTGACCGGGCGCGGGAAAACCAGAATTCCGTGGCCAAGATCGGCACCACGGGGCGCGGCATTGGCCCGGCCTATGAAGATAAGGTTGGTCGCCGTGTGATCCGGGTCGCGGATCTTGCGGATGAGGCAACGCTGGCCCTGCGTGTGGATCGCGCGCTTGTGCATCACAATGCGCTGCGTTCAGGCCTTGGGCTTGGGCCTGTTGACCGGGACGCATTGCTGGCGCAGCTCCGAGACATCGCGCCGAAAATCCTGCCCTACGCCGCGCCGGTCTGGAAGGTGCTGAATGAAAAGCGCAAGGCGGGCAAGCGTATCCTGTTTGAAGGCGCGCAAGGTGCGCTCCTGGATATTGATTTTGGCACATACCCTTTCGTGACGTCTTCCAATGTCATCGCGGGCCAAGCCGCAACCGGCACCGGGATTGGCCCGGGGGCGGTGGATTTCGTGCTCGGTATCGTCAAGGCCTACACGACGCGCGTGGGTGAGGGGCCGTTTCCGACCGAGCTTGAGGATGCGGATGGCCAGCGCCTTGGTGAACGCGGTCATGAGTTCGGCACGACGACAGGTCGCAAACGACGCTGCGGCTGGTTTGATGCCTGCCTTGTGCGTCAGACCTGTGCGACCTCTGGTGTGAACGGTATTTCGCTGACGAAACTCGATGTTCTGGACGGGTTTGAAGAGCTGAAGATCTGTGTCGGCTACGAATTGGACGGCGAGCGGCTTGATTACCTGCCAACCGCCGCCGATCAGCAGGCGCGTTGCAATCCGATTTATGAAACCATGCCCGGCTGGTCGCAATCGACCGAAGGCGCGCGCAGCTGGGCGGATCTGCCCGCCGAAGCGATCAAATATGTGCGCCGGGTGGAAGAGCTGATCGACTGCCCGGTGGCGATGCTCTCGACCTCGCCGGAGCGGGAGGATACAATCCTTGTAACCGACCCATTTGCGGACTGAAGAAATGGCCCTCTCCCATAAAACACGCAAACGCCTGGCGATTGTGCTGCTTGTCGTCTGGCTGCCGGCCTATATTGTGGCGGCGATCACAATCATTGGCATGCTGGATCGTCCGCCGTTATTGGTGGAACTTGGGCTTTACATCCTGCTGGGCGTACTTTGGGCGCTGCCATTCAAATTTGTGTTCCTCGGGGTGGGGACCGAAGCTCCAGATGCAAATGACCCGGCACCCAGCGACCCGCCGGATCAGGGCTGAACCGCCCCGACCCAGAGCGCCCAGACCCCCGGCCCCCCAACAACAAAGGGCGGCCTGAAAGCCGCCCCTGTAACAAGTCCACTCATCACCCAACCTGGGATCAGATCGCCGATGGCCTGAACTTCGTCTCTTCGGAGAGTTCAAATTTACCCCGACGAATTTTGATGATACGTCCGTCACGAAGGAGTTGCCCAAAGGCGCGCAGCCCGTCTTCGCGCTGATAGTTATCCGGGTCACAGAAATCTGCGACAAGGGTCAGGACTTGCGCCCGGTTGAAAGGCTGCTGCCCGCCGGAATACACAAGATAGGCACTTGCTGCTTCGACAAGTTCCGGCAGCTCGGTTGACTGGTTGACCGAGGCAAATTCCTCAAAGCTGACATCAAGAAGAACTGCCGCGCTTTCATCAGCGGCGGGCTCCTCGTTGTCGTAGTCTGCGGTTTCTTCTGTCACCAGCTCTTTCAGAGCGAGGCTTGACCGTCCGACGCGGCGCGGCTGAATGGCGGTTCGCGTCGCGGCGGCGGGGCTAACCTCGTCGCGTTCGTTACGGTCAATGCGCTGTTCACTTACCAGAACCAGCGGTGTCGTGCGTTTTTCCGGGACCGAAGGCAGCTCATCACGGCTTTTGGGTTTCACAACCGACGCAAGGTCATTGCGGTATGCATCGGCCTGCGCGTCATTTTCATCCTTGTCGGACCGTTTGATAAGGCGATCTGCCACGGTGGCCGCAACAGCAGCGCGCAAGTGGGAAATAGCGGAACGGCGGCGGCTGGTTTCGGGATTGTCTAGCTTGTTGTTGGTTTCCTCAAGCAGGCGCGCAACAGAGGCTTCTTCTTCGCTGTCTTCCTTGGCGAAGACCTCGCGTCCCCTGCTGGCCGCGGCATCCGGTGTTGCCGGCGTTTCAGCATTGGTCGTCTCTTCGTCCGTGTCCGCTTCGGATGTCTCCGGCGGTTCATCCTGGGAAACCAGGCGATCAAGTTCAGCGATGAACGGATCGCCGCCGTCAATCGGTGCCTGTTCGCCAATGGAGACTTCGTCAGCGGAATCTTCATTATCGGTAGCCACGGTAATGCTTGCGTCCTGCGATGCGGCGCCCATTTCCTCTATTTCGCCGGATTTCTCTGCTTCTTCGAGGTCGGTTTTACGAACTTTGATGACCCGTGCACGTGCCCGCAGAACTGCTGCGGAAACCGTCTTGTCCGCAGTTGGTTCGTCGCCATTTTCGCTATCGTGATGGGTTTCTGCGCCAGTGAACGCATTGCCGATGGTATCATCGTCTACGCTATCATCCACATCATCATGCGCGGAAAGATCCTCCATCGTCTGCTTGTCTGCAGCCTGGTCGTCGGCATCCTCCTGCGCCGCCTCGGTCAGGGCAGGCTCGTCGATATCTACTACACCCGATTCTTCGGTTTCTGCTTCTCCGACGTCGGTACGGTCGGTTTCTTCGGCAAAATCATCTTCGTCGGTGCCATCATATGCAGTTGATCTGGCGGCGGCGGGCTCTTCCTGCTCTTCCAGCCCATCTTCATCGTCGATCGGGCCATTGATTTCTTCGACCAATGCCTTGAGGGAGCCAACCTCATGTTCCGGCGGTTCCTCCGCGAGGATAGGCTCATCGGTTTCAGGCGCAGGATCAGCTGAATCGAACTGGCTCAGAACTGAGGTGATTTGGTCCTCGGCAAAGCTCTCTTCTGCATCCGGGCCGTTTTCGGGCTGCTCTGATACGGCTGTGTCGTCACCAAAGGTGCCATCCTCGTCGAATTCCGACTCAGCAGAAACTCCGAAACCGTCATCTTCCATCTGCTCCGGCTGATCGACATCGGCGGGTTGTTCATCCTGCGCAGCTGCGGTGGCACCGTCATCGGATCCCGACATCTCAGCCGGCGCCTCAAGATGCGCAGCCTCGGCATTTGCCTCCGCCTCCGCCTCTTCTTCAAAATCGGTGTCAGCAGTATCCGGCGTGTCGGCCTCAGGGGAGTATTCCTCGAATGTTGCGGATTCCTCAGCGTCCTCTTCTACGTCAAAAAAATCCTGGGCGCGCGCGCGCTGCTCCTCTGCAGACAATGCGGCTGCGCCGACACCCGCCAGCGGGACATCGGTATTCGCAGCCTGATTGCGCGCCACCACAGCCCGGATGCGCTGAAGCTTCGCAGCGACACTGGTGCCCTCTGCGGTGTTTGCCGCCTCATTATCTGTGTCGTCTTCTTCAAAAGACGTAACCGGGGTGAAGCCCTCCTCCGGGGTGGCTGTTTCATCCTGAGTGGTGAAATCCGCAGGAGTATCGTCCCGGCGGTTTCCTTCCTCGGAGCCCAGTTCCGCCTGCGGTCCTTCAGCAGGAACGGCAACCGATGGCGTATTTTGTGCCCTGAGCAAAACACGCTGGTCCTGCACCTGGGCCTCAACCCGCTGGTTAACCTCTTTTTCTGCGATCCGGGCCAGTAAATCGGCGTCTGGTGTCGGCGGTTCCGCACCAAAATAGCGATCCTCTGCCGCAAGGTCGCGGAAATATTCGGCAATGGCTTTCATTGTTGAAAAGGAATCTTCGAACCCTTCCAAAGTGCATGAAAAAGTCCCGTATGATACCGTCAGAATTTTGCTTTCGCCGACCATGGATCCGCTCGCTTTCTACTACTCAGCAACAGACTGTTTACCGATGAATAGCCCCCAGAAAGGCACAGAACTGGGAAATTTCCGGTATTATTTTGCGGCCAGATTGTGTCGAAGTGGCCAATACAGCAGGAAATGTCCATGAAACGCCACATTATACACGATTCGCAACCAATCGCCCTGGCCGGAGGGGGATCCCACGCGGTTTCCCAAGTGAAACAGGTCTTGGCCCACTTTCGCAAGCTGGTCGCAGCGGATGGCGGGGCAAATTACCTGGTCCAGGCCGGAATGATCCCAGATGCCGTGGTCGGGGATTTCGATTCCGTGGATGCCGACACTCTGCGATCAGTACCTGCCGATCGCCTGGTTCGCACCCCCGATCAGGATACCACGGACTTTGAAAAAGCACTCGAAGCAATTTCTGCGCCCCTCGTCCTTGCCTGCGGATTTACCGGCGCACGGACCGATCACGCGCTGGCAGTGATGAGCGGACTTCTGCGGTTTCCTGAGCGCAGGTGCATCGTGTTGGGGGAACAGGATATCAGCTTTCTCTGCCCGCCGGAACTTCTGCTTGATTTGCCCGTCGGGATGCGGCTTTCCGTCTATCCTCTCTGCCCTCTGGAGGGGAGTTCCGAAGGGCTGCGTTGGCCGATAGACGGGTTGATCCTTGCGCCCGGCGGGCGGCTTGGCACCTCCAACGAGGTGACTGGCCCTGTTCGTCTGAAATTTGACACCCCGGGGGCGCTGATCATTCTGCCGCTGGGGGCGCTGGACGATGTGATACCAACGCTGCTTTCTGCGCCCGGTGCATGGCCTGCTCGCGGAAAACAACGTAAAGACCGGCGCCCATGGTGATTGCAATCCCAAGCGCGGCCAACCCGTTGGGCAGGTCAGCGAAGATCAGAAATCCGATGATCGTTGCAAATGGAATTTCGAGGTATTGCATCGGCGCGAGCGTGGCAGATGGCGCAAACCTGAGCGACCATGTCATCAGCAGATGCGCAACAGTTCCAAGCACGCCGATAAAGGTCAGCAGGGCAATATCGCCCCCTTCCGGTGCGATGAACGCGGCATCCGCCCAATCAAACACACGCCCCAGCAGCAAAACCGGTATCAGCATGACCACAGCCATACCGCCCGAAACCGCCTGAAGCGCGATCGGGTCTGTTTCTTTGGCGATGGCGCGGGTGGTCAGCATGAAGAGCGCAAACACCAGGGCAACAAACAAAGGCAAAAGGGCCGGGGCGCCAACTTCGGCAAAGCTTGGCTGGACGACCAGCAGGGTGCCGATGAAGCCAACGACTGAGGCTACGATGCGGCGCGCGCCCACCTCTTCGCCAAGAACATATTTGCCGAGAAACAGCATGATGAAGGGCATGACGAAGGCAATAGCGATGGCATCGGCAAGCGGCAGGTAGCGAAGTGAGGTGAACATCGCTCCGATGCCAAGGATATGCAGCGCGGACCTAAGGGCCGTCAGCCGGAACAGGCGGCCCGTCATTCGCCAGCGCAGGCGCAGAAGCCAGATTAATGGCACCAGCAACAAAACCTGGGCTGCAAACCGAACCAAAAGCAGCTCTCCAAGCGGGATACGGGCACCGATGATTTTGGCCATGGCATCGCCCAGCGGCGCAAGCACGCAAAACCCAAGCATCAGAAGGATACCAAGGCTCGGGCGATCAAGGGTGTGGCTGCTCATCCGCGCAAGCTAGGCGGCGCTCCACCGGGTTGCAATTCGTTTATTGCTCCCGGCCGGAGTATTTTTGCAGAACAGAAGCCGGTCGCGGGGAAGCGTCAGCAATTCGGCACATTGACCGCAAGCCCGCCAAGCGAGGTTTCCTTGTATTTCTCGTTCATGTCCTCACCGGTCTGGCGCATGGTTTCGATGACATTGTCGAGCGGCACAAGGTGGGTGCCGTCCCCACGCAGCGCTAGCGAAGCCGCAGACACCGCCTTGATCGCGCCAAGGCCGTTTCTTTCGATACACGGCACCTGCACCAACCCCTTCACCGGGTCACAGGTCATGCCAAGGTGATGTTCAAGCGCAATTTCGGCGGCGTTTTCCACCTGCATTGGTGTGCCCCCCATCACCGCGGCCAGCCCGGCGGCGGCCATTGCAGCGGCAGACCCGACCTCCGCCTGGCAACCGCATTCCGCACCGGAGATGGAGGCATTGGTTTTGACCAGCCCGCCAATCGCCGCCGCTGTCAGCAGG
>CAYTUW010000034.1:0-18189 GCA_964441435.1 uncultured Rhodobacterales bacterium
GCCGCTTGCCGCGATAGATCAGGCCCTTGTTGTACATGTCGACAAAGACCTTGATAACGGCGTCGTGGAAATTGCCTTCTTCCCCCGCAGGCGCATTTGGCGCGCCGGACATGGTGAAGGCCGTGCGATCCCAGTCACAGCTCGCGCCAAGGCGTTTCAGCTGGTTGATGATGGTGCCGCCGGATTGGGCCTTCCACTTCCAGACGTGGTCAAGGAAGGCCTCGCGCCCCATTTCGGCGCGGGTGGCGTTTGATTTGTCTTTGGCCAGTTCCCGTTCAACAACCATTTGTGTGGCGATGCCCGCGTGATCCGTGCCGGGTTGCCAGAGCGTGTCAAACCCGCGCATGCGGTGCCAGCGGATCAGAATGTCCTGCAAGGTGTTGTTAAAGGCGTGTCCCATGTGCAGAACGCCCGTCACGTTCGGCGGTGGGATCATGATGGTAAAGCTTTCATCGCGGCGCGCATTGGCCCCGGCGGCAAAGCGGCCTTCGCTTTCCCATTTTGCGTAGATGCGCGGCTCCGCCTCAGTCGCATCAAAACTCTTTTCCATCGCCATCGGGCCTGTCCCGTATCATTGTCCAAAGTCCTGAACCCTCTACCGAAGGGGGCGGCAAAGGGCAATCACGAAGCGCCCGTGTCGCCTTGTGGTTTTGCGCGTTGCTGCACAGGGGGATGAGCGCGGCATGGCTGGACATTGCGCTGATCACCACTAGGTTGTGGCTGGCGAGAGGCGCGAGGAGGACATCATGGAAAAATTCGGCAAAAGCCAGCCCGTCACACGGGTGGAGGACAGCCGCCTCTTGACGGGGCAGGGGCGGTATGTCGATGACATTGCACCTGACGGGGCCTATCACGCCTATTTCCTGCGCTCGCCCGTGGCCCATGCGGAGGTGACTGCGCTCGACCTGACAGAGGCGCGTTCCGCCCCGGGCGTGCATCTGGTCTGGGCGGCGGCGGACCTGGCGGCAGAGGGGTTGACCGCAGGGCTGGCAGGAACCGTGGTCGACAACCTGGATGGCACCAAGGGTGCCGCACCCCGCCGCCCGATGCTGGCCGAAGGGCGGGTGCGCCATGTGGGTGAGGCCGTGGCGCTGGTGGTTGCCGACAGCCTGACGGCCGCGCGCGATGCGGCAGAGATGATCGAATTCGATTTCGAAGATCTACCCGCCAAGGTGGATGTTGCGCCGGGGGGTGAGGTTCTGCACGCCGAAGCGCCTGAAAACCTTGCCTTTCACTGGGGGCTTGGCGAGCGGGAGGCGACAGAGGATGCCTTTGCCGCAGCCGCCCATCACGTCACGCTGGAGGTGCCCGACACGCGGATCATTGTCAATTCGATGGAGCCGCGCGGCTGTTTTGCCGAATGGGACGGGGCGCGTCTGCATTTCTGTGTGAACGGGCAGGGCGTCTGGGCGACCAAAGGCGATCTGACCAAGGCGCTGGGCCTTGATGCGGAACAGGTCCGCGTGACCAACCCCGATGTGGGCGGTGCCTTTGGAATGAAGGCGATGAATTACCCCGAATATGCGCCCGTGGCCCTGGCGGCGATGCGGCTTGGCCATCCGGTGCGCTGGATGTCGGACCGGTCAGAGGCGATGCTGACGGACAACGCGGGCCGCGATCTGACCAGCACCTGTGAGCTGGCCTTTGACGATGAGCACCGGATCACCGCCTATCGCGTCACCACCGTGGCCAATATGGGGGCCTATAATTCCGGTTTTGCCCAACCGATCCAGACGATGCTGTTTTCGCGCGTGCTGGCCGGGACCTATGACATCCAGTGCACCTGGCTCGAGGTGCGTGGCATTTTCACCAATACGGCCTGTGTTGATGCCTATCGCGGTGCCGGGCGACCGGAGGCGATTTATGCGCTGGAGCGGGTGATGGATCAGGCCGCGCGCGAACTTGGCGTTGATCCGTGGGACTTGCGGCGGCGAAACTTCATCCGGCCGGATCAGTTTCCCTATAAGGCGGCAACGGGGGAAACCTACGACGTCGGGGATTTCCGCAAGGTGCTGGCCGCAAGCGAAGTGCAGGCGGATCGTGCAGGTTTTGCCGCCCGCCGCGCCGCGTCAGAGGCCAGGGGCCGCCTGCGCGGCATGGGGTTGTGTTATTATATTGAATCAATCCTCGGCGATCCGGCGGAATCCGCCCGCGTTGAATTTACCGATGACGGGCTGGTCAACCTTTATGTCGGCACGCAATCAGGCGGGCAGGGGCATGAAACCGTCTTTGCGCAATTCCTGTCTGATCAAAGCGGTATCCCGCTGGAGGCGATCCGCGTGATTCAGGGCGACAGCGACCGGATCAAACAGGGCGGCGGCACTGGCGGCAGCCGGTCGGGCACGGTGCAGGCGGCAGCGACGCTTGAAACTGTGAGCAAGATGATCGAGGTGATGACCCCCTTTGTTGCCGAAGAACTGGGTGTTTCCCCCGATGCGGTGCGCTTTGACGAAGACAAATTTCGCGCAGATGGATCAAACCAGTCGCCCACTGTTCTGGAAGTGGCAGAGCTTGCCCGCGCCGCCGGTCGGGACGATCTGCTGATCCACGAAGAACGCATCACCCTGCCTGCGCGAAGCTTTCCCAATGGGGCGCATGTGGCAGAGGTGGAGATTGACCCGGCAACCGGCAAGATGGTGCTGGAACGCTATGCGGTCAGCGATGATTTTGGCAATCTGCTCAACCCGCGGATCGTCGAAGGTCAGGTTC
This sequence comes from uncultured Rhodobacterales bacterium, assembly GCA_964441435.1. Lineage (GTDB taxonomy): Bacteria > Pseudomonadota > Alphaproteobacteria > Rhodobacterales > Rhodobacteraceae > CAYTUW01. Next base: position 2,710 of record CAYTUW010000034.1, read on the forward strand.
ATGGCGGCGTGGCCCAGGGCGCGGGTCAGGTGATGATGGAACATGTGGTATATGATCAGGACGGACAGCTGCTGACCGGGAGTTTTATGGACTACGCTATGCCACGGGCCGAAGATCTGCCGATGATCGGATTTCAGAACGTGCCGACCCCATCGACCTATAATCCGATGGGGATGAAGGGCTGCGGCGAGGCAGGCACAGTGGGATCTATGGCGGCGCTGACCAATGCGGTAGCCGATGCGTTGGCACCATTAGGGGCGGAGCGCGTCGAAATGCCCTTCACCCCGGAACGGCTGTGGCGGATGATCGGGGAGGCGCGTGCGGCTTCTTAAACGGATAAGGCGATGGTTCGGACAGGGGCGACGCAGTCGGGAAAGCTCGACATTCGCAGCCCGGCGTGGCCGTGTGGACCATGTGATCGTGCTCGACGGCACATTGTCGAGCCTGCGCGCCGGGCAGGAAACCAATGCGGGGCTGACCTATAAACTGTTGTGCGAAATGGCACCTTCTGCCCAGATGTCACTGACCTATGAACCCGGTGTTCAATGGATGGGTTGGCGCAGTTCGCTTGATGTGATCAACGGGCGCGGGATCAACCGTCAGATAAGGCGCGCCTATGGGTTTCTGGCAAGCCGTTATCGACCCGGCGACCGGATTTTCCTTATCGGTTATTCGCGCGGGGCCTATGCGGCGCGGTCGCTTGCCGGTGTCATAGATATGATTGGCCTGCTGCGCAGTGATCAGGCCACGGTGCGCAATATCCGGCAGGCCTACCGCCACTATCAGCTGTCGCCACAAGGCCCGGCTGTGCAGGAATTTCGCAAGGCGTTTTGCCATGGCGGCGTTGATATAGAGATGATCGGCGTCTGGGACACGGTAAAGGCGCTGGGCCTGCGTGCGCCTCTGGCCTGGCGTTTCACCGAAGGCGAGCATCGGTTTCATAATCATGCACTCGGCCCGGCGGTCCGCCATGGCTATCACGCCCTGGCGCTGGATGAAACACGGCAGGCTTTTGCCCCAGTCATGTGGACCTGCCCCGAAGGCTGGGACGGTACGGTGGAACAGATGTGGTTTCGCGGCGCCCATGGCGACGTTGGCGGGCAGCTTGGTGGGCAAAAGACATCACGCCCGCTGTCAAATATCCCGCTGGTCTGGATGCTTGAACGGGCCGAGGCGCTGGGCCTTTCCCTGCCGGATGGATGGCGCAGCCGTTTCCCACGCAACGCGGGTGCGCCGGCAGTCGGCAGCAACAAGGGGTGGGGCAGGCTCTTTCTTGCGCGCAAGCGGCGTATCGTTGGAGCCGATCCAAGCGAGATGGTCCATGACAGCGCGCGCGGGCATAAGACTTTGGCGCGGGTGATCCGGGCGGATCTTGATGCTATCCTATGCGATCAGGTAAGCCGGGCGCCTCATCCCGCGCGCGGAAAGGAAACGACGGGCCCGGAAGGTTAGAGGATTTTCAGCACATCCTCGGGCGGGCGCCCGAGCGCGGCCTGGTCCCCTTTGATCACGATCGGGCGTTCGATCAGCGCCGGGTTATCCACCATCGCTGCTATCAGGGTTTTGTCATCCGCTTTGGGGTCAACGCCTGCTGCGCGCGCATCCCGCTGCCGCAAGATTGCCGCCGCACCAAGGCCGAGATAGCCCAACACCTTGCTGATTTCTTCCCGGGTTGGCCCATCGCTGAGGTAGAGGCGCACATCCGGTGTGACGCCGTTTTCTTCCAGCAGCTGAAGGGTTTGCCGGGATTTTGAACAGCGCGGGTTGTGCCAGATGGTGACGGTCATATCCATGTCTCCTTTTCTATGCCGATGGCATCACTGATGTGGGTGAACCCATCGCGTTTTAGCAGTGCGTCAAGCCCGTTCACGATGCGTGGAACCAACGACATGCCGTGATAAACCAGCGCGGAATAAAGCTGCACGGCAGAGGCACCCGCCTTGATTTTCTGATAGGCGGTTTCGGCGCTGTCGATGCCCCCGACACCAATCAGCGGCAGAGCACCACCGGTTTCCTGCGCCAGCCGTGCCAGCACACGAGTTGATTTCTGAAACAGCGGTGCGCCGGACAGGCCACCCGCCTCTGCTGCGTGGGATGACATCAGCCCGTCGCGCGCAAGCGTGGTGTTGGTGGCGATCACCGCCTGCACGCGGCTTTCAACGGCGACCTCGGCGATTTCCGCGATTTCCCGATCCGAAAGATCCGGCGCGATCTTGAGGAACACCGGGATGGGATCTGCAAGCTCTGCCCGTGCTTCCATCACTCGTGTCAATAGGGCCGAAAGTGCGGCCTTGCCCTGCAAATCGCGCAGCTTTTCGGTGTTGGGGGAGGACACGTTGACCGTCGCAAAGTCGAGATGCGGGCCAGCCATGCGCAGCACATCGACATAATCCTGCGCACGGTCCGTGCTGTCCTTGTTCGCGCCGAGGTTCAGCCCGCGGGGCATCCCGACAGGGGTGGCCGCGAGCCGCGCAGTGATTGCCGCCATCCCATCGTTGTTGAAGCCAAAGCGATTTATCACGGCGCGATCCTGCGTCAGGCGAAACAGGCGGGGCTTTGGGTTGCCGGGCTGCGGGCGTGGTGTGGCAGCCCCCAGTTCGATAAAGCCGAACCCGGCGCGTGACAGCGGGTGAATGGCCTCTGCGTTTTTGTCAAACCCTGCGGCCAGACCGACCGGATTCGGCAGCGCGATTCCGGCGATATTCGTCTGTAGGCGTGGGGTGGTCATGTGACCCGCCAGCGGGACAAGCCCGGCTTTCAACGCCCTGATCGACAGTTGGTGGGCGCGTTCCGGGTCAAGCCGATGCAGCGCAAACAGGCCAAGGCGTTCCACCGGATTCACGCCAGGTCCTCCGGAAAGCTATGCCCATCCGGTGTCAGCGGCAGTTCCCGCGCCCAGAGCATTTCGGCAAGCTCCAGCCGCCGATAGAGGTGCGGAAACAGCGCGCCACCGCGCGAAGGTTCCCATTTCAGGGCTTCACCAAGGGCGTCACTCTCATAGGCAAGCAACATCACGCCGGCCTCACCGGAAAAATATTTTGCAGCGGTTTCACGGACCTGCGCGGCGGTCGAAAAATGAATATACCCATCCGCCACATCCACAGGGGCACCGTCGGTTTTGCCTCTGGCCTGCAGGTCGGCCCATTCACCAGTGCGGAGAAGTTTGTAGATCAGCATGGCACGGGGGATGCAGGAGCGAGCGCGGAACGTCAAGCCATGCGTCATAAATCCGTTGCATGCACGATTTAGGACCACGGATAACGCGAAGCTTTTGACTCCGCCGACGTTTGTCGTAATTCTGTTACAATTCAACCAAGGGAGAGATTCATGTTAACCCGAATCCTGACGAGCGCGGCGGCGCTTGCGCTGACCACAGGGATGGCGAGCGCGGACTACACGCTGACCATCCTGCACACCAATGATTTCCATGCGCGGTTTGAACCGATCAGCAAATACGATTCCGGTTGTTCGGCTGAGGACAATGACGCCGGCGAATGTTTTGGCGGCTCTGCCCGGCTGGTGACAGCCCTTGGCGAGGCACGGGCGCGGTCCAACAACTCCATCCTCGTTGATGGCGGCGACCAGTTCCAGGGCACGCTGTTCTACACCTACTACAAAGGTGCCGTAGCTGCGGAAATGATGAACCAGATGGGCTATGACGCGATGACCGTGGGCAACCACGAATTCGACGATGGGCCAGAGGTGCTGCGCGGCTTTGCCGACAGTGTGGAATTTCCGGTGCTGATGTCGAACGCCGACTATTCCGGTGAACCGCTGATTGCGGACACGATCCAGAAATCTGTCGTCATTGAACGCGGTGGCGAACGGCTTGGCCTTATTGGCCTTACCCCTCAGGACACCGATGAACTGGCCAGCCCCGGCCCGAACGTGATTTTCACCGATCCGGTCGATGCGGTGCAGGCAGAGGTCGACCGGCTGACAGCAGAAGGTGTGAACAAGATCATCGTGCTCAGCCATTCCGGCTATGCGGTGGATCAGCGGGTGGCGGCCGAAACCACCGGTGTTGACGTAATTGTTGGTGGCCATTCCAACACGCTGCTCAGCAATACCAGCGACCGGGCCGCAGGCCCTTATCCGACGATGGTCGGCTCCACGGCGATTGTGCAGGCCTATGCCTACGGCAAATTCCTGGGCGAGCTGAACGTCACATTTGATGATGATGGCAACATCACCGAGGCGGTAGGCGAACCGCTGGTAATGAGCGGCGAAGTGGTTGAGGACGAAGGCACCAAGGCACGGATTGCCGAACTGGCCGGACCGCTTGAGGAAATCCGTCAACGCGTTGTGGCCGAGGCTGCCGACGCGATCGTCGGGGACCGCGATGTCTGCCGGGCCATGGAATGTTCCATGGGCAACCTCGTGGCGGATGCGATGCTCGACCGGGTGAAGGATCAGGGCGTGACCATTGCGATTGCCAACTCCGGCGGTTTGCGCGCCTCCATCGACGCGGGCGAAGTGACCATGGGTGAGGTTCTGACAGTGCTGCCGTTCCAGAACACGCTGTCCACATTTGAGGTCAGCGGCCAGGCGGTGATTGATGCGCTTGAAAACGGTGTCAGCCAGGTTGAGGAAGGTGCAGGGCGCTTCCCGCAGGTGGCCGGCATCACCTTTACCTGGGATCCGGCGGCGGAACCGGGCAGCCGTGTTGTTGAGGTCAAGCTGGCCGATGGTAGCGCGATTGACCTCGCAGCAACCTATCTGCTGGTATCCAACAACTATGTTCGTGGCGGTGGTGATGGTTACAAGATGTTCGTCGATGCGGCGAATGTCTATGACTTTGGTCCCGACCTTGCGGATGTGACGGCGGAATATCTGGCTGCCAACGCGCCCTATGCGCCCTACACTGACGGGCGTATTGCAGAAAAGTAATCCGGTCTGAAACAGATCGCAGGCGCCCCGCACGGGGCGCCTTTTTTGTTGGTGGCAGTGTGCCGGAGTTCGGCGCTTCAGACGTGTTCAAGGGCAATCGCAATGCCCTGGCCAACACCGATACACATTGTGGCAAGCGCCTTTTGACCGCTGCTGAGGTTCAGCATGGCGCTGCCAGTGATCCGGGCACCGGACATACCTAGCGGATGGCCAAGCGCGATGGCCCCGCCGTTGGGATTAACGCGCGAATCCTCATCCTCGATACCGAGCATCCGCAGCGTGGCCAGCCCCTGGGCGGCAAAGGCTTCGTTCAGTTCGATCACGGAAAAATCCTGTTGAGAAAGGCCCAGGCGGGCCATCAACTTTTGTGAGGCGGGCACCGGGCCAATGCCCATAACACGCGGCTGAACCCCGGCTGTCGCCCCGCCAAGCACCCGTGCAATCGGGGTCAGCCCGTGCTGGCGGGCCGCTTCGGCAGATGCAAGGATCAGTGCCGCCGCCCCATCATTGACGCCAGAGGCATTGCCTGCGGTCACGGTCCCCTCGGCGCGGACAATCGGTTTCAGTTTGGCCAGTGCCTCTGCCGTGGTTGTGGGGCGCGGGTGTTCGTCGTGTTCGACAATCTGAACGTCCCCCCGGCGGCCCGGCACATGGACCGGCGTGATTTCAGCGGCAAGGCGGCCACTGTCCCGCGCCACCCCGGCCTTTTGTTGTGAGCGCAGTGCAAAACCATCCTGATCCAGGCGCGAAATGCTGTGCTCGGCAGCCACATTTTCGGCGGTTTCGGGCATCGAGTCCGTGCCGTAGGCAGCCGCCATGGCCGGGTTGACAAAGCGCCAGCCGATTGTCGTGTCGTAGACCTCGTTCGTGCGGGAAAAGGCGCTGGTAGCCTTGGGCATGACGAATGGTGCGCGCGACATGCTTTCCACACCACCAGCGATGATCAGCTCAGCCTCGCCTGCGCGAATGGCGCGCGCCGCCGTAATCACCGCATCCATGCCAGAGCCGCAAAGCCGGTTGACCGTCGTGCCCGACACGGTTTCTGGATAGCCGGCGAGCAGCAATGACATTCGGGCGACATTCCGGTTGTCCTCACCCGCCTGATTGGCGCAGCCAAGGATCACCTCTTCGACGGCCCCCGGATCAAGCGAAGGGTTGCGGGCCGTCAGCGCCCGAAGCGGGATCGCCCCAAGGTCATCGGTGCGGACTCTGGCAAGGGCACCGCCATAACGCCCGATCGGGGTGCGAATGTAGTCACAAATGAACGCCTCAGCCATAAATGCACCTCTGGTAGACGGATCAGGCATAACATGGCCGAAATGCCGCAAGGCCCGCGTCTATTGTTACAATCGCCCTATCGTGATGGTTCCCTTGTTTTCCTGCAACCGGAAATGGGCACCGGGTGGGGGCAGGTCTGTGCCACGTTTATTGCACCAGGCGGAAGTTTCCTACAACCCCTTGCCCTGCCATGGTATTTTGAACTTATCCACATGATTTTCCCCAATTATTCCAAGTAGTTACCCACAAGAAATTTCATGATATTGTCACTTTTTTCTTGTCCGACTCACCATGCTGATGCCAGCATTCCCTTACGGCAGCGGTTCTTTGAGCCAACGCTGACGCAGAGGCCCCGGAGGGCAGAGCGGGACAAAATGGGTCCGAGACCCAGTTTTAACGCGAAACCGTCTGGAAGCAGGTCATATCGTGTGGGTCCGAAAGGACCGCGACGAAAAGGCGGCTTCAATAGGGTGATCTACGGGTCAGGTCGGAAACTTCGGTTTTGGATTTGACTGCCGGGACAGGCTTTCGGGCCGGAACCGGTTTGTGCGGGAACCTTCGGGAAACCACACATATGAGCAGGGGCGCCTTCGGGCGAACCCGTTCAGGAAGGCGTCAGGCTGGGTTGCAAGACCCGATGCGAGGACCGCGTCTGAGCACCTGGCGCCTTTTCCCTGTCTGGGTGTCTGCTCCCAAAATTAGGAACTTCTCTCCCAAAAAGAAGCGGGGCCCGTTCGCCAATGGCAACCGGACCCCGTCAGCGTCAAGCTGATGCACGGGCAGTTCTGCGAGGCAAAACCGCCCTTACCGCGTCTATGCACCTGTGCGCAGAGGCATAGCGCGGACCGAGTCGCAGATCAACAGTATCTTGTGGATAACTTTCCAACACACGCGATATTTCGGCAACGACGACCGATTTTGTGGGGGGGGGCGCGGCGCGCGGCCCAAGTGGTGCCACATTCATCGGTCATGCTCAGGTGGGGCAGATCGGAGGCTTTGATGCGTCTGTTACTACTCGGTGCGGCTGGCGTGGCCGCCTATCTTTACCTGACCCAGCCAGGGTTGCGCATGTCCGGTGGCGGCGGCGGTGGTGGTTCTTTTGGCACCTACACAGGCAGCGCGGGTAGCGTTGCAAAAGGTGCGGCAGGTGCTGCGGCGGGGATATTGAATTAGATGAGGAACGCCCGCAGAGCGGCCTCGAATTCACGTGGTTTGTCCGCATGGAGCCAATGGCCCGCGCCGGGCAGTTTGGCAAAGCGCGCCGCCGGAAACAGCATTTTGATGCGGTCGCGGTGCTCGGGCCGCACGTAGTCGCTGTCCGCGCCGGACAGAAACAGGGTCGGGCCATCAAACCGCCCTGACACCTCTGGAAATCCGATGATCTGATCCATGTTGCGCGCCAGCACATCAAGGTTCAGCCGCCAGCGCTTCGGCTGGTCCCTGAGGGCGAGGGATTGCAACAGAAACGCCCGGACGGTCGTGTCCACGACCAGCGACGCCAGCGCCTGATCGGCGTCTGCGCGGCTGTCGATGGTGCTTAGGTCCACGGCTTTCATCGCCTCAATCAGGTGCCCCTGCGTATGGCTGTAGCTGACCGGGGCAATATCCGCGACAACCAGTTTGCGCACCAGTTCCGGGTGGGTCAGGGCCAGCACCATCGCGGCCTTTCCGCCCATAGAATGGCCGCAGACGTCCATTGGCCCGCTGCCAATAACCTGCGCCAAATCCCGGGCCATGTCGTTGTAGGAATGGCTGTCAAACCACGGGCTTTCCCCGTGGTTGCGCATATCAACCGTGACTACCGAACGGCTGTCGGCCAATCGTTTGGCAATCACGCCCCAGTTCCGCGCGGAGCCAAACAGCCCATGCGCGATCAGCAGTGGCACCCCGCCCGTCGCGCTGCCGTGATGTGTTGCAGATAACATACCCTTTCATAGCTTTCTGTTCTACCGCTGGCCAGTGACGTTGAGTGCAGAAAATGCAGTCGTTAGATACGGCGGCGCAAGGGGCGATGTCATGGATCAAAAGGGATTGCAGCGGAAGGCAGCGGAGGTTGAGCAACTGCTCGGCAGCCAGTTGCATGCGCGCGGGCCTGACCTTACCCGGCGGTTGAAAAAGATACGCCGGTTGCTGCCGCGCAATGTTCGCCGGGAGATCAGTTTTCTTGCCGACGCAGAAAAGATTTCACACAATCCAAAATTGCTGAAACTGATTGACTGGCCGCGGGTGGATAGGGCGCATAAGGTTGCGATGACCTGGCTTCAGGGGGTTGACCCCAATGCCCGGCGGCGCGATTACCTGTGGTCGGCACTGGGCGGTGTCGGGCTGGCGGTGCTGGTAGTTGGCGGGCTGCTGATCTGGATTTTGGCCTGGCGCGGTCACATCTGAGACGGGCGCCAGGGACGGCGGTCCAGTGCTTCCCGAAAGACCAGCGTAACCGTTGCAAAGGCCACATAGAGCAACAGATACCAGCTGCCCATCTTGGCGAGGCTGACCCAGTTGAAATTTGTCTGCCCTGCATAGACCCAGGTCTTGGTCGAGGTGCCGATGACCTCTGCCAGCCAAAGGAAGAAGCTTGAAAGAAACGCAGCGACGGGCAGGGGCATCCAATAGGCGCGTTCGCCGATCCAGAACCAGATGCGGGTGCGGGCGTAAAGCAGAACGGTCGCTGCAAAAAGCAGATACCGCATATCCGGCAGAAAGTGATGGGCAAAGAAATTGATGTAGATCGCGGCGCCCAGAGCATAGGTCAGATAGAGCGGCGGGAAGGGTGCGAACCGCATGTCAAACACCCGGATGACGCGCGCCATATAGCTGCCGACAGCGGCATACATGAAGCCGGAAAACAGCGGCACGCCCAGCAGCTTCAGCAGGCCAGGTTCAGGGTAGGCCCATGATCCGGCGTGGATTTTGAAGATCTCCATCGCTGTCCCGGTGAGGTGAAAGAGGAAGATCACCTTGGCCTCACGCCAGCTTTCGAGCCTGAGCCACAGGAACAGCGCCTGAATGCCAACGGCAATGACCACCAGCGCATCATAACGGGCGATGGCCCAGTGATCCTGCCAGATCAGCTTTGTCATGATGATCGCAATCAGCAGCAACCCGCCGAACAGCGCCGCCCAACCCTGTTTCAGCACGAACATCACAAATTCAGCCAGCCCATGCGGAAGGCGCGCCCGCATCCAATCACCAAGGCGACGTTCCAGCGCACGTGTCGTGCTCTGCCGTTCATCAAGCCCGTTTGGGCTTTCTTCACGAGAAGAAGGCCCGGCAGGGTCTGATGAACGCAGGCTGGTCAAATCAGAGGTTCGGGTATAGCGGGAAGCGCGCGCAAAGATCGGCAACCTTGGCCTTTACAGCCATTTCCACCGCAGCATTGCCTTCTTCGCCGTTTGCCGCCAGCCCATCGACAACCTCGACAATCATATCGGCTATCGAGCGGAACTCCGCCTCGCCAAAGCCGCGCGTGGTGCCCGCGGGTGTGCCGAGCCGGATGCCGGATGTCACCATGGGCTTTTCCGGGTCAAAGGGAATGCCATTCTTGTTCGTCGTGATATGGGCGCGGCCCAATGCCTTTTCGGTCGCGTTGCCCTTCACACCCTTGGGGCGCAGGTCGACCAGCATCACATGCGTATCTGTGCCGCCTGTCACGATATCAAGGCCGCCTTTCATCAGTTGATCCGCAAGGGCAACCGCATTGGCGCGCACCTGTTTCTGATAGGTCTTGAATTCCGGTTGCAGCGCCTCGCCAAAGGCCACGGCCTTTGCAGCGATCACATGCATGAGTGGGCCGCCCTGAATGCCGGGAAAGATTGCAGAGTTCACTTTCTTTGCAATGGCTTCGTCATTTGTCAGGATCATGCCGCCGCGTGGCCCGCGCAGGGTTTTATGCGTGGTTGTCGTGGCAATATGGGCATGCGGGAAGGGGGAGGGATGTTCCCCCGCCGCGACCAGCCCGGCGAAATGCGCCATATCCACCATCAGGTAGGCACCGACGCTGTCGGCGATTTCGCGGAACCGGGCGAAGTCGATGACCCGCGGAATGGCGGACCCGCCGGCAATGATCAGCTTGGGCTGATGTTCCTTTGCGAGGGCGGCCACCTCGTCATAGTCAATCAGGCTATCCTGCTGACGCACGCCATATTGCACGGCGTTGAACCATTTGCCGGACTGGTTCGGCGCAGCGCCATGCGTGAGGTGACCACCGGAGGCGAGGTTCATGCCAAGGATCGTGTCGCCGGGTTTGATCAGCGCGGTGAACGCCCCCTGATTGGCCTGCGACCCTGAATTCGGCTGCACGTTCACAAAATCACAGCCAAACAGCGCCTTGGCCCGGTCAATCGCCAGGTTTTCCGCCACATCGACCCATTGGCAGCCGCCATAATAACGGCGGCCCGGATAGCCCTCGGCGTATTTGTTGGTGAGCACGGTGCCCTGTGCTTCCATCACCGCGGCAGAGACGATGTTTTCGCTTGCGATCAGCTCAATCTCATCGCGTTGGCGGCCCAGTTCCCCGGTGATGGCGGCCATCAGCTCCGGATCACGGTCGGCAAGCGGTTGGGTGAAGAATTCGGTGGAGGACATGTGGCGCGACTCCCTTATCGGCGCTGAAGTTGCTGGGCTTGTAGCGCAACTCAGTACAGGTCAAAAGCCGTTAAAGCGACGCAATCGTCGCAGGGCGCGGCACGGATGGGCTTGTGTTTTGAGGCCAGACGGGCAAACCTTTGGAGGAATTGCCTAAATCGAGGATTGCACCGCGATGAAAATCGCCTTTGCCGCAAGTGAAACAAAGATCGCCGAAAAAAGCCGCGCGCGGCTTGCAGAGGCCTATGGCGATCACCCGGTGGAGGAGGCCGAGATCATCGTCGCGCTCGGCGGGGATGGGTTCATGTTGCAGACGTTGCACGGTACCCAGCATCTGCCCGCGCCGGTCTATGGGATGAACCGGGGCACGGTCGGTTTTCTGATGAATGCGTTTTCCGAGGACGGGCTGATCGAACGGCTGCGGGCGGCAGAAGAGGCGATCGTGAACCCGCTCCATATGGTGGCCGAATGTATGAACGGTGCCCGGCACGAAGCGCTTGCGATCAACGAGGTCTCGCTCCTGCGCGCCGGGCCACAGGCGGCAAAACTCCGGATCAGCGTTGATGGCCGCGTGCGGATGGAGGAGCTGGTCTGCGATGGTGCGTTGCTGGCAACGCCCGCCGGATCGACGGCCTATAATTATTCCGCGCACGGTCCGATCCTGCCCATTGGGGCCGAAGTGCTGGCGCTGACCGCGATGGCGGCTTTTCGTCCGCGGCGCTGGCGGGGGGCGCTGCTGCCCAAAGGTGCGGAGGTCTGCTTTGACGTGCTGAACCCGAAAAAACGCCCGGTCATGGCCGATGCGGATGGCAAATCCGTGCGCGATGTCCAGCGGGTGAATATCAGAAGCCATCCTGAGGTTGCGCATCGCCTTTTGTTCGATCCCGGGCACGGGCTGGAAGAGCGGCTGATCCGCGAACAGTTTACCTAGCTTTCGTTCCAGGCCGCACGTTTGCGATACAGCGTCGATGGAGAGACATCGAGCATTGCGGCCGCCTTTGTCACAGACCCGCCGTTCCGGGCAATGGTTTCTTCGATCACGATGCGTTCAATTTCCGGCAGAGTTTTTCCGATCAATCCGTCAAGCGTTTGGGCGGCTACGGTTGCGGATGTGGGGGCTGAAGCTGAAACATGTGCCGGGGTGGTGTCGGGCTGGGGGTCGCCTCTGTTCATCAGATCAACGGGCAACATTTGCTCGGTGACCTCATCTCCGTCATTCAAAACAACGATGTTGCGCATGACATTCATCAACTGGCGCACGTTCCCCGGCCAGGGCAGGGTACGGAACAGGGATTTCACCTGAGGTGACAGCCTTTTGAAAAGGCGGCCTTCCTCAGCGGAGAACCTACGCAAGGCATCTTCGGCCAATTCGATCACATCCTCACCCCGGTCACGCAGCGGCGGCAGGTGGATCGGCACAACATGCAAACGATAAAACAGGTCTTCTCGGAATTTGCCGAGGCGCACTGCCTCAAGCGGGTTGCGGTTCGTCGCGCAGACAATCCGCACATTGACCTTGCGCGCTGTGACGGAGCCGACGGGGTTGATTTTTGAGGTCTGCAAGAATCGCAGCAGTTTTGTCTGCAGGTTCATATCCATTTCGCAGATTTCATCCAGAAACAGGGTTCCCCCATCCGCTGCCGCAGCGGCCCCTGGTTTATCCGAAATCGCCCCGGTGAAGGAGCCGCGCAAATGCCCGAATACCTCACTTTCCAGCAGGTCGCCAGGAATTGCCGCGCAGTTTATGGGCACAAAAGGCCCACCCGCTCGGTCGGACATACCATGCACGGCCTCGGCACAGATTTCTTTGCCCGTGCCGGATTCCCCGGTGATGAACACCGTCGCCATGGAGGGGGCCACGGTGCGAATGTCCGAATAGACTTTGTTCATGATCCCGGAGGTGCCGATAAAGCCCAGAGTTTCACGCGCAGCAGGATTGTCAGGCTGGACTGCAGTGCCGTGGCATTCGTTTTGCGCGTTGGCAATGACGTCAAGGAACCGCTGTTCATTGAAAGGTTTTAGCAGGAATTCATAGGCACCTGCGCGCATCGCCTCCACCGCAAGGTTGATGGAGCCATTGGCCGTGATCACGATGACGCGGGTATTCGAGGCTTGTTGCAGGATATCGCGCATCAGATCAATGCCATCACGATCCGGCAACATGAGATCAAGCAACACAACCTGCGGATCATGTTTTTCGAATGCTGCAAACCCTTCGGCAGCGGTGCCGCAGCTGATTACCGTATGATCCGCATTCTGCAGCACCGCTTCATAGACCAGACGCAGCGATGGCGTATCTTCAATCAGAAGGAGCGGTGCAGTCATTATATTACGCTTTCTTCGCCTGGCTGTTCCCGCGCAAGGCGCAACAACAGATCGTCAAGCAATCTTCGCACTTGTGGTCCCAGCGTGTTAACCACATCAAGATTGCCCTGATGCGCTGCGATGTTCAATTCTTCGGATCGTCGTTGCAACACATCCGCTCCAACCGACCCCGCCAGCGAAATCAGAACATGTGTTTGCGCCCGAAGACCGGCCCTGTCGTAGGTGTCCAGGGCGGCCTTCAGGCTGGTTTTGACCTGTGTCAGATCGACATTCAGGCGGCGCAACAGTTCCGGTCTTTGATCCGGTCCGGCAATTTCCAGAAGGCGCGAAAACCTGGCTTCATCAATGTCATTCGCCTCCGGGTTGGCTGTTCCGGGTTGTGCCCGCACACCGGTCACATTCAGCAAGGCGCCGATTGCGCGCCCAAATGTTTCAATGCTGAGAATGGGTTTTGACAGGATGCGGTCGCCGCCAGCATCAAATATCGCGTCCCGGTTCGCCCGCAGCACAAAGGCAGTGATCGCCAGGATAGGCAGGCTGGCCAGCTTGCCCTTCTGACTGCGTATATGACGCATCAGGTCAAGCCCGGACAGCCGGGGCATCTCTATATCGACAAGGGCAATGTCAAACTCAAGGCGTTCCAGCCAATGCAATGCCTCAATCCCGTCGTCTGCTATTTCATATTCTGCACCCAGATCATCAAGCATCTGGGCGATGATCAACTGGTTTGTCTTATTGTCTTCGGCGACCAGCACGCGAATATCGGACAGATCGGGCAATGTGCCGGTTTCGGTTTCCGCCGCCGCCGTGGGGCACCAGGTCTGTGCTGGCATCAACAGCGAAACCTCAGCACCACCAGTATCACCGTGGACCTGAATTTCTGCCCCCATCTGGTCGGCAATATTCTTGGCGATGTGCAAGCCAAGCCCGCTGCCCGGTTTGGCTGTATCCGCGGCGCGCGCGCCCTGTATGAACAGGGTGTTCAGTGCGGTTTTGGAAAACCCCGGCCCACTGTCCTTGACGCGGAAACACAAAACCCCGTTTGCCTCCAGCGAAACGCAGAGCACTACCACCCCTTCGTCGCTGTATTTCAGGGCATTGGACAGCATGTTGGCCAGGATACGTTCCAGCCCAAGCCGATCGGTTGATATGACCGTTGGAATTTCGCTGCCCACCTGCAGCCGAAACGAAAGCCCGTGTTCCTGCGCCCGCCCGCCCCAGCGGAATTCCATATCCCTCAGAAGCCGGTGCAGGTGAAGATTGCCGAATTCGCCGCGTGGGTCAGAGAATTCAGATTCTTTACCTTCAAGCATATGAAGCGCTTCTTCGACCAGCCGCGAAAGCGTTTCACCAGAGGTGCGCACGCGTTCAAGTTGCAGGTGGGTGGCGGGATCCAGTTTAGCAAAATCGACTTGCCGCAACCCGCCGATCACATCAAAGATGGCGCTGCGAATGTCGTGGGTCAGCAAATTCAGCCGCTGTGCCGTGTCGCGTTTTGGACTGTCGGCATTTTCAATCAGTGGTCGTTCCCCCCGCGTTGATGCATCAGCCTAGAGTGGTCGGCGCGCGTCAGGAAATCAACCCCGTGTCTGGCCCCATCCGCAACCAGCCAAAGCTGCCCTATCCAGCAGGCAGGCCAAGCCCGCGCAGCGCGTCCCGGATTTCATCGAGGATTGCCGGATCGTCAATCGTTGCCGGCATTTTGAAGTCTTCGCCATCCGCAATTTTCGCCATCGTGGCGCGCAAAATCTTGCCCGAGCGCGTCTTGGGCAGACGTTCAACAACGGTGGCAAGTTTGAATGCGGCCACCGGGCCAATGGTGTTGCGCACATCCGCAATCACTTCTTTCACAATCTCCGCATGATCGCGTTTGCAGCCCGCATTGAGGCAGAGGAGCCCAAGCGGCAACTGCCCTTTCAGGGGATCGCTCACCCCGATAACCGCGCATTCCGCGACGTCTATGTGCGCGGAGAGCACCTCTTCCATCGCGCCGGTGGAAAGCCTGTGACCCGCAACATTGATCACGTCATCGGTGCGCGCCATGATGTAAAGATACCCATCCTCATCAATCATCCCCGCGTCGCCGGTTTCGTAAAAGCCGGGGAAGGTGTTGAGGTAGCTGGACCTGAACCGCTCCTCCGCGTTCCAGAGTGTCGGAAGTGTGCCGGGCGGCAAGGGCAGTTTTACGGCTATCGCGCCCAGCTCCCCTGGGGGCAGGGGGTGGCCCTCATCGCTCAGAACCTGGACGTCATAGCCCGGCATGACCACGGAGGGGGAGCCAAGCTTCACCGGAAGGTGTTCGATCCCAAGCGGATTGGCGGCAATCGCCCAACCGGTTTCGGTCTGCCACCAATGGTCGATTACCGGCACACCAAGCTGCGCCTTGGCCCATTCGATTGTGTC
>CAYTUW010000035.1:0-11172 GCA_964441435.1 uncultured Rhodobacterales bacterium
CTGATGAGCGTCGCCGGCGCCTATTGGCGCGGGGATTCTAATCGCGCCATGTTGCAGCGCATCTATGGTGTGGCCTTCACCAGCAAGGAACGGCTGAAGGCGCATCTGACTTTCCTTGAAGAAGCTGAAAAGCGTGACCACCGCCGGTTGGGGCGTGAAATGGACCTGTTCCACATCCAGGAAGAGGCCCCCGGTCAGGTGTTCTGGCACCCGAACGGATGGACGATCTACACCACCCTTCAGGACTACATGCGGCGCAAACAACGTGACGGGGGCTATGCGGAAATCAACACCCCGCAGGTCGTTGACCGCAAGCTGTGGGAAGCCTCAGGCCACTGGGAAAAATACCAGCACCACATGTTCCTTGTCGAAGTTGACGAAAGCCGTGATGGCGAAAACGACGATGCAACCAAGGCGAAGAACCGCGATCAGACACGTATCAATGCGCTCAAGCCGATGAATTGCCCCTGCCATGTGCAGGTGTTCAATCAGGGGCTGAAATCCTACCGCGATCTGCCGCTGCGGCTGGCGGAGTTTGGTTCCTGCGCGCGGTTTGAACCGTCGGGTGCCCTGCACGGGATCATGCGGGTCCGTGGGTTCACCCAGGACGACGCGCATATCTTCTGCACCGAGGATCAGATTCAGGCCGAATGCGCCCGTTTCATCGACTTCCTCGCCGAAATTTACCGCGAACTCGGTTTCCCTGAGTTTGAGATCAAATTCGCCACCCGCCCGGAGAAGCGGGTGGGGTCCGAGGAAAGCTGGGACTACGTCGAAGGCGCGCTTGAAAACGCCATCAAGGCGGTCGGGCGCGACTACACGCTTGAGCCGGGCGATGGCGCCTTTTACGGACCAAAGCTTGACTTCTACCTGACCGACGCGATTGGCCGGGTCTGGCAATGCGGCACGTTTCAGGTTGATCCCAACCTGCCCGAACGGCTGGACGCGACCTATGTCGGGCAAGACGGCGACAAACACCGCCCGTTCATGCTGCACCGTGCCTGCCTTGGCTCTTTTGAGCGGTTCATCGGCATCCTGATCGAAAACTGGGAAGGTAAGCTGCCGTTCTGGCTCGCCCCGCGTCAGGTTGTTGTTGCCTCCATCGTGTCAGAGGCGGATGACTACGTGAATGAGGTCACCGCCAAACTGACAGCGGCGGGCATCCGGGCGGAGGCCGACACCCGCAACGAAAAGATCAACTACAAGGTCCGAGAACATTCGCTGGGCAAGGTGCCCGTGATCCTGGCTGTGGGACGCAAAGAGGTGGAGGATCGCACCGTGACCCTGCGCCGCCTTGGCGAAAAACAGACCACTGTTTTGCCGCTTGAACAGGTCGTCACGGACCTGGCCGAGGACGCAAAGGCCCCTGACCAACGGTAATTCCGTTTGTAACACTTGTGCCAATCACGGCTCCGGCGGAAACATGCACGCCGGGGTCTTGTTTGTTTTCAGTGCCTTAAACAAGGTGCCCGTTCACGCCCCCTGAAATTCAATAACGCACGCGTGAATGACGGGCTTGTGAGTGGAACGCGAGCACACCCCGTGACTAGGGTTATGCTGTGCCGCGATGAAACGTGGCCGACTATTGATAACCTGAACGACTGATAAGGATCCGAACTTATGTCCAACCACGTAAAAACACTCGCCGTTGCCGGTGCTGTCGCTGCCGCACTGACCGCCCACACCACCACCCCGGCTGCCGCTGCTGACGGCGAAAAATGCTACGGTGTTGCGCTTGCCGGTGCAAATGACTGCGCCGCTGGCCCGGGCACCACATGCGCCGGCACCTCAACCGTTGATTATCAGGGCAACGCCTGGAAAGTTGTTGACGCGGGCACCTGCGAATCCATGGAACTGCCGGCCATGGCTGACGGGTCCGCACGGATGGGCTCCCTTGAGCCGCTGGAGCGTGACCTGCCGCAAGGCTAACGCATCCCGTCCCCGCGCAGCGCGCGCGGGGACATCGCCGCCCGCTTTGAGGCGGCGGCTTATGTTTTCTGCTAGGATCATCCCATGCTGGACGCGGCCCGCCATTCTTTTGACACGCTGCCAAACCGTCCCGGTGTTGGCTACAAGCCGCAGCATTTCGCCGCGATCATGGAAAACCCTGCACCCGTCGAATGGCTGGAAATTCACGCCGAAAACTACATGGGCGACGGCGGGCGACCGCTCGCACAACTCCGCACATTGGCCGAACGGTTTGCCTTTTCTGTGCATGGGGTTGGCCTGTCGATTGGTGGCGAAGCGCCGCTTGACAAGCACCATCTTGCCCGGCTTGCAAAGCTTGTGAACTGGCTGAAACCCGCGCGATTTTCCGAACACCTCGCCTGGTCGACCCATGACATGGGGTTCATGAATGACCTGTTGCCCCTGCCCTATACAGAGGCCACGCTGACCCGCGTTGCCGACCACATATCCGAGGTGCAGGATGTGGTGGGCCGCCAGATGTTGCTGGAAAACCCGTCAAACTACCTCGCCTTTGCGGAAACCACGATGCTGGAAACCGATTTCCTGGCTGAAATCGCGCGGCGCACGGGTTGTGGCCTTCTGTTTGACGTCAACAATGTCTTTGTCTCCGCGACCAATCAGGGCACGGATCCAAAGGGCTATATCGACGCCTTTCCGCTTGAATTTGTTGGGGAAATCCACCTTGGCGGCCATGACGAAGATGTCGATGATCAGGGCGCACCACTGCTGATTGACAGCCATGGGCGCGAGGTCGTTGACCCGGTCTGGGCGCTTTATGACTACACGATCTCGAAAACCGGCCCGCTGCCGACCCTTATCGAATGGGACACAGACGTGCCGGATTGGCCCGTGCTCGCGGAGGAGGCCACGCGCGCCGCCAAAGTGCTTAACCACCATCAAGCACCCGTCCCCGCATGAGCGTCGATCAGACCGAATTCACCACAGCCCTGCTTGACCCCAAACAGGATGTGCCCGAGGGCTTGCAGGATTTTGCCGGGCGTCCTGCCGGCAAGCGGTTCGCGGTTTATCGCAACAATGTCGCGGTCAGCCTGACAGAGGCGCTGATCACCGCTTTCCCGGTCATTCACAAGCTGTTGGGCGATGACAACTTCCGCCTGATGGCCGGGGTATTCCTGCGCCAGCACCCGCCGCAGACACCGCTGATGATGCATTATGGTGCGGAAATGCCGGATTTCGTTGCCACATTCGAACCGGTTCAGAAATATGGCTACCTGTCAGACATCGCCCGGCTGGAACTCGCCATGCGGCGCGCCTATCACGCCGCGGATGCCGCACCGATTGCCCCCTCTGCCTTGCAGACGATCCCACCCGACCGGTTGATGACCGCCACAATGTCGCTCGCGCCCGCGGTGATGCTGCTCCGCTCGGACTGGCCGATCCACAGCATCTGGGCGTTCAACATGGCGGGCGGGGCAAAGCCTGAAATGAAGGCCGAGGACGTGTTGATCACGCGCCCCGAATATGACCCGCAGATCCTGCCCCTGCCGCCCTGCGGCGCTGCATTTATCGAGGCGATCTCTGCGGGAAAAACCTTTGGCGCGGCGCTCGAATCTGCCAGCGCCTGCAATCCGAAATTCGACCTCAGCGGCGCATTGGGGGCGTTGCTGTCAGGCGGAGCAATCACGGAAATACTGGAAGGGAACAGGACATGACCGCATTGATTTCGCTTCATAATTCCATATTCGGCACCATCGAACGACTGGCGGGAACCTGGCTCCTGCCGACATCCGCACGCTTTGCCTTTGCCGCCGTGCTGTTTGTCTATTTCTTTAACTCCGCCATGCTGAAACTCGGCGAAGGGGTGTTCGGTCTCTTTTCCCCCTCACTTGGCGCTTATGCCCAAATCTTCCCCAAGGCGATGGAGGCGGCGGGCTTTGACACGTCCCAGCTTTCGGTGTTTCACTGGCTGGTCGTCGTTGCGGGCACCGCAGCGGAAATCATCCTGCCGATCCTGATTGTGATCGGGCTCCTGACCCGGCTGGCCGCCCTTGGCATGATCGGCTTCATCTTTGTTCAATCACTCACCGACCTTTATGGCCATGGCGGGATCGAACATGAGGGCACGCTTGGTGCCTGGTTTGACCGGCTGCCCGATGCGCTGATCCTTGATCAACGGCTGTTCTGGGTGCTGATCCTGGTTATCATGATTGTAAAGGGTGCCGGGCCGGTTTCGCTGGATGCGCTATTCAGAAGGCGCAACACAATCTAAGCACAGCCCCATTCGGCTTGCGCGCCCTGGGTCCAGCCAAGCGTAGCCTTGTTATCCCCTTCGATAACCGGGCGCTTCATCAGCGCGGGATGGCGCAGCAGCAGGGCAACCACATCCTCCGATTTTTCCGCCTCTGACAACCCGCGCCATGTGGTCGAGCGGGTGTTCAGAAGTGCGGGACCGAACAGACTGTGAAAGCGTTCCACCTGGGCTTGCGTCAGCGGGTGCTGCCGCACATCGACAAGCACTGCATCGGGCAGTGCCCTGGCCGCTTTGCGGCAGGTGTCACAGTTTTTCAGGCCGTATATTTTCATGTCATCCTCGCGTTACATGCGCTGACTATAGGCGGATAGCAGCCCAAGGCGAGCAGTTTCCCTTGCGTTTTTTCGCCAAGGCCCGCAGGCTCAGCCTGCGACCACAAGTTTTCTATGACGACGGCTCCTTCCCCGTAGAGGAGCAGCCGCACAAACTGAAGACCAGGCTGCACCAAACCGCTGGCAATCATGCGGGCGGACGACAAGGAGGAGATTACGGATGGCGACCGGCACCGTAAAATGGTTCAACACCACAAAGGGTTATGGCTTTATCGCCCCGGATGGGGGCGGCAGCGATGTTTTTGTCCACATCAGCGCTGTGGAGCAGGCCGGGCTGACAGGCCTTGCCGACAACCAGAAAGTCGAATTTGAGATTGCCGAAGGCCGTGACGGGCGTTCCATGGCAAGCGACCTCAAGGTGGTATCCTGACCACCGGGCCGGCTGCCACGCGGCTGGCTGACACAAATATCCTGACCACCGCCATCGGCCGGATTTGGCCGATGGCAAGCTTTGGCCGAGTGAGTCATGCCGGAGTCGCGGGGATTGGCTGAAACAGCGCCTTCTGCGGCAATTTCCTGAAAACGTCTGACACAACACCTAACCTTCGTCCAACAAACGAGACCAAGGAGAGCGTCATGACATATGACCCAAAGGAAATGCACGCCCATCACTACGAACTTAGTTCCGGTGGAGGCGGCGGGACCTGGCTGATTGCGGCGGGGATGATCATCCTTCTGGTGATGGGCATCCTGACAATTCTCGGCGGTTTCCCGGAAAACGAACCTGTCGTCCGCGATGTCACCCCGCTTAACAGTGAAGCGCCCGGCATTATCCCGGCGGATCAGACCATCAGCCCGGCAACCGATTGATCGGGGTGCAGGTCTACCCCAAGCGCGGCTCTGACAGGCAAATTATTCCTTATTCCCATCCCGTCGGGCCAGCCATTCGGCAATCGCCTGACGGTTCCAAAGCAGCATGGCCCGTGGGCGTGGCCGGGCGCTGTCGCGCATATAATCCGGCAACATCGCCTCAGGTTCCGGCATCCGGAACGGCGGACGGCGCAGGTTGAGAAAGCGGAATTTGCCGGGTGTTTCGAGATCCTTGTTACGGCGATTATGCGTATGCGAGGTGGTCAGAAGGTAGCTGATGTCGGACTGCGCGAAATTTTCGAAGAACTTGAAAATAAAGGCGTATGGGAAGTGGAACAGGCAATCCCGGCACATCATGAGATCGGCCTCAGGGAGCGTCATCTCAGTGATGTCACCAACATCAAAAGAGATGGCCGGGCTGCCATAAAGTGCTTTGTTACGCTCCACGATTTCCGGGACAATGTCATATCCGAGATAATGTATGCCGGTCAGGTTTACCTCTCGCATCCAGTTGAAATCACCGCAGGGCGCATCCACGAAGCGGCGCACACCGAGGTGCCGCAGCAACCCTTCGAGCATGGGACGAAAGGCGGCTGTATACTGCAGGGATGACCCCGGGCCTGATACCGATTCCCCGCTGCCCTCTTTCCACTGACCATCATAGAAATATTCGGAAAGGTCTGTTTTCACATCGGCCTCCTGGCGATTGTGGCCGAAGGCCTATTTCACCACCGCCTCAAACTCACGCCATTCGCGCGCGGTCATGCCGGAATTTTCCTTTGTCACCTCTTCGCCAGAAACCATCCTGCGCACGCACTCGACCATCTGTGCCGACAGGCTGACAGCCCCCAAACGATAATCTTCAAACGCGCGGTAGGCGGCGGGCACCCAATCCTTCACGATCTCGCAAATCGCATCCGCATAGACGCGGATTTCATATTGCGCATGGGGATCGGCGCGCAGCCGCAGAAAGTGGAACAGGTTGTGCAGGTCAACCTTCCAATACCATTGCGTATAGATATTGGCGGGCAGGTTCATCCGGGCGAGTTCGCGGGCCAGGCCAAGCCCATCCTCGTCAATCATTTCCTCGTAGGAATCATAACAGCGGGTGGAATCGGCGCGCAGCAGTTCAAGCACCCGAGCGGAATCCTCGGGCGAAAGCACCTCGCCCCGGCCCTGATTATTCACCACGGATTGTGCGTTCACATGTTCTGGTGCCGGAATATAGAATTCCCGGTCGAGAATCGAATACCGCGCCGAATATTCGTTTACATTCGCCGTCCGGTGACGAATCCACTGTCGCGCGACAAAGACCGGCAGTTTGACATGCAGCTTGACTTCGCACATCTCAAAGGGCGTCGAATGCCAGTGGCGCATCAGATAGCGTATCAGCCCCTCGTCGTTCTGCACCGAGTTCGTGCCCTTGCCATAGCTGACCCGCGCCGCCTGGCAGATCGCGGCATCATCGCCCATGTAGTCGACCACCCGCACAAAGCCGTGGTCGAGCACCTCTCGTGCTTTGTAGAGGTGGCCTTCCATACCTTCGCTGACCACGCGCAACGTGCCCTGCGGGGCGCTGCGCAGCGCGTCGATTTCGGCCTGTTGTTCTGCTGATAGGGGCATTTTGCTGTCCTTCTTTTTCGGCCACCACCTGAGTCGCCCCCGACTATATCTGGCGGGCGAACACATATGAACCGCTATATCGGGTGTTTCGTCAAGGTTTTCTCCGGCCAGCCCCCTTGCCCTTTTCCAGGGTGCAAGGCAGGGTGGCGCAAACAGTCTGATTTTGCGGAGATTCCCCATGGCCCTGACCTATCTGCACACGATGGTGCGTGTGCGCGACCTTGATGCTTCCATCGCCTTTTACAAGCTCATCGGCCTGGAAGAAACGCGCCGCATCGAAAACGAAGGTGGGCGGTTTACACTGGTGTTCATGTCCCCGCCCGGCCAGGACAACGCTGCGGTGGAGCTGACCTACAACTGGGACGGCGATGACGGGCTGCCATCCGACAGCCGCCATTTCGGCCATTTGGCTTACCGGGTGGATGACATCTATGCGCTATGCCAGCATCTGATGGACAATGGTGTGACGATCAACCGCCCGCCGCGCGACGGGCATATGGCCTTTGTCCGTTCGCCGGACAATGTGTCCATCGAGTTTCTGCAAAAAGACAAACCCCTGCCAGCACAGGAACCCTGGGCCAGCATGGAAAACACCGGGCACTGGTAGGGGCCGGTGCGCATCCTTGTTTACGGCGATTCAAACAGCTGGGGCTATGTGCCCGGCGGCAATGGAGCACGGTTTGGCCCGGATCAGCGCTGGCCCTGCCTGATGGCGGCCGCGCTTGGCGCCGAGCTGATCGAGGATTGCATTCCCGGGCGCACCATCGCTACGGATGACCCTGACTTGCAACGCCCCGAGGATGCCCATGTTTTCAACGGGCTAACGCATTTCCCCGTGGCGTTTCGTGCCGCCATCCCGGTTGATCTGGTGCTGATCATGCTGGGCACCAATGATTTCAAGGCGCGGTTTGCGCCGACGCCGGAAAAGCTCGCGGGTAATCTGGCGCAATATGTTCAGGCGCTGCGTACCTATGGCGGGCGAAACGGATGGAATGATCCCGAGCCCCCCGCAATCGGTGTGATCGTGCCGCCGGTCCTGACCGATCACGTCAATGCGCCGGATTGGGAACGTGTCGCGGAATGGCGTGGGGCGCAGGAAGTATCGCGGCGGCTTCTGTCGGCCTGCGAAGCACAGCTCGATGTGCCGGTTCTGGCGGCGGGCGCATGTGAAACAGGCGCGCCGGATGACCCGATCCATCTGACGGCGGCGGGGCACGCAATGCTTGCCCGGCGTGTTACGGATTGGGTGGCGGAGCGGTTCTGATGTGGTGGCGCCTCGCCGCTTTATTGGGGCTCATGGCGACGATCCCAACGGCGGTCATGGCGGAGTGCCGGCTCGCCCTGGCGTTCGGACTGGATGTGTCCGGCTCTGTTGATGCGGAGGAATACGCGCTGCAACAAAACGGGCTGGCTGGCGCGCTGCTTGACCCGGCGGTTGCGCAGACCCTGATGGCGCTGGCGGATCGGCCCGTCAACATCCTGATTTATGAATGGTCCGCCTCTGGCTATCAGAAGGTGATTGCGGATTGGACTGCGATCCGCAACCGGATGGCGCTTGAACAGCTTGCAGCGCGCGTTGCAGGCAACCGTCGTGCTGCCGCGCCCTACCCAACGTCTATTGGTGATGCGATGAATTTTGCCGCACTGGCCTTTTCCCGCGTTCCGGAATGCGACCGGTTCACCCTTGATCTGTCAGGCGATGGCAAGTCCAACAGCTGGCCACCGCCGGAACGGGTGCGGCGTCAGCCTGTGTTTCGCAACATCACGGTGAATGCGCTGGTCATTGGCGATGCCACCCCCATGGGCAACAATCAGGACAGGACGCTGCTTGCCGATCTTGTTGCCTATTTCGAAGCGCAGGTCATTCACGGGCCAAACGCCTTTGTCGAAGCGGCCGAAGAGTTTCAGGACTACCAGCGCGCAATGACCCGCAAATTGCTGCGTGAGCTCGAAGGACCAAACCTCACCCTTGGTCCGATTACACCATCGCCGCCCGATCACCGCACATCAGTAGATGTAGCGGATCTGATCGCTCCAGTACCGTTCAACACGGCGAAGTGAGCCACCAATCCTGTCAATCCCATCGTGCCCCAGGACACCTTTGCTTTGCAGCCCTTCGGCGTGGCGGGCGAATAATTCTTCAACGATATTGTGGATTTCCCGCCCCCGGGTGGTTAGACGCACCCGGACAGAACGGCGGTCGATTTCACAACGCTGGTGATGCATGAACCCCATTTCCACCAGTTTCTTCAGATTGTAGCTGACGTTTGATCCCTGGTAGTAGCCACGGGATTTCAGTTCGCCTGCGGTCACCTCATTGCCGCCGATATTGAACAGAAGCAATGCCTGAACCGCGTTGATTTCAAGAATTCCCAGACGTTCAAATTCATCCTTGATCACATCCAGAAGCAAGCGGTGCAACCGTTCCACCAATGCCAGAACATCCAGATACCCGGTCATGAAATCCTGTTGTTCGGGGCTTTTCACCACATCCTGAAAACTCATCTAACTCTCCGCCGATACGCTGTTTCAGAGGAGATTGAAGGCAAATACCCAAAATTTCGTTAAACGGTGCGGAGCTGTTAAATCAAAGGCTCACGAGTCATGAAATTCCGGCGACCCGCCTAGAGACTACGGGCAATATGATCCAGAATTTCGCTATGTTCCTCAGGGGGTTGCCCCTGCCCGCTGACCCACAGGTAAAGATCATTGTCATTTTCCGAAAGCAGCGCCTCATAGGCATCCAGTCCGGCGGCATCAAGCTGATCAAGCCCCGCAGCAAAGCGACCGAGGATCAGGTCCATCTCTTTTGTGCCGCGCCGGATCGACCGCATATGGAGCCGTTTGAGCCGGGTTGCGCGATCTTCACTCATGTCGTGGCTTTCAGCAGCGGGCGCAGGCGTTTTTCAAGCACGCCCAGCCGTTTTGCATCCTCATCAATCCGATTTCGCAGGGCGCGCATTTCGATCAGCAGGTCATTGGCATCGGGGGACAGCGCTTCCTCTTCTTCGAACGCCGCCACACCATCACCTTCGCCAGTCAGCAGCCAGCGGATCGACACATTCAGCACGCCGGACAGGCTCAGCAGTTTGTTTGATCGCGGCTCTGACATGTCGTTTTCCCAGGCGCGAGTTGTTTTCAACTTCACCCCCAGCCTGCGCGACAGGTCTTCCTGGCTCATGCCCAGCGCCTCCCGCGCGCCGGCAAGCCGATCGCCAAATGTTGCCGTTTCTTCGCTGAACCAATCCGTTTCGGATGCCATAACAGGCCAATCCCCTTTGTTGCTTGATCGCTCTTCGCCCGCACCCTAAGACATGGGGGCATCTGATACAAACGGCTGAACCATGTCATTTCTTTCTGCGACACTATCGCGCGTCAAACCTTCGCCCACCATCGCCATTACGACAAAGGCGGCAGAACTGCGCGCCGCCGGGCGTGATATTCTGACCCTGTCCGCCGGCGAGCCGGATTTCGACACGCCGGACAATATCCGCACAGCGGCAAAGGCGGCGATTGATGCGGGCAAGACACGCTATACAGCGCCTGATGGCATCCCGGAACTGAAGCAGGCGATCTGTGACAAATTCCTGCGCGACAACGGGCTGACCTATACGCCGTCGCGAATTTCGGTCGGGACCGGCGGCAAGCAGACGCTTTATAACGCGCTGATGGCCACCCTGAACGACGGTGATGAGGTGGTGATCCCTGCCCCTTACTGGGTCAGCTACCCGGATATGGTGCGGCTGGCCGGTGGCACGCCGGTTGTGGCCGAAACCTCCATCCAGACCGGGTTCAAACTGACCGCCGATCAGCTTGAGGCGGCGATCACACCGCGGACCAAATGGTTTATCTTCAACTCACCCTCTAACCCGACGGGCGCGGGCTATTCCCGGGCGGAGCTGAAAGAACTGACCGATGTTCTGATGCGCCACCCGCATGTCTGGGTGATGACAGACGATATGTACGAACACCTGAGCTTTGACGGTTTCACATTTGCCACGCCGGCAGAGGTGGAGCCCGCGCTTTATGACCGCACTCTGACCTGCAACGGGGTCAGCAAGGCCTATGCGATGACCGGCTGGCGGATCGGCTATGCAGCCGGGCCGGAGCATCTGATCGCGGCGATGCGCAAGATCCAGTCACAATCCACATCAAACCCCTGTTCGG
>CAYTUW010000035.1:11182-18164 GCA_964441435.1 uncultured Rhodobacterales bacterium
CAGGCGTTCCACCGCATCGCTGGGCTGCGCGCCCTCGGTCAGCCAGTGGGCCGCGGTGGAGGCGCTGACCGGGCCACAGGGCTACATCGAGGAAAGCCGCGCGGTGTTTCAGAGCCGCCGCGATTTGGTGGTCGAACTGTTGAACGCCTGCGCGGGGATCAGTTGCCCAAAGCCAGACGGGGCGTTTTATGTCTACCCGTCGATTGCGGGGTGTATTGGCAAGACCTCCGCCGGCGGCGTCGAGATCACCAATGATGAGACCTTTGCCACGTCGCTGCTCGAAGAAACCGGTGTTGCGGTTGTGTTTGGGGCGGCCTTCGGGCTTTCCCCAAACTTCCGCGTCAGCTACGCTGCTGCAGATGATGTTTTGCGCGAGGCCTGCAATCGTATAAACGGGTTCTGCGCGGGGTTGAAGTAAGAGGCGTTCATGGCAACCGACCTGCCAGAGTATTATTTCAGGGTCCGTGAAAACGGCGCTGCCGTGTTCCGTATTGATACGGAAAACCGCCAGCGCCGTATTGATATGGACCAGATCGCCGTCATCAATATCAAGAATGGCGATATCAAACCCCATGGCGACCGCACGCTTTCCGACCGGGATATGGCGGAAATCACCACCTGGATGGAAAATCGCACGGCGCTGCTCGCCAAGCGGGACATTGACGATATTCACCGCGCGGTGGACTACCTCAACCTGACGACGCAATGGGCGCAATCGCGCGCCTCTGACGACGATCTGGAAAACGTCACCGATGCGCTGTTGCTGGCGATGCATGATCTGCGCTCGGTTCTGGTGCGCAAGAAAGCCGATCGGCTGATGAAGGGGAAGTGACCCTTTTCACGTTGAGGTCTGGCCCGAAACCCGGTGTCACCCGGGGGTAGCGTGCCTACGCCCCCGCCCCTATGGCAACCGCCGGGCGGCGCCAGAACCGCCAGTTCAGCAGGATTGCCACCACCACAAGGCCAATAACAAGGCCAAACCACACCCCTTCGGCGCCATAGCCCAGATGCTCACTCAGGATATAGGAACTGGGTGCCCCGATGCCCCAATAGCCAAAGGCGGCGATGATCAGCGGGACCCGGGTATCCTGAATACCCCTGAGCAACCCGATGGCAATCGCCAGCGCCCCATCGGCCACCTGAAACAGCGCCGCCAGTGCCAAAAGCGTGGTGCCAAAGACCAGGATATCAGCCCGAGCTGGCTCTGCCGGATCAAGAAACGCAAGGATCAGCGGTGCCGGGAAGAGCAGGAAAACCGTGATCGTCAGAACCGCAAAGCCCATGGACATCGCCATCACAACCCGTCCACCGAGTTTCAGCTTGGCTTCATCCCCCTCTCCCAAGGCCCGGCCGGCCCGGATCGTGCCGACACCGGACAGCCCCAGATGCACCATGAAGGTGATGGAGGCGAGCTGCATCACAATGCCATGTGCGGCCAGTTCAATCGTGCCGACCCATCCGATCATGACCGCAGCGGCGACAAACAGGCCAACCTCGGCCAGGATCGTCAGGCCGATCGGCAGGCCAAGGCGGATCACCTGAGCCAGCGCCTCTGGGTCGGGGCGCCACAATCGGGCGAAAATTTCATGCGCGGGTTCCTTCCAGCGCGCGTAGGCCACAAGCAGCACCAGCGGCAGGAACTGGTTGGCGACAGAGGCAATCGCCGCCCCGCGAATACCCATTTCGGGGGCGCCCCAGTGGCCAAAGATCAGCGCATAGTTCGCCAGCCCGTTCAGAAGCGCCGCCGCCACGGTCGCCCAAAGCACAACCTGTGTGCGTTCGAGCGCCGCAAGGTAGCTTTTCAGTGACATCACCAGCAGCGCCGGGATCATACCCCAACCGGCGATCGACAGGTAGCCCTGCGCCAGATCAGCGATTTGCGGATCCTGGCCCAGCAGCTTCAGGATCGCCGCAGAGTACAAAAACACCGGCAGGATCAGGATTGCATAGCCAAGCGAGGCCCAGAGCCCCATCCGCGTGACGCGCCGCACCTGAACCTCATCCCCGGCGGCAGAGGCCGCAGCAACCAGCGGCATCACGGCGTTGCCAAACCCCGCCCCAAACAGGAACAGAACAAAAAAGAACGATGACCCCAGCACCAATGCGGCCAGTTCCTCAACACCATACCAGCCGATCATCACCGTATCGGTCACACCAATCGCAATCTGTGCCAGATGGCTGCCAATCAGTGGCACCCCCAGCAGCAGCACGGCCTTTACATGGCCCGACGTTGTCATCGTTTTCGTGTTCATGTGAAAGGGCTATGTCCAATCCGTCGCAAGGGCAAGCCTCTGCTCTGTGCAGAAACGCACCTTATGATTGCCCCGATTCACTTTTTAACTTAGTTAATTAACCATAACGTGCATAACAGGAGGGAATCATGCAGGAAATTACAATGGACATCAGCTGGGTTGCCGTCGTTGTCGGGGCGGTGGTGTCATTCCTGGTCGGCTGGCTCTGGTATTCGCCCAAACTCTTTGGGACGGGCTGGGCCGAAGGGGTTGGTGCCAAGCTTGACAGTGCGGATAAGATGCCCGCCGATGCGATGATCAGCCAGATACTCGGGCTCCTGCTGATGAGCTGGTTTGTCGGTGTCACCGCGGCGCATGAAATGTTGCTGACGGTGATCCTTGCCACTGTTGCTTTCGCCATCATGGGCTACGCCGGAAGCAGTTTTGCCGGGCATTCCCGCTATGCGCGTATGGTGAGCGCCGGATACTGGATTGTTGCACTTGTGATCATGGTGATCTGCCAGGGTATTTTCTGACGCCCTGGTCCCTACCGACACAAGATTGAAAAGGCGCTGGTGACGGCGCCTTTTTGCTTGCGTCCGTTCCCGGATCCTGTGGGACACGAGAGAATAAACCAAGCAACCGCTCCCGAAGATTTCTTCGGGCGCAGAGATTGGATGGCTGATCAGCGGGACGGCGCTGACACTCGAAGAGTTGCCCCGGCGCGGAATCAAGGCCGCCGCGCCATCGCCGGCCGCCCCCCGGCACGGCGATGGCGCGCCCATACAACAGATCGAGAAGGTCTGCGTCGGACCCCCAAGGAACATTCCACTCTGATACTCATATCGCTCCACCACGCAGCTTACTGCAAAGGGGCACCTTTTTCCTTGCCTTTGTTCCCCATCCGTTCCAGTTTTCCCACATGTTGAAAATTCCAAATCGGCAGGCGCGTTGGCTTTGGCTTGAGGCGCAGGGGCTTTCCACGACGCCAATCGGCAAGCTCGACCTCATCGGGATCATCCGGCAGCTCGGCCTCGTGCAGCTCGATACGATCGAGGTCATTGCCCGCGCCCATCATCATATCCTGTGGTCCCGCAATCAGAACTACCGCGAAGGCGACCTGAACAAACTGCTGAAATCACGGCAGGTTTTTGAACACTTCTCTCATGATGCCTGTGTCATGCCGATGGAGCACCTGCCCTACTGGCAGCGTCAGTTCACCCGCCACCGTGACCGTATCCTGAATGCCGGCTGGTTCAAATCCATGCCCGATGAGGCCGGGCGCGCTGAAATCATCGAACGCATCCGCCGCGAAGGGCCCTTGTCGACCCATGACTTTGACACCAAAATCATTGACCGCAGCCACGCCTGGGCACGGCCGCCGCATAAGCTCGGTCTTGATTTCTTGTGGTATTCAGGGGAGTTGGCGACCTGTCACCGGCGTGGCTTTACCAAGGTCTACGATCTGGCAGAGCGGGTGTTTCCGGCCGATCTGCGTGCGAAGGGATTGGCGGAAAATACGCAGATCGACCGGCTGTGCCATTCTGCCCTCCTGCGTCTTGCCTTTGGCACCACGGGCGAGATTCAGCGTTTCTGGGAAGCCATGACCGCGAAGGAGGCGCGTATCTGGTCCGAAACGGCGAACCTTGAGGAGGTTCTGGTGCAGGGCGCAGACCGGAGCTGGTCAAAGGCCTACGCCCTGCAGGGGATTGAGGAGCGTCTCTCTGCAACCGACGCACCGACGTCACGGCTTCGCATCCTCAACCCGTTCGATCCTGTTGTCCGGGACCGGGCCCGGCTGGCCCGGTTGTTCGGGTTTGACTACCGCATTGAAATCTTCGTTCCAAAGGTCAAGCGGCGGTGGGGCTACTATGTGTATCCCCTGCTAGAGGGCGACCGGTTCGTGGGCCGTATCGAGGCGAAGGCGGACCGGAAGGCCGGGCATCTGACGGTTCTGAACCTCTGGCCGGAACCGGGTGTGCGTTGGGGCGTTGCGCGGGGCGAAAAGCTCTCCGCCGAACTCGCGCGTATGGCGCGCTTTGTGGGTGTGAGTGATGTGCATTGGTCCTGTCCCTTTCCTTGAGGGCGCCGAGGCGCCCGTTATCACGGAAATCAGAAGTTGAAGAGGTTATCGTCACTCCGACGGGATTTGAATGCGGCACCACGTGCGGGCGGCATAATTCCGGCGACACTGTCACGCATCTGCTTGCGGGTTTCGAGCCCTTCAAGAGCAGCAAGACGGCGAGCGCGGGCTTTGGCAGCTAGATCAGTCATTTTCGTTTCCTTCCCAAGTATTTCCCAAGTTTTTCCCCAGTTTTCTCGAAGTCAATTTTTACGCCTTAAGTAAAAATTGTTTCGATGAAGAAAACTTCGGGGCGAATTGGGGCGGATTTGAGGCGGAACGGCAGATTTACCAATTTTAAACCACATTCAGCCTTGGAAATGCCAGTTTCAACCATCGCCGGAAGGCATACAAGAGGAGTTTTGTAAGTTATTGAATTTCAAATATATTAATTTAGTACATGTCTAAAAAGACAGTATCCTTTTTTGCCTGTATTTTTCTCTGGTAAAATATTTGTAAAAATTTCGGCGCAGAACCCGCAATATTTATCCGGAGGTGTATTTTGCCACATTTTGGCCGCAATCCAAGCGGGATTCCGCCCGCGATTCCCAGGAGATTCGCCAGGGGAGATGCGATTCCATGTAACCCGCCCCAGGCCATCGGCAGGACCGATGAGGCCAGTCACAGGTGAATGGTCTGGCCCAAACCCGGCCCCTACCCGATCCCCCGCGTGATGGGCATCAGGAAAACTCCGGTTGAGGTTATGCCTGCCTGTTGGGGACACTCAGTTACGACATCTCCCGGGACGCAGAATCCGCCTCGTCGAGTTTCCCCTTCCCCTCCCCCGCTCGCCTGCCCTAAGATGGCGGCCCAAGAACCAACGAATAAATGAGCAGCGGCAATGGCGGACGACCTCTTGGGCGGTATGGACCCGGAAAAAGACTATGACGCATCGTCAATCGAGGTGCTGGAGGGGCTGGAGCCTGTCCGCAAGCGCCCCGGCATGTATATCGGCGGCACTGATGAGCGTGCGTTGCATCATATGGTTGCCGAAGTGCTCGATAATTCGATGGATGAGGCGGTCGCGGGCCACGCCAACCGGATCGAGGTGGAACTGCACGACGATTACGCCGTCACCGTGCGCGACAACGGGCGCGGTATTCCCGTCGATCCGCATCCGAAGTTCCCCGACAAATCCGCGCTTGAAGTGATCCTTTGCACGCTGCATGCGGGGGGCAAATTTTCCGGTAAGGCCTATCAGACCTCTGGTGGCCTCCATGGGGTTGGGGCCTCTGTCGTGAATGCCCTGTCGGATTCAATGGTTGTGCAGGTCGCGCGCAACAAAGAGGTTTACGAACAGCGGTTCAGCCGTGGCCTGCCGCTTGGCCCGGTGGAAAAAATCGGCGCGGCACCAAACCGCCGTGGCACCACTGTCACGTTCCACGCGGATGAGGAAATCTTTGGCCACCACCGGTTCAAACCGGCGCGTCTGTTCAAGTCGATCCGTTCAAAGGCCTATCTGTTCTCCGGCGTCGAAATTCGCTGGAAAAGCGCGATTGACGATGGAGAAACCCCGGCAGAGGCCACGTTCCACTTCCCCGGCGGCCTTTCCGACTATCTGAAGGAAACGCTGGGCGAGGCTTCGACCTATGCCGACCAGCCCTTTGCGGGCACCGTCGATTTTCAGGAAAAATTCGGCACAGCAGGCAAGGTCGAATGGGCGATCAACTGGACGCCGAGCCGTGACGGGTTCATCCAATCCTACTGTAACACCGTGCCCACCCCCGAAGGCGGCACCCATGTCGCCGGGTTCTGGGCCGCCGTGCTGAAAGGGATCAAGGCCTATGGTGAATTGGTCAACAACAAAAAGGCGGGCCAGATCACCCGCGATGACCTTACCAGCGGCGGCTGCGCGCTGGTTTCCTGTTTCATCCGGGAGCCGGAGTTCGTCGGCCAGACCAAGGATCGGCTGGCCACGGTTGAGGCGCAGAAACTGGTTGAAGGCGCGGTTCGGGACCATTTTGACAACTGGCTGGCGGCGGACACGAAAAGCGCGGGCGCCATCCTCGATTTCCTTGTGCTCAGGGCCGAAGAGCGCCTGCGCCGTCGTCAGGAAAAGGAAACCGCCCGCAAATCCGCGACAAAGAAACTGCGCCTTCCGGGCAAGCTGGTCGATTGTTCGAACACTGCGCGGGAGGGAACGGAACTTTTCATTGTCGAGGGTGACAGCGCCGGCGGCTCCGGCAAGGCCGCGCGGGATCGCAAAACACAGGCGCTGCTGCCTCTGCGCGGGAAAATCCTGAATGTGCTGGGGGCGGCATCGTCAAAGCTTTCCACCAATGCAGAGATCAAAGATCTGTGTGACGCGCTTGGCGTGGGGCTCGGCACGCGGTTCAACATTGACGATCTGCGCTATGACAAGGTCATTATCATGACCGATGCGGACGTTGATGGCGCGCATATCGCTTCGCTGCTGATGACGTTCTTTTTCACCCAGATGCGGCCGCTGATCGACGCAGGGCACCTTTATCTGGCCTGCCCGCCGCTTTACCGGCTGACGCAGGGATCAAAGCGGGTCTATTGCCTTGACGAACGCGAACGCGACGACTGGCTTGAAAAAGGGCTTGGCGGGAAAGGGAAAATTGATGTCAGCCGCTTCAAAGGGCTGGGGGAAATGGACGCCAAAGAT
>CAYTUW010000036.1:0-7576 GCA_964441435.1 uncultured Rhodobacterales bacterium
GATCCCGACCCCTTCGGAAACCCATTCCGGTGAAGACGTCGCCGTCTATGCCAAAGGCCCCTGGGCGCATCTGGTGGATGGCACGATGGAACAGAATGTCCTGTTCCACATCATGAACCACGCCGCATCTGTGGAGTAAAACCTATAACCTAGAACCTGCATCCGGCCCCCATTGCGCGGGGCCGGGTGCTTTGTCTGTCGGCTCAGGCGGCTTGGCTGGCAGGACTGGCCGCACCGCTGACCCAGCGTTGGGCAGCTTCTGCAACGCGTTTGCCATAGTATTCGGCGGTCCGCTGATCCGCATCCGGGGGGGCAATATCAGGGCCTTGATCGGCCAGCGATTGTGCAACGGCACCAAGGCTTGCCCCCATCCGGTTCAAACTGTCCGGCGTGGTGGTAGACGCGTTATCACCGGGCAAAAGGTCCATCCCGACCCAGATCATTCCGTGCTGCGCCGCCAGCGTCGCCAGGGCCTGCAATGTGTTGCCCTTGTCACCAAGCTGGCTGGCTGAATTGGTGAAACCGCCTGCAATTTTGTTGGCCCAGCCTTTCGTCTGCCAGATGCCAGAGGATTTATCCATAAAGGCTTTGAACGGGGCGGAAACGGTGCCCATGTAGGTTGGGGTGCCAAAGATAATAGCGTCCGCATCAGCAAGTTCCGCAAGGTCATCGCTAAGCGATTCAACATCGTAAAGTGCTGCGTCGGAAGCGGTGGCAGCCCCGCGTTCAACCGCTTCGGCCTGTACCTTCGTGTGGCCATAGCCGCTGTGATAGACGATGGCGACCTTCGCTTTCTGTGTCATGTCGTGTTCCTTCTGGTTTCGTTAATCACGATCATCTAGCAAGTTGATTATTTTTTAAAAGTAGGTATTATTTAGTAACCAAGTAAGGAACCAGAGTTATGGCCGGAAAGCCGCACGAAGTCGCCTGCCCGATGGATGGGCTTTTACGCATAATATCAGGGCCTTGGACGACCTATATCCTGTGGCGCCTGGCCAATGAAGAATCTTTGCGATTTGGTGAATTAAAACGCCAGGTGCCGGGTATTTCATCACGTGTTCTGACTGAACGGTTGCGCAAACTCGAATCCGCAGGGCTGGTGCACAGGGACTATGAGGCGACGATTCCACCGAAGGTCAGCTATCGCCTGACGGAACAGGGACTTGAATTCAAAGCCATCCTGAATGACATGAGCCGCCTGGCGATCAAACTGGGATTGTTTGACGCGGATCTGGCGCAATGTGCGAAGGAAGTCGCCTAAGCTGAAGCTTCACGCCACATGTTCAAAACAGATTTGATCACGTTCTTCGGGTTCAAGTTCCACATCCAACAATGCGCAGCGGGTCGCATCGCCACTGACGATATGATGACGGCAGGCCTTGCAGATGCCGAAGCTGCGGCCACCGCGGTATTGAAGCATCCCTTGCACCACCTCTTTCAATCCGGCAGCCATAGATGCGGCAAGCGCTTCGGGCAGGGCGGCTATCGCGGCCAGCAGTACATCGTTGTTTCGGGCGACAGCCTGACCCTTTGGGGTCACCTGCAATGAAACAGCGCGTTTATCGCCTTTGACGGCGGCCTCTTCGATCAAGCCTTTTCGCACCAGCGCCTTCACCGTTTGTGAGGCCGTGCCCCGTGTGGTGGCCATGAAATCCGCCACAAGCGATGGCGTGCGCGAAAAGCGGTTTGCGCGGGTCAGATATCCCAGCGCTGCCATCTGCGTCGGATTCAGGTCATCATTGCGCATGCCAGCAGCGTGAAGCCGGGACAATCGGTCGATCAGGTCGTGAATTTCCGTATCGGTATCCATGCCAGATAGATAGCGAGTCGAAATTACTATTGCAATAGTATCGACTCGCTACTAATTAGGGGCACCCAATGATTCCAACCAGTCAGGAACCCAAAATGAAAAATCTACTTGTTTCAGCCCTTCCGATCCTGTTTGCCGCACCCGGTTTCGCCGGGGGGAGCCATGCCGTTGACATGGAGGATGCGATACATGCCAGTTCCGGCGGGGTCGAAGTTGCGTCATTCGACATCCTTGCCGCCCACGCGCATCGGGATGGGCGCAATGTGACCTTTCACATGACCACCGCCGCCACCGCGGGCGAAGCGACACCTGAACCCGCCGGCACATTGGCGGGTGCGCCGGTCTATGCATATGTCTGGCCGACGTCGCTTGACCCGGCCGAGGTTGGGTTTGAGGGCGGCACTGGCATCCTCGCGCTGGCGGCCACAAGCCACCCGGATTTTGACGATACACCGCTCTATGATGAAAACGGTGATGGCGATCTCACCAATGACGGCAGGCTTTGGCACAGCCATTGGGTTGTGCTGACCCCGACAGAGGCCTGCGGCGACGGTGCGTTGGGCGTGCGCGACATTGCAGAGGGTGAAACCCCCGCCATGCCCGCAACCTGGCCCGGCCTGCCGATCTATATCGACAGCCCCGGTTTTACACCCGTTCTGAATGACACAGAAGTCAGCGTGACGGTCGCCCTGCCAGACGCGGTAGAAATTTCCTATGACGGCGTGACCTCGGCGCTGCGGGTCAACGCGAACATCCACGCGCCGCTGCTTTGCGTCACCGATGTGTTTGATGTGGCCTCAGGCGATCTGACTCTGCCGGGACGGATTACGGAATGACCCTGTCACTGATTACCAAGGATGCAGAAGAAGGCTTTGCCTTGGCGCTGATGCTTTCGCGCAGATCGGTCAAAGCGATTCAGCCGGATGAGGCTAAGCGTAAAGCGTTACGCCCGGATTATGCAGGCGACGCGGCAGGGCTAATCGCGGCATCTGCGGTTGTAGCGCAATATTTTGCGACGATTTCTGCGGCAAACGGCTATTGGAACTAAAAAACCAGCCCCCGACTTATTGCCGGGGGCTGACCCATCTGACGGGATTTGAGTCTATAGTTTGGTCGTGCGCAAATAGGGGTAGTGGGTGGTGAATTCGCCGAACTTCGCCTTTGCGTCCTCATCACTGACCGTGGCAGGGATGACAACGTCGCCCCCCGGAGTCCAGTTTGCGGGTGTTGCGACGTTTTCTTTTGCCGCCGTTTGCAACCCGTCGAGGGCGCGCAGAACCTCTGCAAAGTTGCGCCCGACATTCATCGGATAGGTCATTGAAAGTTTCAGCTGTTTGTCAGGCCCGATGATGAAAACGGATCGCACGGTTGCGCTGTCGGCAGGTGTGCGCCCATCAGGCATGTAAGCCTCTGCCGGTAGCATGTCGAAGGCCTTGGATACTTTCAGCCCTTCATCCGCAATAATCGGGAATCCGACCTTGGCGTTGCCATATCCTTCGATGTCGCCAATCCATTTCTTGTGATCGTCCACACCGTCAACTGAAACGCCAATAACCTTGGTGCCGCGTTTTTCCCATTCATCGGCAAGCTGCGCTACCGCGCTGAATTCTGTTGTGCAGACCGGGGTAAAATCCTTTGGGTGGCTAAACAGAATGGCCCAGCTGTCGCCAATCCAGTCATGGAATTTGATTTTCCCAGCACTGGTGTCAGCTTCGAAATCGGGAACTGTGTCATTGATGCGGAGCGCCATGGTCTTTTCCTCACAGGTTATGTCGCAGTCAGGCAATGCTGCGGCTTCCTAACGGAGTATAAGCATCGTGATTGCAGGGTTCCAGAGCAGTTGCAGCGCAATCGGTAACCTGACAATCTGACCGCTGACCAAAGGAGGGAATCCCATGATCGAAAAACGCGATTTTTATATTAATGGCCAGTGGGTCGCCCCGGCAAAGCCCAATGACTGTGATGTAGTGGACCCTTCGACAGAAGAAGTCTGCGCTGTCATTTCCCTTGGTGATCGGGCCGATACTGATGCTGCTGTGGCGGCCGCGCGTGCGGCTTTTCCGGCCTGGGCGGCGGCCCCGAAGGAGGAACGCATCGCCGCGATCCGCCGTCTTTATGATGAATATAACGCCCGTGCAGAGGATATGAGTCAGGCGATCAGCCTGGAAATGGGCGCGCCGATTGATTTTGCACGTCAACAGCAGACCCCTTGTGGCCCCTGGCACACCGAAGGGTTCCTGCAGGCGCTGGAATCGTTTGAGTTTGATCGCCCGCTGCGTGACGACACGCCGAATGACCGCATCCTGATGGAACCGATTGGCGTCTGCGCCATGATCACGCCGTGGAACTGGCCAATGAATCAGGTGGTTCTGAAATGTATCCCGGCGATGGCTGTGGGTTGCACCGTGGTTTTGAAACCGTCAGAGGTCGCGCCGTTGTCATCTATTGTCTTTGCCGAAATTGTAGACGCCGCAGGCTTCCCGCCCGGCGTGTTCAACATGGTCAACGGCGATGGGCCGGGGGTTGGCAGCCAGCTTTCGCTGCACCCGGATGTCGATATGGTGTCCTTCACCGGCTCCACCCGTGCCGGGCGCCTGATCACCAAGGCCGCCGCCGATACGATCAAGCGCGTGGCGCTGGAACTCGGTGGCAAAGGCGCAAATATCGTCTTTGCCGATGCGGATGAAAAAGCGGTAAAACGCGGCGTTCTGCATGTGATGAACAATTCAGGCCAAAGCTGTAACGCGCCGACCCGGATGCTGGTGGAGCGGTCGATCTATGACAACGCGGTGGAAATCGCTGCGGAAACCGCCAGCAAGGTTACGGTTGGTCCGGCGTCGGAGGAAGGCCGCCACATGGGGCCTGTTGTTTCCGAAATCCAGTTCAACAAAATCCAGGAGTTGATCCAGCAGGGCATTGATGAAGGGGCGCGGCTGATCGCCGGCGGCACTGGGCGGCCCGAAGGGCTGAACCGTGGCTATTTCGTGCGGCCAACGGTTTTTGCCGATGTCACAAACGACATGACCATCGCGCGGGAGGAAATATTTGGCCCCGTCCTGTCGATGATTCCCTTTGACACCGAAGAAGAGGCGGTCGAGGTCGCCAATGACACGGTTTACGGGCTGACCAACTATGTCCAGACACAAGATGCGTCAAAAGCGCGTCGCGTGGCGCGGGCCATGCGGTCCGGCATGGTGGAAATCAACGGGCAGAGTCGATCAAACGGCGCGCCCTTTGGGGGGTACAAGCAATCCGGCAATGGCCGTGAAGGTGGACATTGGGGGATTGAGGATTTCCTTGAGGTCAAAGCCGTCGGCGGCTGGCCTGCCTGACAGGTTCACAAAAAGGCGCGACAAATGTCGCAAGACCTTGGTGCGGGGGCTGTCTG
This sequence comes from uncultured Rhodobacterales bacterium, assembly GCA_964441435.1. Lineage (GTDB taxonomy): Bacteria > Pseudomonadota > Alphaproteobacteria > Rhodobacterales > Rhodobacteraceae > CAYTUW01. Next base: position 5,199 of record CAYTUW010000036.1, read on the forward strand.
CCCCCGACCTGCGCGTATTCATACGCGCAGCCCCCGAGGATACTTATGGACGAATGAAGCTGTCGGGGGTGGTCATGACCCCAATGCGCGGGTGAATTCGGCTTCTGCGCGCGCCCAGATGCCCTGGCTGTCATTTTCCAGAGTCAACAGAGTCGGCAGGAGCTGTCTGGCGTAATCTTCGCTTGATTCCAGCGGCAGGAGAGATGGCAGATTGTCGATGGCCATGATGTCGAGCGGTGGGGTGTCATGCACGCGCAGGCACGGCGCGGCCCAGCTTGTCGCTTCGTCATAGAGTGGGACAGGGTTGTAATCGCTGTCGGGATCACAGGCGATATCCCCGATGACAGAGAGGTTGCGCCGTGCGGTCTTGGCCCCGGCAGGCACAAAGACAGGTGTGCCGGGCCGTGCGAGGATGCAGTTGAAAAGGAGATCGTGGTCGAGGATTTCAGAGAACGGCCCGCCCTGCGCAGTTTCCGCCATGTCCCATTTGGTGACATCAATGCCCAGCGTTTCGCACAGGTCCGCCGCCCCCGTGCCCACCCGGCCAAGTGCGCCAATGACCAAAGCGCGCGGCAGGCTGAGGCCCGCGATGGCGCTGCGAAGCTCCGCCAGCAGCGCATGTTTGTTCGGATAGGCGCTGACCGATCCACACAGGCCACCCGCCTGCTGCGCCGCCCAGCCTTTGACCGAAACCGCAGCACCTACAAACCCGGCCCAGTAGCCAAACGCGGCAACGCGTCGCCCGCCCCCATCTACCAGGTATTCAAGATCCAGCAGCGTGCCACCCCCCGCCCTGAAACGGTCGAGTAGCACGCGCCCGGCCCCCTGGCCCTTGAACGCATGTCCAAACATGATGTGGCGATGCCGCAGTGGCGTGCCGTCATCGGGCAATTCTTTCAGGCCGAAAATCACAGCGTTATCCGGTGCGTCGGGCCAGCTGCCTTCAGGTGCAATCTCTGCACCAGCAGCCTTGTAACCCTCAATCTCGATGATCCGGTGCGGCGCGGCCTCCACCGTGACGCGCAGCCCTGCGTTGATCAACTCGGCCACCCCTTCCGGCGTCACCCCGACGCGTTCCTCATTGGCGCGGCTTTCAGCACGGACCCAGAGATGCGCCATCAGAGCAGCCCTTCGGCTTCGGCGGATGTAACAGATGGACGCATGCTCATCATGTCAAAGAAGGCGGAGAGTTTGGGAAAATCGGCGATATTCACCCCGTCCCCTTTTAGCCAGCGGCAAATCGCAAAGAGATAGGGATCGGCAAGCGTCACCGCATCACCCATGGTAAACGGCCCGATAATCCGGCTTTCAACATGGGCCGCGGAGGCCGCCATGTTTTCGGGTACTTTCGCGGTCATGTCCTCAAATGACGCCTGTTTGTTCGCCCAGCGGTGCCCCCGCATCTTGTGCGCGTGGTTCACATGCATCGTGGAGGCAAAGTAATACATCAGCGCCCGCATCTGCCCTGCCTGCCAAGGGTCCGCAGGGATCAGCCCGGCCTTTGGTGCCAATGCCGCGATGTATTCGAGGATTGCCCCGGTTTCCGTCAGAACCCGATCGCTGTCGATCAGGGCGGGCACCCGGCCTTTTGGATTGATCTGGTGATAGTCGGGCTTGGTCTGCTCCGCATTTGCGAAGTCAATCTTCACGGGTTCAAACGCGATCCCGGCTTCTTTCAGCGCCACAATCGGGGCGACAGCGATGGTTCCGTTGGCGTAGCAGAGTTTCATGTTGACCCCTCAGATATGCGTCTGTGCAAATTGCCGCTCCGGCGTTTCCAGATGCGGCACCGCGTTGAACTGCGTCAGCGCTGTTCCCGTTTCCTGCACCAGGAAACGATGCACCGAAGTGTGTATCCCGGCAAGGCAGACATGTGCCCACTTCTCAATGCCGAGGCCTAAAACTTGTTTCACGACCATGCCAATGACCCCACCAGAGGTCACGACAAGCGCGCCACCGGAACCGCTGGCAATGTCGGCGGTCACGTCCCGAATACGGCTTTCAAACGTGTCGTAGGTTTCGCGCCCGCCTGTCAGGCGGCGTTCTTCCCACGCGGCAAAGACCTGCGGCATATGTGCGGCGAAATCTTCGCGGGTCTCCGGGTAAGGCAGGCCAAGCTGCTGTTCGGCCAGTTCAGTCAGGTGAAAATACTCAACCTCATTCAGACGCGAATCCTCTATCACCTCTGCATGGCTAGCGGCTGCCATACCCGCCGCGGTTTCCCGGTGCCGCCGAAGCGTGCCGCAATAGACGCGGGCAAAGCGCTCGCCGCTTTGGTCAAAATGCTCCCCTAGCCAGCGGGCCTGCTGATGGCCGAGATCGCTCAGCCGATCGTATTCGGCGTCTGTTCGGGCGCCGGAATTGGCCTGCCCGTGTCG
>CAYTUW010000036.1:7586-17831 GCA_964441435.1 uncultured Rhodobacterales bacterium
CTGGGTCATTAGGGTTTCCTTCCTGCGAATGCTCTGAATAGGATGCGTCCGCGATCAGGAAAAGGGGTTTGGCGTATTTAGCGCCTTTCCGGTCGCGGATAGGGGCTTTGGTCTGCTGCGTCCTTGGTTTAACGTGGGTGCGAATTGGGAGCGAACGCATGGCCGAGACAGTCAAATTTACCCTGGATGGCAAAGAGGTAGAGGCCGAGAAGGGCCAGACAATTTGGGAGGTTGCGAACGGTCGCGGATTGGTGATTCCGCATCTCTGCCACAAGCCAGCGCCGGGATATCGCCCCGACGGCAACTGCCGCGCCTGCATGGTGGAGATCGAGGGCGAGCGCACGCTCGCCGCCTCCTGCATTCGTGAACCGGCTGACGGGATGGTTGTGACAACGAATTCGGCGCGGGCAGAAACAGCGCGCAAACTGGTTGTCGAAATGCTGCTTGCGGATCAGCCTGACCGCGATGTGGCGCATGACAAATCCGCCCACCTCTGGGATATGGCAGAGCTGAACGGCATTTCCGAAAGCCGTTTTCCGAAGCTGGAGCAAGGGCGCATTCCGCTGCTTGATGACAGCCATGTCGCGATGAATGTGAACCTTGATGCCTGTATCCAGTGCGGCCTTTGTGTGCGGGCCTGCCGCGAGGTGCAGGTCAATGACGTGATCGGCATGGCGGGACGTGGTCACGATGCCTATCCAGTGTTTGACATTGCGGATCCGATGGGGGCCTCCACCTGTGTGGCCTGTGGCGAATGTGTGCAGGCCTGCCCAACCGGCGCGTTGATGCCCGCAACCGTGGTGGATGCCGATCAGGTCGGGGATCGTGCAGATTTTGACAGCGAAGTTGACAGCGTGTGCCCGTTCTGCGGTGTTGGCTGTCAGGTCAGCCTCAAGGTCAAGGACGGCAAGGTCAAATATGTCGAGGGGATCAATGGCCCCGCAACCGAAGGGCGGCTTTGTGTAAAGGGCCGCTTTGGATTTGATTATATCCACCACCCGCATCGGCTGACAAAACCGATGATCCGCCGCGAGGATGCGCCGCCTAAGGGGCTGAATGTGGACCCTGCGGACCTCACGACCCATTTCAGAGAGGCGACATGGGAGGAGGCACTGGACGCCGCCGCCGGTGGCATGGCGAAACGCGCGCAGGCCCACGGTGGCAAGGCCGTGGCAGGGTTCGGCTCCGCCAAATGCACGAATGAAGAGGCCTATCTGTTCCAGAAACTTATCCGCGAAGGTTTCAAACACAACAATGTCGATCACTGCACACGGCTGTGCCACGCGTCGTCGGTGGCCGCGCTGATCGAAAACGTCGGCTCCGGCGCTGTGACCGCGACGTTCAACGAAATCGAAAACGCCGATGTGGCGATCGTGATCGGCGCGAACCCGGTCGAAAACCATCCCGTTGCCGCAACCTATTTCAAGCAGTTCACCAAACGCGGCGGCAAGCTTATCGTGATGGACCCGCGCGGGGTTGGCCTGCGACGCTTTGCCAGCCACATGCTGCAATTCCGCCCCGGTGCGGATGTGTCGATGCTCAACGCGATCATGCATGTGATTGTGGAGGAAGGGCTTTACGACCAGCAATATATCGAGGCGTTCACCGAGAACTGGGAGGCCGAAAAGGCCCATCTCGCCGACTTCAGCCCGGAAAAAATGACCGACATCTGCGGCATCGAGGCAGAGGTTCTGCGCGATGTTGCCCGCACCTTTGCCACGGCGAAATCCGCTATGATCTTCTGGGGCATGGGGGTTTCGCAACATATCCACGGCACCGACAACTCCCGCTGCCTTATCAGCCTCGCCCTGATGTGTGGCCAGGTCGGGCGGCCCGGTACGGGCCTGCATCCCCTGCGTGGGCAGAACAATGTGCAGGGCGCGTCTGATGCTGGCCTTATCCCGATGTTCCTGCCGGATTATCAGTCGGTCACGGATGATGGTATTCGCAAGGCCTTCACCGATGTCTGGGGCAGCGATGATTTCAGCAATGAAAAGGGGCTGACCGTCACCGAAATTGTCGATGACATCCACGCGGGCAACACGAAGGCGATGTATATCCTTGGTGAAAACCCCGCCATGTCGGACCCCGATGTCGAACACGCGCGAGAAGCGTTTGCAAAGCTCGAACATCTCGTTGTGCAGGATATTTTCCTCACCGAAACTGCGAACTATGCGGATGTGATCCTGCCGGCCTCTGCGCTTTATGAAAAATCCGGCACCGTCAGCAACACCAACCGTCAGGTGCAGATGGTGCGCCCCGCTGTGGCCCCGCCGGGCGACGCGCGCGAAGACTGGGCCATCACCGTTGATCTGGCGCGGCGGCTGGGGCTTGGCTGGACCTATTCCCACCCGTCAGAGGTTTTTGCCGAGATGGCGCTGAACATGCCCTCGCTTGACAATATCACCTGGGAACGGCTGGAACGGGAAGCCGTGACCTACCCGTCATTGTCGCCCGATGATCCGGGGCAGGCCGTGGTTTTCGGTGATGGTTTCCCACGCGAAGAGGGCCGGGCAAAATTCACCCCGGCGGCGATCATTCCCCCGGATGAGGCACCGGATGCGGACTACCCGATGATCATGACAACCGGGCGGCAGCTTGAGCACTGGCACACCGGGTCGATGACACGGCGTGCGTCGGTTCTGGACGCGGTGGAGCCTGAGGCAAACTGTTCGATGCACCCCGGCACGCTGCGCCAGATGGGGGTGGAGCCCGGTGACATGGTGCGCCTGACCACGCGGCGCGGCTCCATCGACATTATGGCGCGCGCCGATCGGGCGGTCGCACCGGACATGGTGTTTGTGCCCTTTGCTTATGTCGAGGCGGCGGCAAACGTGCTGACAAACCCGGCGATTGATCCCTATGGCAAAATCCCGGAGTTCAAATTCTCCGCCGTGCGGGTGGAAAAGGTTCCAGCACACGCGGCAGAGTAGTCAGTACCCCATCATTCCCCGCACCAGCGGCAGGATCGCTGCCGCTGCGATGCCAACCGCGGCACCAATGGCAAGACGCGGAAGGGCAGAGGGTAGGGCGGGGGCAGCGGCGCTCAGCAGACCGCAAACCACCGCATAAAATGCCATGCTGATAATATCCATATGCGAACTATAGCCTTTCATTCGGCACCGGTGTAGCCGCGCCGCAGCATGCCGCGCCAACCTGATGTGGACGTGTCGGGGGATGGGCAGTCACCCCCCCCCGTTGGTCCTGCCGTCAGACGAGCAATTTGATATCACACGCCCCGATTTCACCGCGCAGCGCGTGGATATCCGCGTGTTCGGCGTCACTGACCCAGGCGCGGGCGGCGGCTTCGTCCGGGAAGCTCAGAACGCCGAGCATATCCGGTGCCGGGGCCTCCCCTTCGAGCGCGGGCGGCTTTGCGGACACCGCCACGACCACACCACTGTGTTTGCTGAGCGCGACATTGGCGGTCTCACGGTAGGCGGCGAGTTTGTCGGGGTTATCTACCCGCATTTGAACGATGGCATAGATCATTTTTGGCTCCTTTGTTTGGGTGAGTCAGAGATATTCTGTGCTCAGCCAAGCGAAAACAGGATGCTTTTGCATTTATGATATGCAATATTGCATGTATGACACTGGAAGCCGGACAGAACTGGGATGACCTGAAGGCCGTAATGATGATGGTCCGGCACGGATCGCTTGCAAAGGCGGCGGAGGTTCTGGGCGTCAATTACACCACTGTTGCCCGCCGGATTGCCCAGGCAGAGAAAGCCTATGGCGCTGCGTTGTTCAACCGCATGCCGCAGGGTTATGAGCCAACGAAATTGGCCCTGAAGGCGGCTGAACAGGCGGAACTGATGGCCGAGGCGGAGGCCGGTTTTCGTCTGCAGCTTGGCAAGGCCGATCATTCGCTTGCGGGCAAATTCACGCTTACGGCGCCGCAGCTGTTGATCGCGACCCATCTCAACCCGGTTATTGACAGGTTTCTTCGTGCCTACCCGGATGTTGATCTGACGGTGAAGGCAACAAATGACCTGCTCAACCTTAACCAGCGTGAGGCAGATTTGGCGATCCGGGTCAGTGATGATCCCGGTGATACGCTGATCGGGTGCCGGCTGGCAGCCCAGAAGGCGGCAGGGTTTGCCAACACAGAGGTTGCCGCAACGCTTAGGAATGATCCCGGGGCGACGCTGGACTGGATCGGTTTCACCCATTGGAAAGGGCCGCCAAAGCCGACCTTGGGGACATATTCAAAGTCAAACGTCAGATTGTGGTTTGACGATATGATTGCCGTTGTCGGGGCTGTACAGGCCGGGCTAGGTGTTGCGCGTCTGCCGCTGTTTCTGGGCCGGGCGTATGGGCTTACTCAGGTGCCGGTCCTGTCACCGGAACCATACCCCGACCTCTGGGTGGTGGCGCACCGCGATCTGTGGACCAGCGCCAAAGTTTCAGCCTTCTGCGAAATCCTGATTCCGCACTTCAAGGCCCATCGTGGAGAGTTCATTTGATCTGCCGCTCGGAGTTTGCGATCAACCCCAGGCCACATCCCCAAGGAAGATATAGCCGGCACCATATATCGTCTTGATAAGGCGGGGGTTCTTGGGGTCTTCGCGTAGTTTGGTGCGCAATCGTGAAATACGCACATCCATCGCCCTGTCAAAGCTTTCCCCCGCTGCACCGCCCAGATGTTCCTGCATCTGTGCGCGCGAAATCAGACGTTTTGGGCTATCCAGAAACAGCCTGAGCACTTCGCCCTCCGCATGGGAAAACGGCGTCTCGGCCCCATCGGAATCGGTCAGCGTGTAGCGGTCAAAATTTGCTGTCCACCCGGCGAAATGGGCGATGGCATTGGGATGCGTGGGCTCTTTTCCCGTGCGCAGGCGCGCCCGCACACGTGCGACAACCTCGGCCGGATCAAAGGGTTTGATGATGTAGTCATCTGCGCCCAGCTCCAACCCTGTCACCCGGTCCTGCACCTGGGCGCGCCCGGATATGATGATGATCGACGCGCCGCTTTCCAGCGCCAGCCGATGGACAAGGGCAAGGCCATCCTTGTCCGGCAGGCCGAGGTCCACAAGGCAGACATCGGGCGTTGTGCGCGCAAGTGCGGCCTCAAATTCTGTTGCCCGGCCAAAAGATACTGTGCGAAACCCCGCCTCATCCAGCGCCTCAGCCAGCATTTTCCTGATTTCGGCTTCGTCGTCCAGAATGGCGATCAGGGGGGCGCTCATGTTCCGGCCCCTTGCAAGAAACCATGCAATTCAGACGCCGTGAAGGGCTTGCTGATCAGCGGGAACCGAGCCGCCGCCTTCTTTCGGGCCGCATTGCCCCGCGGGAGCGAGGTCATCAGGAAGGAAGGCACCTCAATTCCACGATCCGCAACCGCACGGAGAAGGTCACTCCCGCTCAACTCACCGGCTAGCATTATATCGGATAAAATCATCTCTATCCCCGACACCTGCGCCAGGCTCAAACCTTCTTCCGCCGTGGTTGCCTCGATCACTTTATGCCCCATACCTATCAGCATTTCGCGCACGGATTCTCGGATCTCGTCACTGTCCTCGACCAGCAACACCAGGCGCGAAACGCGATCATCCTTCACCCGGCGCAGCGGCAATCGAATCGATACCTGCGCCCCTGCCTCTGTGTTGGAAAGCTGTAACTTTCCGCCTTCGGATTTGGTCAGATCATAAGCCATGGAAAGGCCCAACCCTGACCCTTCCTCCCCTTTTGTGGTAAAAAACGGGTCAAGCGCCTGCGAAAGCGCGGCTTCGCTGAACCCAGGGCCGGTGTCATTGACCGTCACTTCCAGCCAGGTATCACGGACGTTGCGCGCGGCGAGTTCGATGCGCCCCGATTCCTGGCCTATTGCGGCACGGGCGTTCAAAATGAGGTTCAGAAGTGAATCCTGCAAATGACCAGGGTCAAACAACAGGGGATCGTTGCCGATCGACAAGTTCAGGTCGAGCGCAATCTGTTCCGGCAATGAACCGCCCGCCAGGATCATGATGTCATTCAAGAAATCATGCGGTTTTGTTGGCTTTGGCCGCGGGTCCCGATGCCCCGACATCTGAGCAATCCGGTCAAGCAGGGTCCCGCCCCGTTTGGCGGCGGCCTGTGTCGCATTGATCAGGGCCTGTGCCTCGCCCGGAAGGTCAAATTTAGCGAGCCGCGATTGCAGGCCGAGAATGATGGTCAGAAGATTGGCAAAGTCATGGGCCAGCCCCGATGTCAGCTGGGCAGCCAGTTCCCGTTTGTGCGTCTGGGCCAGTGCTGCGCGCGCCTGGGCCTCCTCCGTTACGTCCATCGACAGAATATAGACACCGGCATCAGATTTTTCGTGCTCATCAGGCGTAAAGGCCACCCTGATCCGGCGCCCTGACCCGGTATCGGTGAATTCAAAAACGCTGGCCTTTCCTTCGTAAGCCTCCAGCAGCCTTGGCTTCAGGTGGCGCCAGGCGTCAGACCCAACGGCGTCCTTTATTGGCAGTCCGATGATCCGCTCCGGGCGGCCGGGCATGATCGAAGACAGGCGTCGGTTTGAAAACGTGTACCGCTGGTCGGGGCCGATATGCGCGATATGCGCGGGCATCATTTCCGTTGTAAGCCTTGCGCGGGCCTCCATCTCTGTCAGGCTGCGCCGGGTTTCTTCGAGCCGCGAAATGGTTGAGGCAAGTTCCCGGTTCGTCTGGGATAGCCGTTCGGCATGGGACAACAGTTGATCCGATAGGGTTTCTGACCGCGCACGAAGCAGGGATTCCTGTTCCTTGATTTCCGTAATATCCGTGTAAACGGTCACCCAGCCACCTTCGGGCAGCGGATGGCCTTCGACAGATATCGTGCGGCCGTTGGCCCGGGTGCGTTCCATGTAGTGTGGCTCAAACGCCTGCGCCTGTTCAACCCGGATGCGCACGCCTTCATCAACGTCATCAACAGGCCCGTATTCACCGCGTTCGACCAGATGGCGGATCGTGTCTTCGAAAGAGGCACCAGGGGTGATCAGATGGTCCGGCAGGTCAAACATTTCGCGAAAGCGGGCGTTTGATACCGCGAGCCTGAGGTCGTTGTCATAGATCGACAGCGCCTGTTGAATCAGGTTGAGCCCCGCAGTGGTCATCTCTGCGGTTTGCGAAAGCGAAGATTTGAAATCCTCTGGCATTCCATCCTCCCGCTTTATCGCTAGCAGGCCGCTTGGTTCAGGAAAAGGGGTAGGGCATACTGGTAACAATTCGTTAGGATTGCGCAAAACTCCGGAAAAAGTCTCAGGGAATTTTTGTGCTAATGAAAAGCGCGTGATGCCTATGGGGCGGAGGAATCACCCCAAACGTCAAGCGTGGGCACGCGGGGGCGTGCCAGGGAGGAACAGAATTGACCACACAGTCGACCGCATCGGGCGAACTGAATTCCTTGCCGGCACTTATTCGCCGCAATGCGAAGCAGTTTGCCAATGCGCCCGCCTATCGTGAAAAGGAATTCGGCATCTGGCAAAGCTGGAGCTGGTCCGAGGCAAACGCAGAAATAGAGGCTCTGGCGCTTGGCCTTCTGAACCTTGGCGTGGCTGAGGGGGATTTCATCGCCATTATCGGGCGCAACCGCCCGTATCTCTACTGGTCAATGGTTGCGGCCCAGATGTGTGGTGCCGTGCCGGTGCCGCTCTACCAGGATGCCGTGGCCGAAGAGATGGCCTATGTGCTGGGCCATTGCGGCGCGCGATTTGTCATCGCGGGGGATCAGGAACAGGTCGACAAGGTGATCGAGATTCAGGATGAGCTCGATCAGTTTGAACATATGATCTACCTCGATCCGCGCGGCCTGCGGAAATATGACCATACACACCTGCATGATTTCTCCCACGTGCAGGCGCAGGGCCGCGCGGCTGTGGACGAACTGTCGCCGGAACTGGAACGTCGGATTGCGGCGCTTGATTTCGATACGACCTGCGTAATGCTCTACACCTCAGGCACCACCGGCAAGCCCAAGGGCGTGGTGTTATCCAACCGCAATATCATCGTCACTGCGCAAAACTCCTGCGACTTCGACCATCTTGGCCCGAACGAAGAAGTGCTGGCTTATCTGCCAATGGCCTGGGTGGGGGACTTTATCTTTTCGATGGGGCAGGCACCGTGGAGCGGGTTCTGTGTGAATTGCCCGGAAAGCGCGGACACCATGATGACGGACCTGCGCGAAATCGGGCCGTCCTATTATTTTGCCCCGCCGCGGATCTTCGAAAACCAGCTCACGCAGGTGATGATCCGAATGGAGGACGCAGGGGCCTTCAAACGCCGCATGTTCCACTACTTCATGGGGCACGCGAAAAAGGTCGGCCCGGATTTGCTGGATGGCAAAAAGGTCGGGCTGTGGGATCGGATCAAATACGGGTTGGGTGAACTGACAACCTATGGGCCGCTCAAGAACACGCTGGGCTTTTCCAAGGTGCGCGTTGGCTATACCGCGGGGGAGGCAATCGGCCCCGAAATTTTTGATTTCTACCGCTCGCTTGGGATCAACCTGAAACAGCTTTATGGTCAGACCGAAGCCGGGGTGTTCATCACCCAGCAACCCGATGGGGAGGTCAGATCAGACACCGTTGGCGTGCCCAGCCCCGGTGTCGAAGTGCGGATCGCCGACAATGGTGAGGTGTTCTATCGCTCCCCCGGCGTGTTCGTCGAATATTACAAGAACCCGGAAAGCACCGCAGACACCAAAGACGCCGAAGGCTGGGTTGCCACCGGGGACGCCGGGTTTTTTGAGGAAGGCACAGGTCATCTGCGCATTATCGACCGGGCCAAAGATGTTGGCAAAATGGGTGATGGCCGCCTGTTTGCGCCGAAATATGTGGAAAACAAGCTGAAATTCTTCCCCAATATCCTGGAGGCGGTGGTTTTTGGGGCTGATCGTGATTTCTGCACTGCCTTCATCAATATTGATCTCACTGCCGTCGGCAACTGGGCGGAACGGAACAATATCGCCTATGCCTCTTATCAGGAACTGGCGGGTCATCCTGAGGTCTACGCCACCATTCAGGATCACATCGAAGAAGTGAACCGTTCGGTGGCTGAGGATGCGATGCTGTCTGGCTGTCAGATCCACCGCTTTCTGATCCTGCACAAGGAACTGGATGCCGATGATGGCGAGTTGACCCGGACACGGAAGGTCCGGCGCAAGATCGTGGGTGAGAAATTCGATGATCTGGTGACGGCGCTTTATGACGGATCGAAGGAAGTCTCCACCGTGACCGAAGTGACTTATGAGGACGGGCGGAAGGGTTCGATCTCTGCCACGTTGGAGGTCCGTGACGTGGCCGTGGTGCCGGTCGAAGGGCAAAGGCAGGCGGCGGAATGAGTATCCTATACGTCGCGATCGGACTAACGGTGATTGGCGTGGTTGCCATCGTGTTGGGGGCGGAAAAGCTGTCGGACAAGACCGTAAACGGAATTGCGTGCGGTGTGGGGGCAGGTGCAGGAGTCGCTTGGAAGAAAACCCTCGGGTTTGATGATGTTTCGATTTTCTACGATGTGGCGTTCATCGGAGTAGGTGTCGGATTAGCGTTTCTACTCGCACACTTTGTTAGGATGGCGGAATGAAAGACGTGAGCGAAGGATATGTCACCGAGGACGGCCGCCAGATCGGCGGTGTGGTGATGGAAATGAAGAATATCACCTTACGCTTTGGCGGTGTGGTGGCGATCAAGGATATTTCCTTTGATGTGCGTGAAGGGGAAATTCGCGCAATCATCGGGCCGAACGGGGCCGGGAAATCGTCGATGCTGAACGTGATTTCCGGCTTTTATCATCCGCAGGACGGCGAAGTCTGGTTTCGCGGGGAACAACGCCCGTCGATGAAACCCTATCAGGTGGCGCGTCAGGGCATTGCGCGCACCTTTCAGAACATCGCGCTGTTTCAAGGGATGAGCGTTCTTGACAACGTGATGACCGGGCGCCTGACTCAGATGAAATCCGGGCTGTTCAGCCAGGCGATGTGGTGGGGCAGGGCCGAACGCGAAGAGGTTGAGAACCGCGAAAAGGCAGAGCGGATCATCGACTTCCTTGAAATTCAGGCGATCCGCAAAACCCCGGTCGGGCGTCTGCCCTACGGGCTGAAGAAACGCGTGGAACTTGCCCGTGCATTGGTGGCAGAGCCAAAGATTCTGCTGCTCGATGAACCGATGGCCGGGATGAACGTCGAGGAAAAAGAGGACATGAGCCGCTTTGTCCTTGATGTGAATGATGAATTCGGCACGACGATTGTGCTGATCGAACACGATATGGGCGTGGTGATGGACCTGTC